>NZ_JBFPKM010000027.1:0-55993 GCF_040948755.1 Paraburkholderia sp. BR13444 | reverse complement strand
CGGAATTCCGGGCGTCCCGGTCCACTCCGCGGTTTCCTCCCCCGAGGCTTGTTCGCCGCCTGCCCGCACGCGTCGCCGCGCGCTCACAGTGATCAGAATCAGGGCAGGCAGCGAACAACCCTTGACGCTGAACAACCCTTGACGCTGAACAACCCTTGACGCTAGTACGCATTCGTTGAACTCGCAGCGGTCATTCGCCTCGAATTGCCGGCGAGCGGCCGGTGAGCAGCAGTGAGCGGGCATATCGGAGTCAACGCGCGACAGTCGGCTTTGGCCGAACTACTGTCATCGGCCCGTTATGTGCCCTTGACGGCTCGACCGGCGGCTGGAGGTAAGTGGCGCCCCGCTCCGCCTCGTGGCGAGGGGGATTACAGAGTAGTCGCAGGCGAGCGGATTGCCGCGATAATCCAGAGGATTTTTAGCAGGGCGGAAACGGCGCAGTGAGCAGGATAAGGGCTCCGCAAACGAGCCGTTTCTGCCCTGCTAAAAATTCCTTGAGCTAAGCCGCTCCAGTGTCGGTGGCTATGGGAATTGAATCGGTGCCGTGGCGGCTGTGACCGCCGCTTGCGGGAAGCAAAGCGACGGCAGGAAAGGATCCGGATGCACGATCGGGCAGGCACGACCAGACTTGATCGTCCGCAAGCGGCCCGGGGTGCAGGAGAAAGGTGCGCTGCGGCCGCAATGGGCAAGCCTGCCGCGCGGATCCGCAGGATGTGCCGGGTCCGGCGCCCGGTAGGGGTGTACGTTCGTACCTCATTGCGGGTACGGCGGCGCCCGCGGCGGCGCGCCAGGCAGGAGGTATTCGACGCAGACCATATGACCGTGTCTGCAGACCGGACAGTCGCGCAGTGACCGGCCGGTCAGCTGCGCAAGGTAGTCGCGGTAGTCGGGTCCGGATGTCAGCCGGATATCGGGGGGCGGTGCGTCAAGCAGACGGCGACATGCGGCGAGGCTGGCCTCACGCAACCGGTTGCTGAGCAGTCCGTAGTGGCGGATCCGTTGCAGTCCGTGCGGCAACACGTGCAGCAGGAAGCGGCGCAGGAACTCGTGGGCGTCGAGTTGCATCACGCGTGGTCTGGCCGGATGGCGATAGTCCTTCCAGCGGAATGTGACGTGCCGTTCGCCCTGACTGATGAGCCGGCTGTTCGAGATCGCGACGCGGTGGGTGTAGCGCCCGAGATAGTCGAGGACCTGCTGCGGACCACCGAATGGCTCCTTGGCATAGATGACCCACTCGGTCTGGCGCGAGCCGCAAAGATAGCGGGCAAACTCGCCCGGCTCGGACAGGTGGGCCAGCGACGCGAAGAAGCGCAGTGCCCCGGTATCGAAGGCATGTTGCAAGCGCTCGAGGAACAGCCGGCGGAACAGGCGCGAGAGAACCCGCACCGGCAGGAAGAATCCGGGCCGGCAAGCCACCCAGCGCGTGCCGTCGGCAGTCAGGCCGCCGCCCGGGATGACGCAGTGCAGATGCGGATGGTGGACCAGATTCTGCCCCCAGGTGTGCAGCAGCGCGATGAAGCCGATCGTGGCGCCGAGATGCCGGGGGTCTGCCGCTATCGTCTGCAGCGTTTCGGCCGTTGCCTGGAACAGGATGTCGTAGACGACACGCTTGTTCTGGAATGCGATGGCGGCGATCTCCTGCGGAACGGTGAAGACGACGTGGAAGTACGGCACCGGCAGCAGGTCCGCCTGACGGTGGTCGAGCCAACGTGCCCGGGCAAGCGACTGGCACCTCGGGCAGTGCCGGTTGCCACACGAGTTATAGGCGATGCGCTGATGTCCGCAACTGTCGCACTGTTCGACGTGACCGCCCAGGGCCGCCGTCCGGCACTGCTCGATGGCACGCATGACGCGGCGCTGCTCGCGGTCGAGCGAGTCGGCATGCTGTTGCCGGTAGGCCGGGCCATGGCGGTGCAGGATGTCCGCCAGCTCCAGCGGGGCCTTCATCGCGGTTCAGGCCTGGTCAACAGGTGCTTCGCGTGAAGCCTGCGGGGACATCGACGGCAACCGCTCGAACGGGCTGGCCGTCGCACAGATCGTGCTCGTCGCGACCATCAGGTAGCGCGCCGTGGTGGCCAGGCTGCGATGGCCCATCAGCAGCTGGATCAGGCGCACGTCCGTGCCGGATTCGAGCAGGTGCGTCGCAAACGCATGACGCAGGGAGTGCGGCGTGACCGGCTTGGTGATCCCGGCACGGCGACGGGCGTCATGGCACGCCTCCCGCACCACGTCGGCCCCCACGGGTTGATCCGGGAAGCGGCCGGGAAACAGCCAGTACTGGGGCCGGCCGATACACCAGTAGCTGCGCAGGACCTCCAGTAGCCGTGGCGAGAGCATCACGTAGCGGTCGGCGCGACCTTTGCCCTGCTCGACACGCAGCATCATGCGCTGGCTATCGATATCGCCGACCTTCAGCCGGGTGGCTTCCGAGATGCGCAGGCCGGCCGCGTAGGCCGCGATCAGTACGGTTCGATGCTTGACGCTACGGATCGCTTCAAGGAACCGGGTGATCTCCTCCTGACTGAGGATCACCGGGAGTTTGCGCGGCGTCCGCGCGATCGGGAGTTCTTCGACCGCCCACTCGCGTTTGAGCGTGACGTGGTACAGGAAGCGCAGCGCCGCGGTGGCCACCACCAGCGTGCTGGATGAGCGCCGCTGGACTTCAGTCAGGTGCACCTGCCAGGCGCGCACCTCCTCGGGACCCAGCAGTTCGGGGGACCGCCCGAAGTGCCTGGCAAAGTTGTTCACCTGCTGGAGATACGCGCGTTGCGTATTGGGCGCGAGGTTGCGCACGCGCATATCCTCGATCATGCGTCGACGTAAAGGTGTCATGGTGGACTCCGCTCTGAATGGTCAGGACAGCAAACTGCACTGCCATCGTCCCACTCGAACGGATGTGCCCTGCGGATGATCCCGGAGTCGAAGTCGCCAGCCAACCGCCTCCTCCCGCGTCAGCGGGTTAGTTCAACGAGTGTTATCAGTTCTGAGTCTTCGCAGATCCCGCTGCACATGGACGTTCACCCGGGAACGTCAAAACTTCGCCCCCAATAACTGTGTAAAGATTTACGCTTCCTCATGATGGCAACATCATAGGCGCAAGCGTGGCAACGGCCGCCCGCCGCAATGTCTCACGGGTCCCCTTGATCGCAAAAGAGGATGACTACTGCGTTGATGTCATGTACGTAATCGACGATTCTTATACGCAATAAAGCAGGTTAGCAAAGCCGCCGCATAGCTGCGCTCTTAATACACTCGACGCATGATGAACACTCGCGACGCACTGCTCTCGCCGGCGATACCGGCCGGGCCGCTCGAGCTATGATGGCCCGCGTCGTCGCCATCCTTTTGCTGTTCGCCACGTTGAGTGCCGCGGTGATGACGTGGCTCGTCTACGAAGGATATATCAGCGTGCCGGAGCGCGACAATCCGTTCCTGCCGCTCGATGTGCGTGCCGAACCTGGCCCGCTCACGCCGTGGAAGTTCTGGCGGGCGACGCACGATCCAACACGCTGTATGGTGGCACTGGAAACTTCCGGGCTGCAATTCATCCCTGTCGCAGACCAGACGACACCGCAGGGTTGCGATGTAGCGCATGCAGTACGCGTTGAGAGATTCGCATACGCGAGCGTGAATCACGCGTTTCTGGCGACATGCCCGTTGGCGCTGGCACTTGCGATGAGTGAGCGCCACGTCTGGCAACCGGCAGCGCTTTCGCTCTACGGTGAAGCCATTAAGCGCATTGATCACATCGGCAGCTACGCTTGCCGCAACGTTAATCACGCGGCGGATGGGCGCTTGAGCGAACACGCCTACGCCAACGCCATCGACGTCGAAGCCTTCTATCTCGCGGGCGGCTCGCGCGTCACGATCGCAAACGACTGGAACGCGGACTCCCGCGCGGGTCGCCTGCTGGCTCGCATTCATGAAGGAACGTGCGGTTACTTTCATGCTGTGCTCGGCCCCGACTACAACGTGCTGCATCGGACACACTTCCATCTCGACATGGGACCGTACCAGGTCTGCCAGTGAGGGACCTTCCCGCTCGATACGCGCGGTGGCGTCCACAACGACGCGCTCGAACTCGCCGTCTGTGACCGCCTTCATGTGCACGGCGGGGGCAATCATCGTTGCCAGCAATTAAGTTGTCGTCGAGTATGAGGGGGAATGTGGTGTTGCGTTGCCGCCGCTCGCGTGGGACGCGCTCGCGCACTGCGTGAGCGCAGCACTCCGAACGGGCTTGAACTCTCGTGGAGGTGTCATAGACTCAACGAGCTGCCCATCGGCTCAACCGCAGACGGTGTTACGGATCCGCGCTGGCTGGAGAAGAAACCACCCTTTCAAGGTCGGCTTCAGGAGACGAAATCATGGCCCAGCTCGTCGCACTTTATAAGAAGCAAACGGATGCCAAGGCGTTCGATGACTACTACGCGTCGACCCATGTGCCACTGGCGAAGACACTGCCGGGCCTGAAAGGTTATGAGATCAGTGCGGGGCCGGTGGCGTTAACCCAAGGCAACTCGCCTTACCACCTCGTCGCCCATGCTTCGTTTCGACTCGGTCGACGCCATCAAGTCGTTGACCAGCCCGAAGGCCAGGCGACTGCGGCAGATCTCGGCAACTTCGCGCAGGCAGGTGTAGATCTTCTGATCTTTGACACAAAAGAAGCGTAGTCCTGCCTCGCGCTTCCAGCGCCGCGGGATGCTGCATGCAACCACGCGTGAAGAAGGAGCATCAGCCCTGACGACTCACACTCGACTATCGTGGCCCGCCGGCCGACGCGTCGCGTGGAGCGCTTTTAGCTCGCACACCCGATGCCGACGGCCAGGAGTGCGAAGATGCCGCACAATTGAGTCCCAAGCGGTGCACCGAGCGACGGCTGGAGTTTGTTCATCGAAAACACCACTCGACATCCGTCAACCATGGTCGCCAGCTGTGCATCGGGACAATGGCCCGGTGCATCCTTCAGCTCACATTCCAGAATCGACTCCGACGGCGCGCGTCTGATCAGTCTGCAGTTAGCTGAGCGACGTGTTCACGGCTCGCAAATGAACGCGCTTTCATGGAGGCGTGCAAACCGGTGCTAACCGATTGCATCTCGCCGCGACGGGCCCTCTTGTCAGCTGGTTTTGGCGCGAAGCCCGAGCATAGTGGTATGGCGAACTTCGCGACATTGAATGGCTAAAAGTTCCGCTCTGCATTTGCGGAGTCGCCTTGTTCAGGGCAGCGGCAGCGGCAACGCTCCACGGAAACCTTATGAAAAACTGAAGCAAATCACGTTTGATACCTGGTGAATACGATACGGACGACTACTTAATGGAAAGCGTATGCTCCACTGTTACGGACGCATTGACGAAGCTCGACATATTTCAACGAACAGAGGAGGTGGGCGATGCGAAGGTACATTTGGGCAAATGCAATGGCGGTTGCGTCGGTGGCGGTCGTTATTGCGGGCTGTGGCGGCGGGGACAACCTTACAAGCGGGCCGCATTATGTATCCGACATTGCCGTGCCGAACATCAAGACCGGCGTCAACTTTTCCTTTGATATCGGCGTCGTTTCCGGTAGCCATTACTTTTTTACCGACAGAAATAACGCTTCGCTGGATCAGATCGACATTCCGTCGAAGTCGTTCGTCAAGGCAATCCAGGGGAGCGGTCCGCTCGCGTTTACGGGACTTGGACCCGGTCCAAATTCGCAGGCCGGTCCGGACGGCGCGACGCCTGTCGGCAGCCTCATCTATGCGGGGGACGTGAATTCTGTGAAGATCGTCGACCCTGCAGCAGGGGCAGTGATAAGCAAGATAGTGGTCAGCACAACCGGCGTGCGCGCAGATGAAGGTTGTCTCGATTCGACCCATGGCATCTTCATGATCTCGAGTCCGGAAGAGAACCCGCCCTTCGCGACATTCATCAACACGGCAACTCAGACCGTCGTGGCAAAGGTCACATTCACTGACAACGCGGGTAAACCCACTGCCGGACTCGAAGCCTGCCGGTACGACGCCACGAGCGACAACTTCTACGTGAACGTAGACGGCAGCACGACGAATCCTCATGGTGAACTCGTAAAACTGCCGGGAGCATCTGTTCGCGCAATACCAAACGGCGGCACGCAGAACTATACAACCCTTGCGGGCGTCGCGATGTATGGGGAAGGTAACTGCGATCCTACTGGGTTGGCGCTCGGGCCTGGGAACGATATTGCGGTCGGTTGCCGAGAAGGGACGACTGGCGCGCCGTTGCTCATGCAGATTATCGATCGTTCAAACGGCGCTCTCCTGGCGTCCCTCAACGCGGGTGGAGGTGATCAGCTTGAATACGATGTGTCCACCAATCGCTACTACAACGCGGCAAGCCGTTGGACTTCTTCCGGCAATGCCTCGACGAATGGCGCCTGCTCGGCCGCATCGCCGTGTACGCCGGTACTAACCATTGTCGACGCCGGTTCCCGCAGCGTTGTCACTCGCCTGAACACTGGTAACAATGCGCATTCGGTTGCAGTCGACCCGGCGACAGGGCTGATTTTCGTTCCCTACTCTTCGGCGACATCGCCAGCAGGATGCCCGAGTTGCGCCGCAAATGGATTCGTCAATGGCGGGGTCTCCGTGTTCGCCGCAAGGTAGCGTCGATCGATCCACACCCGCTTCCTATGCGGGAGCTGTCGACCCGTGTGCTATGGCGTGACGATTGATTGGAAGACGTCGCCGCTTCTCCGATGTACAGAGCGACGTTAAATCACTCCTGCTAGCGTTCGATCTATCACGCGGGGCTGTGCTCAACGATGCAGCCCCATCAGGACTGCATCCTGGTCATCGGGGGCTGCCCTGCGCGCGCAAGGTGGACTGCGTCCTCCAGGAACTGCTTACGATGGGGCCTGCCGTCGTTAATGACGGAGGCAAGAAGCAGCGACAAACACTCGCCGCTTTTTTTATTGCAGGTTGCCCCAGCGTGCGACCGCCGGCTCGGCCGTCGCCCACTTCCAGCCCTTGTCCTGCTGGCACGCGCTCGCCGTGAACCACCTCTCGGGCGCGTTCAGGCCGTCGCCGTCCTGCACCGAGAACACGAAGTCTTTGCACAGCGCGAGCGCCGAATTGACCGCGCGCGTCACGCGCACCTGGCCGTGACCGTTTTCGATCGGCAACGTGTGCTTGACCGACCACGGTTTCGTTTCGCCGACCGCCATCGTCCCGACCAGCGCCGCCATCAGATCCTGCTGATCCTTGTGCATGCTGCGCATGTAGCGCGCGACCGCTTCGTCGGTGGCGGCCTGCACCGCCACGCCGACGCCGAGCGCGACGGCCGGATTGCTGGTCACGATGCCCGAAGCGACACCCGCCGCCGCGCCGCTCGCGGCGCCGATCGACGCGCAGCCGCTCGCCAGCAGGCTCGCGCCAACGCACAGCGCGCCGGCCGCGATGAGCCGCAGCCGATCACCCCTCGGAACGCCAGGCGAACGCAATATCATTGCAGCGCACCCCAGCGCTCGGTGGCGGGTTCGGCCGATGCCCAACGCCAGTCCTTACCGTCACGGCAAACCGACGCGATGTAAAACGCGCTGCTCGCGGGCTTGTCGCGTGTTGCGTTCTGATCGACGGAAAAGACGATTTCCTTGCAGTCGAGCGCGCCGGTGCTGATCAGGCGGCTGACGGTCACGCGGCCGTGCTCGTCGTCTTCGATCGGGAAAGAGTGGGTGATGCTCCAGGGAGCGACCGCGCCGACCTCGAGCGGACCGGCCGCCTGCGCGATGCTGTTCTGCGTATTCGTGTGGACCACGCGCTCCGAGTACTGCACGCCGGCGCGCGCGGCGGCGACCGCGCCAAGACCGATACCGGTCGCGACCGCCGCATTGCTGGTGACCTTGCCCGCGACCGCGGCACCCGCGATACCGGCGCCCGCAACCGCGCCTTCCGAGTACAACGAGCTACAGCCGCTCAATGCGGACGACACCGCCAGCGCCAGCGCGAGCAGCGCTGCTACGTGGGGGCGTTTGGCTGCGACAACGGACTTCGCGTTGTCGGCCCACACCATGTTCTTTTGCATTTCTACCGTCTCTGCTCTACCGGTGCCGTCGATCACGCGCTTCGCGCGTAACAGTCTGCGGTGCAATGGTGCTCATCAACGATCGGGTCCACGACAGAAAATTGATCCATGCACTTGAGGCTTTCGAAGCGCAAGCGCAGTGTGCCACCGCCGACGGAGACATCTGAGCAAACGACGTTCCAAATCTCGGAGTGATCTGCGCCCTACGGCCGCCAGTCGCCGAGACTGAACTATCGGGTACCGACCACGGAAACGATAATGCGAACGGAGTCCGGCTTTTCGTCAGCTTCCGTGCGCGCCCCACCGCCCTTGCGCAGGGCGAACTGTGGTCTCGCCTGTCTGCGTTCGGCAGGCTTCGGGCGTGCACTTGCAGGTAAAGATCGGCAGTTATCCGGTGATGGTGAAGCAGAGAGCGATGCCGCACTCGATGCTGCGGTGCGTAACGACAATCACGGCCGCGGCGAATGACGCCGCGTGCAACCGGCTGGCTACTGGCCGTCTTGCCTTGGGCCGTTCCGTGGTCTGTTGACGTCGCTGTTCGCGCCGTCACGGGTACCCATATTCAGACCATTGGCCTTGCGCCTGGAAGATCGCGTCGAAGGGCTACTGCCCGCCGCACCGACGCCACTACCCGTGACATCCGGCGAATCGTATCCTCTTCCACTCGGGGTTTTCATCCGCCCCGCGCCGGCACGGGATGTTGCCGTCCCGTCGACGTGCTCGCCCGGTTCGACGCAGAGGTGGACATGCTGAGACCGGCGAAGCCTCGCGGCGTCGCGGCCGTCAACCTTGATGAGCGCGTCAGCGCCGCAACCTTCCAGCGTTCTATCGCGGGTCGCAATGATTTCGCTCGTGGCCGCGGCGGTGCGCGCGAACGCCGGGTTTGAGACCTGCTCGGTGTCGGAGTCGGAGACCGCCAGGTGGGCGCAGCCGGCGACAACCACACGGCCATGCTATGGTCGCAAGGCATTTCGGCGATCAGATTGCCGTTGCAGCAAGCCAGCAAGCATTGGACGACCCCCGCATGATCCACGATGATCCGTTCGAGCCTTTCCCGCAAAAGCGGCGCCGCGCCTGGCCGCTGATTCTGCTGTGCGCCGTCATCATCGCTGTGGCCGCGTTGGTGGTGGCAGCCGGGTTGACTCTGCGGGCGAGCCTGCCGCAACTCGACGGCACGCGCGACGCGCCGGTATCCGCAACGGTGACGATCGCGCGCGACGCGCTCGGCGTGCCGACGGTACAAGGCGGCACGCGTGACGATGTCGCGTATGCGACCGGTTTCGTTCACGCACAGGACCGATTCTTTCAGATGGATTTGCTGCGTCGGGTCGCGGCCGGCGAGATGGCCGCGCTCATTGGTCCGGCAGCGCTGGAGCTGGACCGGCGCGACCGGCCTATGCGTTTTCGCGAACACGCGCGGGCGGCGCTCCCCGCGTTGCCCGCAGAGCAGCGGCAACTCATCGAAAGCTATGCGGCGGGCGTCAACGACGGCCTGCGCTCGCTTCGCGCGCGACCGTTCGAATACTGGCTACTGCGCACGCAACCGGTCCCGTGGCGCCCCGAGGACACGTTGCTCGCCGTCTATGCCATGTACATCGACCTGCAGTACGGCCAGGTCACGCACGTGCTGTCACGCGCGACGCTGCGCGAGCGAGTGCCTGCGGACCTCCTTGCGTTCCTGCTGCCCGCAACGAGCCGCTGGGATGCTCCGCTCGACGACATGCGCGCATTCGCACCGTCGCCCACCGCCCTGCCCGCGACGCCACCGCCGTGGCTGCCAGCAGCGCGGTCCGCCGCGGACTTCGGCACGGAGTCCACCGGGCTATTGAGCGGCGAGCCCGGATTCATCGACGCTGGGGCCTCCGCCAATTCGATGGTCGGCAGCAATGGATTCGCGGTCGACGGTGTGCACGGCGTCGACGGGCGCGCGCTGCTCGCGAGCGACATGCACCTCGGCTTGTCGCTGCCGAACATCTGGTACCGGTTATCGCTGATCTATCCGGCGCCAGATGGCGGCGCGCGGCACATCACGGGGGGGAGCCTGCCAGGAACGCCACTCGTCGTGGCCGGCAGCAACGGCCATATTGCCTGGGGGTTCACGAACAGCTATGGGCGGTTCATCGATCTCGTCGAACTGATGCGCGACCCGGATGATCCGCTTCGCTATGGCGTGCCCGACGGCGGCTGGCAGAGGGCGCAGGTGATCCATGAGCGCCTCGACGTGAACGGCGGCGCGAGCGTCGATCTTCCGGTCGTGCAAACCCGCTGGGGGCCCCAGATCGTTGTTGGCCCACATGCGTATGCCTTGCATTGGGTTGCGCAGGATCCGCAGGCGATCAACGTGAACCTCATACGGCTCGAAAGCGTGTCGAACGTCGCCGACGCGTTGCACGCTGCGCAGACCTCCGGCGTGCCGACGCAGAACTTCATGGTGGCCGATGCACAGGGCCATATCGGTTGGACGCTCGCCGGCCCCTTGCCGCGCTTTGCCGATTTGGATGCGGATGCCGCGGCGCTCGCCGCCTTCCCGTTTCGCTCCGACACGTATAGCGGTTGGGAGGGGTATCTGCCGCCTGATGCGTATCCGTTGCGCATCGATCCGCCGGCGGGCCGCATCTGGACTGCGAACAACCGGACGTTGCCACCGGACGAGGCAGCACGCATCGGCGATGCGGGCACCGACCTCGGCGCACGTGCGACACAGATTCGCGACGATCTGCTCGCGATGCCGCATGCGACCGAACGCGACTTGCTGGCGGTGCAGACCGACGACCGGGCTTTCTGGATCGAACACTGGCGACGCACTGCGCTCGACGCGCTCGACGCGACCGCTCTCAAGGGCCATCCCAAACGCGCGGCATTCCGCCGGCTCATCGAAACCTGGGATGGTCATGCGGATGTGACTGCGGTCGGCTACCGGCTGGTGCGCGCGTTCTACTACTCGCTGTACGACGCCTGGTTCGGTGCGCTCGACAAGCAAATGAGCGCGATCGCACCCGAACTCAGCTATCGCGCGGCGAACTCGCGTTACGAGGCGACAATGGAGACACTCGCCGGCCAGCACGCGTGGATACCCGAGGGCTTCGCGGACTGGCGTGCGTTCGTGCTGGATCGGATCGACCGCTCGATCGCACAATTGCCGATGGGCACGAAGCTTGAAGATGCACGCTGGGGCGAGCGCAACCGCTCGGCAATCGCGCATCCGTTCGCGCGGATCGTGCCGTCGTGGCTGCCGTGGGTGCGCAGCTGGCTCAGCACGCCGGACGATCCGCTGCCGGGCGACATCAATATGCCGCGCGTGCAGTCACCTGTGTTCGGCGCATCCGAGCGTTTTGCGGTGTCGCCGGGGCGTGAGCAGGACGGCATCTTCGAGATGCCCGGTGGACAGTCGGGCAATCCACTGTCGCCGTATTTCCTCGCGGGACATGAAACGTGGGTGCGCGGCGATGCGGCGCCGTTCCTGCCTGGCCCAGCCGTGCATACGCTTAAGCTCAACGCGGCTGATGCATGCAAGGTGCATCGAACCCGGCCGGACAGACCCTCATCGATGAAACCGCGGGAAATCGCAACCCGGAGCGGCGCCGGCACAGTCGGCGGGTTATTGATGTCGAGCGAGTCGTGATAGAACGCCGACAGCGCGCCGACCTCGCGGAACGTCACATTGGCGTCGACCGAGATATCGAGCAATTGCCGCCGCTGCTGTTCACGCCGGGCAAGGATCGGGTCAACCTTGTTTCTGGCCATCTCCCGATAAGTTGCGGTCTGTTTCCGCGCCTCGCCCAGCGGGACTCGCGAAAGCGGACCGAGGCCCATTTCCCGCACATGTCCATCGATCGAGAAGCGGAGCACCCATGAGCGCGCGCCGCTATCGGCAATCTGCATGAAGAGCCCGCCACCGTCGCCGTAGTGGCCCGGCGCTACCTCCTTGGCGACCCGCAATGCGCTGAGCCGGTGCAACTGTCGTCCTACCATGTTGCCCTCCGCTCCTACCCACGAAACCCACGTTCCTACCCACGATTCATGCGGAAATTGTGCGGGACATCGCTGGAAGCGGCAAGCACACCGTTACCCACAAACCGCTCTTAAATCAGCGACTTAAAGGACGTTTTCGGAAGGAAGTGTAGAGGAACTCGATTGGCTTCCGAAAATTCAACCAAATAACTTCCGCTTTGACTGGATTTCAAGGTCAAAACTGGCCGCCCGCACCGTGCTGTTACTCAAATAACTTCCGAAGTTGACAAGTTTCAACCGTAAATCTTCCGTCGTCGCGGTCATCATCCGGCGGTGCGCAGCCAACAAGAACGCCCCACGAGCTACCGCGGCCGCCCACGAACGTGCAAATCGAGCGACTGAAGATCGGCCATTGCCGACGCTCGCCATTCGGCCGCCATGCGTCTGCAGCTAGCCGCCTTGCTGTCGCGATGCGGTGGATTCGAATGTCGGCTTCCCGGAGCTGCAAACGAGCCTTGACGACCCACTCCGGTCAGACGGCCCTCTCAAAAGCGGTCAGTCAGTCGACTCCTTGTTTTGCGAACTGGAAGGCCTTAAAACGGCCATTGGCGACCTCACCCAATCGGCCACTTTCCGCCGCTCGCCTGAGTCATGCGGCGGTCGTTTGAACGACCGGTCCACTCCGAAACCTGCCCGATGCTCAATGCGCAGTTGTGGGCCATTGCGGACGTTGGAGTGCCGGCCACTCTGAGGTACCCGCATTGGGATGATCTGAGCTATTCATAACACTTCAGGTTTTATCAAGGACTTTAAGGTGCGCGATCCATAAGCTGCAAGGGTTCGATGACCGCTCTGACGCGGCATCATTCGCGCGGACGCGCGAGCTTCAAATTTTTAACGGCGGACAAAAGGTTCGCCAATCAAGGAGATCGACCCGATGAAACTGTATTCGAAGCTCAAACCGGCCGCAGCACTCGCTACCATCGTTCTGTTGACGGGCTACGCTGGCAGCGTGTTCGCCGACGACGCGGCGGTCTCATACTTGCCGCCCGTTCAGGCGCGTCCCGCCGTGCCGAAGGATCCGGTCAAGGCGCAGCGTAAGACAGAGCAGAAGGCCGAGCGTGCTGCCGACCGTCATTTCGCCACCAACGTTCGTAAAGCAATCATCAAGGCAGGCGGGGTGGACGCTTCGCATATGTCGGTCGTCGCCAAGTCGGGCGCCATCACGCTGGAAGGCTCCGTGCCCGAAGCGGCGCAGATCGATCTCGCGCAGCAACACGCGCAGCAAGTCGCGGGCGTCACTGGCGTGACGAACCGGCTGAGCCTGGCAACTTCGGGACATTAAGCCGCCATCTGCATAGCGTGTGACGCGAAGCACGAGGTGTACGGCTACTCGAGGAGACGAAGCTTTCCACAGTCCGCGTGGGCGACCACGCGAAGGCGCGGCTCCTCTCGATCGGCACGCTGATCGAAGTGCGTGAAGAACGTCTCGCCAGCAGCAGTGCCGATCCAGACAAGCCCCCGAGCCGCCGCGACCTGCTCGCCGGCGGCAACCCGATTTTCGCGTGGGTGCGCCTGGGGCAGCGCATGCCCGTGCGGATTCGCCGCGAACGTGTTCCACGCTCGCTGCGGACCTGATCTGGACGGTGACGGTCCTTCCGTCGCCGTGCCACTTACCGGTCCGGGAGCACATGGAGAACCGACAGCGTGCGAATCCGAAAAGCGGCCCACCAGCCGCAAATCAACGGCTTTCCGGCACGCGCACACACCGCCCGAGACCGTCATTCCATTGCGATTTCTGCAACGTGGGGTTGCGTGGCGTCCGGCTTCCGGAGGGCAGGCGCCTCTTCTAACCTTCCGATCTGACAAGTGCAGCAGTTTCTCGATCTGGTCTCCGAAGCCGGCATGCATCCGGATTCGCTGCTCGCCCAATAGCCATCATTCCCCGGCTGCGCCGACAGTGACGACAGTTGCGCAGACGAGTATGCCGTCACTACCGAAGCGCTGAGCTTCAAGACCGGACCGACGGGCGCCATTGACGTGCACATCGTGCGACCGGCCGGCGCGCCGGGCTTACTGCCGGTTGTGCTCTACTTTCCGGGCGGCGGCTGGCGCATGGCGAGCTTCGCAACCCACCGCAGGCTCGTCTCACGCCTTTCGGCTGAAGCAGAGGTGGCGGTTGTCTTCGTTCGTTGTTCGCCCGCGCCTCAGGCCTGTTCCCGACACAGAACGAAGAGGCATACGCCGCGCTGCAATACGTCGTTGCACATGCCGAAGTGCTGCAGCTCGATGGTCGCGCGATCGCGGTGGCCGGCGATGGTGCAGGCGGAAACATCGCTGCAGTCGTAGCGCGATGGGCGAGAGACCGGCATGGCCCGAGTCTGCGCCTGCAAGTGCTGTTTTGCCCCATCCTGTCGGCAGACGCCACCACGCAGTCATATCGTCAGTTTGCGACGGGGCCCGGTATGACGGCTAGGGCGCTGGAGCGCTTCATCGAGTCACAGTTTCCTGAGAGATCGCGGTCACTCGCGGCGGCGATGCCGATAAAGTCGAAACCCGACGAACTCGAAGACCTGCCCGCCGCACTCGTCATCACGGCAGAGAACGACATTACGCGAGACGACGCCGAAGAATATGCCCGCAAGCTCCTGCGCGCAGGCGTCAGAGTGAACGCCGCTCGTTATATCGGCACGATCATGACTTCATGGTTTTCGATGGGTTGGCTGACACCTGCCCGACAGACGCTGCGTTCAGACACGCCAGCAGCGTTATAAAGCGCGCACTCCGTCGGTAGCCGGCATATCTTCACCACTGACCGCTGGCGAAGACACGCGCGTCTATTTCCCCTGCTGGAGGCGACCTTATGAAAATCGGCCGGATCGAACTCGACATGAACGCGCGATGCGTGCGGCGCGATGGCCAGGACCTGCGACTGGGCTCGCGCGCCTTCGACCTGCTGGCGACGCTCGCCTCCGCAAACGGTCGAGTGGTGTCGAGATCCGAGCTGATGCAGACGGTCTGGCCCGGCACCGTCGTCGAAGACTGCAATATCGACGTCAACATCTCTGCGCTGCGCAAGGCGCTGGGTGATGACCGGGACCTCATCGTCACGGTCGCGCGCCGTGGCTACCGGTTGGCCCCGTCTCGGGACATACAGCCGAAACTCCGTACTGCCGCCAGTCCGCGGCCGCTCCCGCGCCGCGTCGGGAATCTCGTCGGGAGAGACGTGGTCGTGGCCAAGGCAGCCGAGGCATTGGTCGACTCCCAGGTGCTTACCCTGACGGGCACAGGTGGTGTCGGAAAATCGAGTCTTGCGCTTGAACTCGCCTATCGGATAGCGCCGTCATGCCCGGCGACGGTGGCCTTTGTCGATCTTTCATCCGCAGCCACGACCGACGAGGTGCTGAGAGCCATCGCGTACGGTTGCGGTGTCGACATGCCGGAGGACGTCGTCTGTTCCGAGCGTCTGGGCGCAGCGCTGTCGAATGCGCCGTGGTTGTTGGTACTCGATGGTGCGGAGCACGTCATCTCAGTGGTTGCACAAATCGTGGAAGCATTGTTGGCGGCAAGCCTGAATATCCAGTTCCTGGTGACGAGCCGGGAGCCGCTGAAGATTCGCAACGAGACGGTTTTCCGGGTGAACCCGCTTGGCGTTCCCAAACTGACGGACCGTTGCGACGAGATGTTGGACAGCCCAGCTGTCCAGCTGTTTGTCCACCATGCGCGGCAGATGCATCCGAGGTTTGTCCCTCGCATCGGCGAGATAGCGAGTATCGCAAAGATTTGTCAGCGCCTGGATGGTATTCCACTCGCAATCGAGTTGGCCGCCGGCAGGGCGGAATTGTTGGGCGTCGAAGGCGTGCAACGGCTGCTGAGCGATGGACTGTCGTTCCTATCCGGGGGATACCGCACTGCGACGGCGCGGCATCGCTGTCTACGGGCGGCCTTCGATGTCAGCTTCGACCTGTTGAGCGACCCGGCCCAGTCCCTGCTCGTTCAACTTTGCCGGTTCGTCGGACCGTTTAGCTTCGATTCGCTGCGTGGAGTCGTCAACGACATGACAGTGACGACAGGCAGCTTGATTGAAAACATCGATGAGCTTGTCTCGAAGTCGCTTGTCAATGTCTGTATCGATGGGCCGGAGGCGATGTATAGCCTGTTCGAATGCACCCGGACGTACGTCGCGGAGAAGTTCCAATGCGCGTCGGATGAGCACGCCGCCAGGCGGGCAGTTCAAAAACCTCTCGAAGGCGATGTTCGCTTTCTCGGCGAGTTGTTAGCCTTGAGCGCGTGAACAATGAGCCCTTTCGTCCATCTGGCAAGCCGTGGTCAAAGCCTGAACGACGTAGACCAATGGCGCGATCCCGTCAACGCTCCTGACGCCACCGGAATCGGCACGATAGCCGACAAGTCCTACCACCCGTACTTGAGTTCGACGCCCGCGTAATCGGCATTGCGGCCGCCCGCCTCACGAATCGAGTTTCCCACCTGGAAGTGCACCGCTTCGACCGAACCCACCAGGTTGGCCGCAATCGTCCAGTCCGCGCGCAATTGCACGTACATGCCTGTCCACAGACTGCCCTTGCCCGCCGTGCCCGGCACGGGCTGATTCGGCTGCTGGTAAACGGCGTCGCCTGTCGTCTCGCGCCACTGGAAGCCCAGCGCGCCAAGCAGTGTGAGACTGGCCGAAGGCTTGAGCGTGATCGATGGTTTGATATGGATAAGGTTCGCGTAGCCCGTATAGCCTGCTAGCGTGAAGTAATAGCCGTTCGGAAATAGCGGATTGAAGGTCTCGAGCCGACCATCATGCGGGTGCCGGTCGCCAGACGCCGCGTCTAGTTGCACTGCGATACGCGGCGTCCACGGCATGTCGAATTTGTACCCCGCGATCGAGCCGACCGCCCACGCGAGAACCGTACTATTACCGACTGTTCCCGTCTGCAACATCGCCTCGGCGTCCCAATCGACACCGCCGCGCGTACCGAAATAATGCAGGTCCCACACGTCGCGGTGCTCGGAACCCTGAGCGTCGAGATATCGCGCGTTGGTGTTGTTATAGCGGGACCAGTAGCCGGACATGTCACCCGGCCCGACAGATTGGCGCTCGAAACGCACGCCGCTGAAAGTGAGATTGCGGTTCGACACATCGTCGAACACGGTCGCGTTGCGGTACTGCACGGGCTGCGTTGCGTAGGCGATAAAGCGCCACTTCTGGTATTCGTAGTCCGCCCAGATGGCGTCGAACGCCTGTCGTACGTTCGGGCCATCGCGCACGGCAATGAAGCGCTGCAAGTCGAATGCCATTTCCTGGCGGCCAACGCGAAACTTGAACGTACCGCCGCCGACCGCTCCGGTGTAGGCCGCGAATGCCTGCTCGAGATCGAGCGGATTCTTGTCCACCGGTGTCACCACGTTCTTGCCAAACGCCCGCGCATCCACGAGTTGCACGAAAAATTGCCAGTGCTCGGCGAGACGCGCATCGGCATGCACTTCGATTCGCTGAATCAGATAGGTATCCGAGCGCGCGGTGCCGATACCGAACAGCGGTGCGTCATTGGTTTCGATACGCTCACGCAGGTTCGCGCCAAGCGACAGATAGGAGGCCGGGTCGCCGCCGAGCGGAATGTACTTGAGGCTGTCGAGCGGCTTGCGCGGAACGCAGGGGTTCGCAAGCACCGACCAGTCCTCCTGCCAGCGGTTGAACATCACGGCAGGACGTTTGACGTTACACGCGTCGTTCGATGCGGCGTCGTTCACTGCCGTGCCTGCGGTCGCGCCGACCGGGTCAGCCGCGAGGCTCGCATCTGCAACCGGTTGCGCAGCCGTTTGCGCGAACGCCGCGTCGGCGCCCGCCAGCAGCAGCCCGGCGATGGCCGTCAAGCGCGCGGCCTGCGCGCATCGGCGCGCGCGCATCGTCTTCGATACCATGGATTTCCTTGCCTTTGTCGGCTTATGTTTGTGTTGGCCTGTCCCACTCACGCGCCGAGCCTCCGCAGGATGATTCCCTGCACCGCCTGGATTCATGAGTGCCCCGGTGCAATCGCGCGCTCATGTTCTCCCGTGATCGCCGCGAGCCCGACGAGGGCACACGCCGGCGCAAGCAGCGCCCAAAAGCCCATATAGACCACCCCTAGTGCGCCGGCTACCGCGCCGACTGCGAACGCGACGATGGCCGGCATCATCGAGCCGAAGCGCGAGCGCGCCGCGGTGCGCACGCTGTCGGGCGTGCCCGGCGACAGCATGTCGATCACATCCAGAACGGCTTGCGTCACATTGCCCGTCATGACGGTGTTGGGCACACCAGGGCGTTGGACCAGGCGCGGATGCGCATTCTGCACACCCATCGCGAACGCACCCACGACGCCAGCCAGGATGACGGGCAAGCTGTCGGGCCGGCTGATCGGCGTCGCCCATACGCCGGCGAGGCAAAAGCCGAATATCAGCACGGCCTGCACCGCATAGAGGAGGCGTGCGCCCTGACGCGCATGTTCCTGCGGGAGCCAACGCACGAGCAGGCTGCTGAGAACGACCCCGCCGATAAACGCGGGGAACACGATCAGCTTGAGCAGAACGCCCTGCCCGGAGCCAGCGATGTCGGCGCCTATCAACACGAAGTTGCCCGTCACGTGTGCGGTGAACAAACCGAACAGAGCAACGAAGCTCAGCGTGTCGACGAAGCCGGCGATCGCGGCAAGTATCGTGTCCTCGGACTTCATTGCGCCGCGCCCGTGTGAATTTCGGCGATATAGCCGCCCGGGAACTGCACGATCGCGGCATCACGGCCGGCCGAGGTGAATGGCGGCACGAGCACATTGACGCCAGCGGCCTTCGCCTTCTGAAGCGTATCGGTCAGATTCGCTACTTCGTAGCCGGTCATTTCGCGCCCGAACGGGTAAGGCAGATGACCGTCCGTCACGAGCACGGTCATCTTGCCGAACGGCGATTCGATACGAATGCGGCGATAAGTGTCTGCAGGTCTGCCGATCTCGACACCTGGCGCCTTCAGATCATCGGACACCACCTTGCCGTGCGAGAACTTGACGAAATCGTGGACCAGCTTGTGCACGCTTTGCGGCGACACGTAGACCCGATTGTCGGGAATGGTATGCAGCTTGTCGTAATGCGGGGCCTCGGTATGCCAGTACAGCTGCATGTTGGTGCCGCCTGGCCACGTGATGATCGCATCGCGGCCGATCGGGTCGGGGAACGTATCGACGATCACATCCGCACCGAGTGCGCGTGCCGACTTCACCGCCGCGTCCATGTCCGTCACGAGGTAGCCCGTGCGCTCCGCGCCGAACGGATACGGCATGGGCGTCTTGAAGCCGAACACGGAGATCGTGCCTGCCGGGGTAAAGACGAGCTGCGACATCGTCTGGCTCGGTGTCGGCGTGACCTGGAACACACCCTGCTTCGACTTGCTGCCGCCGAACGTCGCCACGAAGCTGTCGGTGAAGCGGTCGAAGTCCTCTGGTGCCACGTACACGTGCGTCGTGTCGTACTGCGGACCGACGGCGACCGACGGCGATTCCATCGGCATCACGGGCGGCTTCGCTAAAGCAACGGGCGCGGCAACGAGACCGCCCGCGATCATCAGGGCAACTAAGGCAGTGCGAATGGCTTTCATAGCGGAATTTCCTTGATATTTCATCGTACTGATCAATCGGTCAGGCGCGGCTCTCGCCGGCCGGACGCTGCGTATCGTCGAGCAGGGTCGCGAGCACGAGCCCCGCGATCAGTCCCAGATGCTCGAAAAAACTGTTGAGCGCGATGAAGCGCTCGACGCCGGCATGGTTCCAGAAGTCGTTGGCAACCAGCATCGCAACGACGGTCAGCATGCCGAGGCCGCCTGCGCCGCTCCACGTGAAGCGGCGCAATACCACGCACAGCGAGCCGACGATCTCGACCGCCACCGCGAGAGCGGCCCACAGGGCGGCCGGGTGCAGGCCGAAATGCGCCTGCTCCGCAATCGCGCCCTCGAAGTTCAGCGCTTTGCTGATACCGCCGATAAGGTAGGCGGACACGAGCGCAAGACGCACGAGCGGCCCAACCCAAGGCTGCGATAGCACCGCGCGAACCCATGCGGGGTTGCCGCGGCCGTTCCATATCGTCATGTCAGATCGCCCAGCAGGAACAGCCGAATGCACCCCAGAAGCCCTTTGCGTCCGAAGTCGGCAATGCACTGGCCCACGCGCTCGCGTGCGCATGGCCGTGCAAACCGCAGGCGCTCGCGCAGGCGCACATCGCGGCGGCGGCGGCACCTGCGAGCGGCGCGCCGTCGCGCTGCGTCGCGCCCCAGCCGCCATAGCCGCCGTATTGGCGCACCGGCGACCAGTCAGGCATGGCAGGCGGGATCGGCCGATCGTGTTGCGAGAACGGGCCCGCGCCCCAGACGATCTTTCCGCCGACCACCGTGAGCAACGCGGTGGTACCGGCAATGTCCTCCTCCGCGCACGAGAAGAAGTCACGGTCGGGAACCATCAGGTCGGCGAGCTGCCCGGCCACGATGCGCCCCTTCTTGCCCTCTTCGTTCGAGAACCACGTCACGTACTCGGTCCACATGCGCAGCGCCGTATCGCGATCGAGCAGGTTACGTTGCGGATACATCCGCAGACCGCCAACCGTCTTGCCGCTCACGAGCCATGCGAGCGACACCCACGGGTTGTACGACGCGACGCGCGTCGCATCGGTGCCGGCCGAAACCTTAAGGCCCTTCTCCAGCATTCTCGCGACGGGCGGGGTGGCTTGCGCCGCTTGCGCGCCGTAGCGCTCGACGAAATACTCGCCCTGGTAGGCCATCCGATGCTGAACCGCGATGCCGCCACCGAGCGCTGCAATGCGATCCATCGAACGCTCCGAAACGGTTTCCGCGTGGTCGAAGAACCAGTTGATGCCGTCGAGCGGAATGTCCTTGTTGACCTTCTCGAATACATCGAGCGCACGGCTGATGGTTTCGTCGTAGGTCGCATGCAGGCGCCACGGCCAGCGGTTCTGTGCGAGTATCCGCACCACGCCTTCGAGTTCGCCTTCCATTCCGGGCGGCAGTTCCGGGCGCGCCACGCGGAAGTCCTCGAAGTCAGCCGCCGAAAACACCAGCATTTCACCCGCGCCGTTGTGGCGGAAGTAGTCCGAACCATCGTGATATTTGACCGAGCCGGTCCAGTTCACGAAGTCTTCCTTTTCGGCCTGCGGCTTTTGCGTGAACAGGTTGTACGCGATGCGCACCGTCATTTCGCCGGCATCATGGAGCTTGCGGATGACTTCGTAGTCGTCCGGATAGTTCTGCGAGCCGCCGCCGGCATCGATCGCGCCGGTCACGCCAAGGCGATTGAGTTCGCGCATGAAATGGCGCGTCGAATTGTATTGATACTCCAGCGGCAGCTTCGGGCCTTTCGCGAGTGTCGCGTACAGGATCGATGCATTGGGGTTCGCCAGCAGCAACCCGGTGGGGTTGCCCGCGCTGTCGCGCATGATCGTGCCGCCCGGCGGCTCCGGCGTGTCCTTCGTATAGCCGACGACGCGCAATGCGGCGGCATTGAGCAGCGCCCGGTCGTACAGATGCAGGATGAACACGGGCGTATCGGGCGCGACGGCGTTCAGCTCGTCGAGCGTCGGCAGCCGCTTCTCTTCGAATTGGTGCTCGGTGAAGCCGCCGACTACGCGCACCCATTGCGGCGCGGGCGTGACCGCAACCTGCTGCTTGAGCATCTCCATCGCAACGGCGAGCGAACGCACGCCGTCCCAGCGCAGCTCCATGTTGTAGTTCAGACCGCCGCGGATCAGATGCAGGTGATTGTCGATCAGGCCAGGCAGCACCGGCCGGCCACCGAGATCGATAACTTTGGTCGCGCGGCCCGCGAGCGGCATGACCTCCGCCTCGCTGCCGACCGCGACGAAGCGGCCGTCGGCAATCGCCACGGCACTGGCGACCGGGTTCGAACGATCCAGTGTCGTGAACCGTCCGTTATGCAAAATCAGATCGGGATGGGTTGCGGTTGCGCCCATTTGCGTTTCCTCGTTTCTATCAGTTCGATTAAAAGCCCAACAACTGCCTCAGGGATGGCACGGCCTGCGCGCCGATCAACATGCCAAGCAGGCCGATGAGGGCAACGAGCGGAGGCGCGGGTGAGCGGACCTTGATCACGCTGTAGATCACGCCTATCAGCATCCCTGCAGCGAGGGACAGCAGATAAGATTCCATTCGATCAGTCTCTCTGTGAGGTTGGAATGCTGATGCGAGACCTCGCGGTTCAACCCGAGTACCTCGCGGGAGATGCACTGCAGCGCAGCGATCGGTGGATCGCATGCGCTGCCGCCGCCTTCACGCGGAGCGCATCGCCCCGGTTTCGGCGATCGCGACGAGGCGATCAGCGTGCCGGTACAGCCGGCAGGACCTCGTGCGGCGTGGCCGTGCGCTGTGCTGCCTTGTGGACCATCGTGTAGGCGTAGTCGACGCCCATGCCGTACGCGCCCGAGTGTTCCTTCGCGATCGCCATCACCGCGTCGTAGGTCGCGCGGTGAGCCCAGTCGCGCTGCCATTCGAGCAGGACCTGCTGCCACGTGACGGGCACGGCGCCCGCCTGGACCATGCGCTGCATCGCGAAATCGTGCGCGTCTTTCGACGTGCCGCCCGATGCATCGGCCACCATGTAGATCTCGTAGTCGCCTTCGAGCATCGCGCACAGCGCGAATGTGGTGTTGCAGACCTCGGTCCACAGACCCGCCACGACCACCTTCTTGCGGCGATTCGCCGCGAGCGCGTCGCGCACCTTCTGGTCGTCCCACGAATTCATCGACGTACGTTCGAGCACTTTGTGCTCGGGGAACACGTCGAGCAGTTCCGGATACGTATAACCCGAAAAGCTTTGCGACTCGACCGTAGTGATGGTGGTCGGAATGTCGAACACCTTGGCCGCCTTGGCCAGACCGACGACGTTGTTCTTCAACACCTGGCGGTCGATCGACTGCACGCCGAACGCCATTTGCGGTTGGTGATCGATGATGATCAGTTGGCTGTTCTGCGGAGTGAGTACTTCGAGCTTCGAATTGTTCATGACGGGTATTTCCTTTGAACCGGAAAGAGGAGGGAGTCGCCGTGCCGGCATGGCCGGTGGGCGTCCGATGTGCATTGGCGCTGGGCAATCCGGCATCCAGCTGCGGTTATTTGACACGCGAAGACGGGGCAGCAACAACTAAAAATGGATTAAATTTTATTTCCCAAATAATTAATCTTAAAAACGCTTAATTGGGATTTTCTTAATGCAGAGTAGCCGGTAGTCTTTTCACGAATTCGCTGGGTAAATCCTGTAATGGGACAGGTCTTTAATGAGACTCGCACTATGAAACCGTATATCTTTTCCATGTTGGCCGGCATCCTTGCCGGGGTCGTCTACGGTGTGATCGGCGTGCAGTCGCCGGCGCCGCCTACCATTGCGCTGATGGGCCTGCTAGGCATGCTTGCCGGTGAGCAGATACTTCCGCTCGCGCGCAGGGTGCTGTCCGGTTCCAGGTTGGGTGCCGCATGGCGCGAGGCGAAATGCAGCCAGCACATGTTCGGCTCGCTGCCGGGTGCTCACGGCTCCAACGCAGCCGCAAAGGACCCGCAGTCATCCTCATTCTGATCGGCATCTCTCGGGCGTCGGCCTCGAATGCGCGAGAGAACACTTGGGTTACCTCGCCCGATCCCTCGAGTCACGCGCTGACGACATACGTCGTTCGTCGCGTGACCCGTGCCTCCTTCACGCGAACTCGAAACGGTCGAGGTTCATCACCTTGACCCACGCGGCCACGAAGTCGCGCACCAACTTCTGCTCGCCGTCCGCGCTCGCATAGACCTCGCTCAGCGCGCGCAGCACCGAGTGCGCACCGAAGATCAGGTCGACGCGCGTGCCGGTCCACTTGAGCTTGCCGGTGTTGCGCTCGCGGCCCTCGAACACGTCCTTCGCCGCCGAGACCGGCTGCCATTCGGTGCTCATGTCGAGGAGGTTGCGAAAGAAGTCGTTGGTGAGCGTTTCGGGACGCTCTGTGAAGACGCCGTGCGCGTCCCGGCCCGTGTGGACGTTGAGCACGCGCAGGCCGCCAATCAACGCAGTCATCTCCGGCGCGCTTAGCGTGAGCAACCATGCCCTGGAGTCCCGTCGTGCATGCGGCAATGCACCCTGCCTCGCCGCTTCACCTAAGCTGCGGCAAACTCGAGCCGATCGTCTTCACAGCGGTCTTGCCGCGGCGGAGCAGCTTAACCTGAGACTGCGCGATGTCACTCCATGTCTGCTCCGCTCGACGCACGGCGCAATCGAACGACTCATCTTCCACCGTGCAGCGACCGTCTACGGTGATCAGCCATCCCTTGCGCGTACGCGTGCAACTCACGCGCCCGTCTTCCATGAGGTCGGCGTACCAGCGCCAGACGCGCGCATCGTCAGCATTCGCGCGAACGGCGGCAGCCAGACGCGTGATCTCGAGGCTATGCGGGTGCGAGCCTTGCAGTTTCAAACCCATTTCATTCCCTTTTCGAAGCCATTCAAAACCGGGCGCCAGGCGCAAAAGGCCTGTTTCGCGTTCGTTCCAAACGCGAAGCGGCTACTGCCGGGAGCGCCCCAGCCAACCGTTCAGGTCCGACGCAGGCACGTTGCTGCGCCATGCCAAGCCGTGCGCGTGCCGACGTATGCCCGACAGGGTCGCGCGCTGCAGTGCACGTATGAACCGCAGCGGGGCGAACTCATGCATGCCCCGCCGCACGGCGGGGCATGGTGGCCGCGATTGGCATCGAGCTAAGGCGGCGCGCGGCTGAAGGTCCTTGTGACAGGCCGAAGAGTTCCGAACCGACGCGCGTTGCCTCGCAAGCGAGTCACGCAGATCTCGTCGTAGCGCCTCAGGACTTCAGGAACTCGAGCAGGTCGGCATTGACCTGATCGACGTGCGTGCTGCACATGCCGTGCGGCGCGCCTTTGTAGACCTTGAGCGTCGCGTTCCTGACGATCTTCGCCGAGAGCTTCGCCGAATCGTCGATCGGCACGATCTGGTCGTCGTCGCCGTGCAGAATCAGAGTGGGCACACCGATCTTCTTGAGGTCGTCGGTGTAGTCGACTTCAGAGAACTGCTTGATGCACTCGTACTGGCCTTTGATCGAACCGGCCATGCCCTGGCGCCAGAAGTCCTGCACGAGGCCCTGCGAGACTTTTGCGTCGGGGCGGTTGAAGCCGTAGAACGGTGTGGTTAGGTCCAGATAGAACTGCGAGCGGTTCGCCGCCACGCCGGCGCGGATGTTGTCGAACACCGACATCGGCAGACCGTTCGGATTGTTCGCGGACTTGACCATTTGCGGCGGCACTGCGCCGATCAGCACGGCCTTCGCCACGCGCTTTTCGCCATGGCGGCCGATGTAATGCGCGACCTCGCCTCCGCCCGTGGAATGGCCCACGAGCATCGCGCCCTTCACGTCGAGCGCGTCGAGCACAGCGGCGAGATCGTCGGCGTAGGTGCTCATGTCGTTGCCCTCGGACGGCTGGCCCGAGCGGCCATGGCCGCGACGGTCGTGCGCGATCACCCGGTAGCCCTGGTTCACCAGGAAGAGCATCTGCGCGTCCCACGCGTCAGCCGAGAGCGGCCAGCCGTGCGAGAAGACGACCGGCACGCCGGTGCCCCAGTCCTTGAAGAAGATTTGCGTGCCGTCCTTCGCGCTCACGTAGTTGCCGCCGTGATGATGCGAGGTGCCGTGCGTATGCACCGAGCCGCCCGTCACGGACGCCGCTGCATTCGCGGACAGGCTCGACATGGCGGCCACGGCGCCGGCCATGCCCGCACCTGCCGAAAGCAGCCTGCGGCGCGATGCCGAAGGTCTGGTCGAATCGATTTGCTGCGTGTTCATGCTGGATCTCCGTCGTTGCATCGCCGCGCGCGAGCGTGGCGACGACCTTCCGTGTTGAGTTGGACAGCGATGCGGCGACGAGCGAGAACGCGCTGAATAGCGCCACATGCCGGCTGGCACTCTACTGACGCAAGCGGCCGAAGTCCTTGGCGCAAACTAAAAAGTCCTGAAATGAAGCCGTCATTCCTTTTGCGCCCAGAGAGACCTAAAAGCTTTGCGCTACGATTCGGCGCCGTCTTCGCGCTTACGCACGTCCCCAAGCTCGATCGAACGGATATGCGGCATGTGCCAGAGATTAAATGTTCTCAATCCGACTCTTGGTGATCCAGACAAACCTATACTCTTTCCGCGAGCCCTTTCGCGTATTTCCTGCTCCTGTCATGCCACGCGCTCACCGACCAAGACCCGCATCATGAGACTGTCCATTCGCGGAGTACAAATTCGACATGCCGTGGACGCCGCGTATCGCAGTGCAACTAGGCGCGGCGTCTGGCGACCGGCACCCGCATGATGGTCGGCTCGAGACCTTCAATCCGCTATTTCCGAACGGCTATTACTTCACGCTGGCAGGCTATACGGGCTACGCGAACCTTATCCATATCAAACCGTCGATCACGCTCAAGCCTTCGGCCAGTCTCACGCTGCTTGACGCGCTGGGCTTCCAGTGGCGTGAGACGACTGGCGACGCCGTCTACCAGCAGCCGAATCAGCCTGTGCCGGGCACGGCGGGAAAAGGGAGCCTGTGGACAGGCATGTACGTGCAATTGCGCGCGGACTGGACGATTGCGGCCAACCTGGTAGGTTCGGTCGAAGCGGTGCACTTCCAGGTGGGAAACTCGATTCGTCAGGCGGGCGGCCGCAATGCCGATTACGCGGGCGTCGAACTCAAGTACGGGTGGTAGGACTTGTCGGCTATCGTGCCGATCCCGGTGGCGTCGGAAGCGTTGCGGGATCGCGCCCTGTGTCTACGTCGTTCGCGCTTTGACTACGGCTGGCCCGATCGACGGGGTCGTCGTTCAGACGCTTAAGGGCAATAGCTCGCCGAGAAAGCTAACGTCGCCTTCGAGAGGTATTTGAACTGGCCTGCTGGCGACGTGCTCATTCGACGCGCACTGGAATTTCTCTGCGACGTACGTCCGGGTGCATTCGAACAGGCTATACATCGCCTCCGGCCCATCGATACAGACATTGACAAGCGACTTCGAGACAAGCTCATCGATGTTTTCAATCAAGCTGCCTGTCGTCACTGTCATGTCGTTGACGACTCCACGCAGCGAATCGAAGCTAAACGGTCCGACGAACCGGCAAAGTTGAACGAGCAGGGACTGGGCCGGGTCGCTCAACAGGTTGAAGCTGACATCGAAGGCCGCCCGTAGACAGCGATGCCGCGCCGTCGCAGTGCGGTATCCCCCGGATAGGAACGACAGTCCATCGCTCAGCAGGCGTCGCACGCCTTCGACGCCCAACAATTCCGCCCTGCCGGCGGCCAACTCGATTGCGAGTGGAATACCATCCAGGCGCTGACAAATCTTTGCGATACTCGCTATCTCGCCGATGCGAGGGACAAACCTCGGATGCATCTGCCGCGCATGGTGGACAAACAGCTGGACAGCTGGGCTGTCCAACATCTCGTCGCAACGGTCCGTCAGTTTGGGAACGCCAAGCGGGTTCACCCGGAAAACCGTCTCGTTGCGAATCTTCAGCGGCTCCCGGCTCGTCACCAGGAACTGGATATTCAGGCTTGCCGCCAACAATGCTTCCACGATTTGTGCAACCGCTGAGATGACGTGCTCCGCACCATCGAGTACCAACAACCACGGCGCATTCGACAGCGCTGCGCCCAGACGCTCGGAACAGACGACGTCCTCCGGCATGTCGACACCGCAACCGTACGCGATGGCTCTCAGCACCTCGTCGGTCGTGGCTGCGGATGAAAGATCGACAAAGGCCACCGTCGCCGGGCATGACGGCGCTATCCGATAGGCGAGTTCAAGCGCAAGACTCGATTTTCCGACACCACCTGTGCCCGTCAGGGTAAGCACCTGGGAGTCGACCAATGCCTCGGCTGCCTTGGCCACGACCACGTCTCTCCCGACGAGATTCCCGACGCGGCGCGGGAGCGGCCGCGGACTGGCGGCAGTACGGAGTTTCGGCTGTACTTCCCGAGACGGGGCCAACCGGTAGCCACGGCGCGCGACCGTGACGATGAGGTCCCGGTCATCACCCAGCGCCTTGCGCAGCGCAGAGATGTTGACGTCGATATTACAGTCTTCGACGACGGTGCCGGGCCAGACCGTCTGCATCAGCTCGGATCTCGACACCACTCGACCGTTTGCGGAGGCGAGCGTCGCCAGCAGGTCGAAGGCGCGCGAGCCCAGTCGCAGGTCCTGGCCATCGCGCCGCACGCATCGCGCGTTCATGTCGAGTTCGATCCGGCCGATTTTCATAAGGTCGCCTCCAGCAGGGGAAATAGACATGTACGATCTCCCGATATTTAATTGCCCGGAGGCCACGCCTTTGCGGACATGAGCTGCATCGCAGTCAGCGCATAGATGGCAGCGCAATCAAGAACATCCTGCTCGACAGCATAGTCATCGATCCCCGAGGACAGGGTGGGCTGCGGACCATAGCAGACCGAAGCGATTCCGTGGTCGCGCCAGAAACGCGCATCCGAGCCCGGGAGCCTGACTACATAGCGTGGGGCTACTCCGCGAACGGCTGCGACTGCACCCGCGAGGCTTTTCACGGGATCGCTGTCGAGCGGAGCCCAGCTTGCAGGCCATCCCTTTGCATACTCGATGCTGATACCCTCGCAGCTTTTAGCCATTTCGTCGATGCGTGCCTTGAGATCGGTGATCGATAGACCGGGGGGCAGGCGCAGGTCTGCCTTGGCACGAACGACCGGTGGAATGAGACTGCGTACGCTTCCTGCTTCGATACTTCCAACGCTCGCGGATAGACGGAAGCCGACATCGTTTTCGCCTCCCTCAATGCCCTCGATTTCCTTGGGCAAATCGGCGTAGAAGTCGTTCAGCTGGTCGAGCCCGCACATAAACTTGGCCATTCTTGCTGCGGCGGTTTGTCCCGTGAGCGCACGAGACGAATGGCCAGCCGTCCCTTTCGCGGTGATGTCGAGCCAGAGCAGCCCCTTTTCTGCGACAGCGAAATTCATCCACCCTGGTCCTTCGCCGCTGATTAGGTAGTCACCGTACAGTTCGGGATCTTGCTTCAGCACGTAAGGCGAGCCGCGCGAGCCGAACATGACTTCATCCGATACCGCGGTGAGGCTCAACTTTCCGGCTAGCTGGGGCAGACGGCGCTGGACGATCTTCATCGCGAGCGCCATCGCTGCGAGCGCGCCTTTCATGTTCCCCATGCCGAGGCCATACAGTCGGCCGTCCTTTCGGGTCAGTTCCAGAGGAGGAACCGTCCACGCGGACTCGTCGCCCGCGAGCATGGTGTCCATGTGGGCATTGAACACCACATGTGCGCCGGGGCGGCTTCCTGTTACCGTGCAGACAATGTTCGGTGCCTCGGCGTCCGCTGCTACGGTTTTCGCCGGCAGGTCGTGCCTTCGCAGGAAGGCCTCAAGAGTGCGTGCCATTGCAGCGGTGTTGCCGGGCGGGTTTGCACTTTCCGCTGCGACAAGCGCGCCGCAAAGTTCAACGAGATTTTCCCGCGAGGCCTCGACTTCTTCCTCGACGGCTCGCACCACTTGCGCATCGTAGGCTCCAATGCAAATCGCTTCCACTATTGTCGAGTCCATATGAATCCCTCAAATCACGCGTCGGCCACTTGCAGCATGCTGTCGCGTACTGCATCGGCACTACGCCCGACGATCTGTTCATAAAGGGCTGGGTCAGTCGCGCCCTCGGTCCCAACCAGCATCACGACGCTCGATTCCGATAAGCCCAGCGCTTTGCGCTTTTCCGGATCAGTTGCGGCGAGCAGTACTCCCGCGAGACCCGCAACCGCTGATTCGCCCGCAACCACCCTGGCGTCGCCGAACGGGGCCTCGGCAAGCAGGCGCATACAGCTTGCGGCCGCCTCGTCTGTCACTGTCAGAAACGCATCTGCGCCTTCTCGCAGAATCTCCCATGCGATAACCGATACCTCGCCGCACGCGAGGCCGGCCATGATGGTGTCGAGGTCGCCCGCGGCCGGAGTGGGTTTGCCCGCCCCAGCGCTACGGATCAGGCAATCGGCATTAGCTGGCTCGACAATGATGAATCGCGGGGCATCACTTCCGTAGCTCTCCCAGAACCACGAACACAGGCTTGCCGCAACCCCGCCAACGCCACCCTGTACGAAGACGTGAGTCGGACGCACGCCGGCGGGGAACTGGGTCGCGGCCTCTGCGGCAATGATGCCGTAACCTTGCATGACATCGCGCGGTACCTCCGTGTACCCCTCGTAGGACGTGTCCGAGATAACCTGCCATCCATTTTCCAACGCATCGTCGGCGGCCTTGCGCACGGCGTCGTCGTAGGCGCCCTTGACTTCAAGCACGCTCGCCCCGTAGGCTGCGATCGCGTCACGTCGCGCCTGGCTGACGTGTGCATGGACATAGATCACGCACTTGCAGCCAAAGTTTCTCGCGCCCCAGGCAACCGACTTGCCATGGTTTCCGTCGGTCGCACAGACGACGGTAAGCATCTCGGTGATCTCCCGATGCTCGCCACGAATGAGGGAGGACGTGTCAGGTTCCACCCCGAGCTGCCTCGACACTTCCTTTTTCAAATAGCGCAATACTGCATACGCACCGCCAAGAGCCTTGAAGCTGCCCAGTCCGAAGCGCGACCCTTCGTCCTTGTACAGGATGTTCCCGAGTCCGGCCTTCGAAGCGAGCCCTTGAAGCGCGACGAGAGGCGTGACGGCGTAACCGGGCCACGTCGTGATCTCGGCTCTCGCTTCGTTCAACGCGTGCAGGTTCAGGATTTCGCTGAGTCCGCCAAGGTGATATGGATGTTGGCGCGGCGGTTGCGGATTAAGGAGAAAGCCCAACGGGCCGGACACGAGCTTCGTCACGGAATGTTTCCTGTATAAGTGATTGATCAATAGCCGAGCGCAACGCCGTCGCGACGTGGATCGGCACCGCCCCTGAGAAGTCCGCGCGCCCTGTCAATCCAGATGGCCTGTCCTGTCCCCAGCGGATTCGGAGCCGGCTGAGGGAAATGGGAGAGCGCGCGAAGTCCGCTCCAGACTGGCTGAGGCACACTGTGTTCAAGATGAAGCGTGTCGCCGTGGGCAAACATACGGGGGTGATCGAGTGCTTCCTGGATTCCCATTCCGTAGTCCACGATGTTTGTCAGGACCTGGATCTGTCCGAGCGGCTGGAAATGCGCGCCCGTGACGCCGAATGACATGACGGCTTCGCCGTCTCGGGTCAGCATCGCGGGTATGATCGTATGCATCGGCCGCTTTCTGCCGGCGATGGCGTTAGGGTGAGCAGGGTCCGTCACAAAGCCACAAGCACGGTTGTGAAGAAGGATGCCCGAACGTGGAGCAATCAGTCCGCTGCCGAAGTCATCAAAGATCGAGTTGATGAAGGAGACCGCGAGTCCGTCCTTGTCAACGACGGTCAGGTAGATCGTGTCACGGTGAGCCGGCCCATACATTGGAGCCGCGTCGGCCATTCGGCCATTCATCCGGATGCGCGCAATGCGCTGGTCAATTCTGTCTGCGGCAAGCATGTGCTGCACGATTGTGTCCGGATCTTCGCTATCGGATAGATAATGATCGCGTTCGGCATAGGCCAGTCGGGCCACTTCGGTTTGAAGATGGAAACGTTCCGCCGAGAGCGGACCAAACTTCGACACATCGAAGCGTTCGAGCATCGCGGCCATTCCGAGAGCAATAATTCCCTGCCCACTCGGTGGGCACTCCCAGAGCTCGTACCCGCGGTATGAAGTGGAGATCGGGGTGACGTAACGAGGGCGCCAGTCCGCAAAGTCATCGGCCCGGTGATAACCGCCAAGCGTTCTCAGCTTGGTCACGATATCCTCGGCGATCCATCCCTCGTAGAAAACGTCTGGACCATCCGACGCAATCGATGACAGCGCTTCCGCGAGGGCGGGCTGCCTGTGCAATTCGCCGGCCTGATAAGCGCTCCCGTCGCTATGAAGGAAAACCCTCGCGGTGTCGGCGTCGTTGCTCAGTTTGACCGTCTGTCGGGCCCAGTCTCGTGCAAGCCTTTCTGTGACCGGCGCGCCGTTCGTGGCTGCCTCGATGGCTGGGTGCAGCAGGGAGGGCCACGGGCGGGTCCCGTGGTCCCGCGCAAGTTGGGCCCACGTCCGAATGGAGCCGGGTACCGTCACTGCATGTGCCGAGAGGGGATTGATTCCAGCTACGCCAGACGCCCGGTACTCCGACGCGCTTGCGCCAGCGCACGCCCAACCAGCACCGTCTAGTGCGATGATGGATTGCTCGGGGCGTTTTAGCAGGACGAAGCAGTCGCCACCAATTCCAGTCTGTGTGGGTTCAACGACCGCAAGCACTGCGGCCGCTGTAATCGCTGCATCGACAGCATTGCCGCCTGCCTTCAGGACGTCGAGCGCAGCAAGGGTGGCTTGAGGATGTGAGGCGGCGGCCATACCGCGGGTGCCAAGAGCCTCAGAACGCCCGGGGAGTTCAAAGTCACGCATGAGACATTTCCAGTAGGTCAGATAACAGCCAGAGACTCGTTTCGCAGATCGGTTACCAACATCGACGACGGTGCGTAAGTGATACAAAGCGGCGGCCGCGCGTGCGGGGCGGCGAGCTACGAACAGCCGAGTAAGAATGTCACAAGGTCAGCGTGCCACAACGCACGTAAGTCCTGAACCTCCGCGGTGAGTACGCCGTGCTCGAGGACGTGATATCGCGGCACATCGGTGCGAATATCGATATCGATCCCCAGTGTCGGAAGATATGGATCGGACACGTCTGTTCGAGCGATCTACGGACAAGGTTGCGGATTCTGCTGGCAAACCAGCAAGAACTCATCTGCATATTCACGCGGAACGATGCAGATATTGCTCTGCACATAGCCAGGCGCATGTACTGCCGTATGGCCTCTATAGGTGCCTTTCCGTACGGCAGAGCGCAACGCCTGGGGCGTAAGCATGCGATCGTTCGCTCGATACGTCATTACTGGCTCCACGCAGCAGTTGTTTCAGTTGAGCGGGGCGGACGTTGATCAACAGGGCTCCCTCCAACATCATCGAGCGGCTTGCGGCTCGTTTCCGATCCGAGAACGGCCATCGACACAGCCTGAACTGCAAACAGTATCCAGATCAACGTGATGACCGCGGTGACTCCACCATGTTCGAAGAGGTAGACGATGACGAAAGGAGCACCAATCGCGCTTGCGCGGCCAATGCCAACGCACACGGCGTTGCAGCGCATCCGGATTTCTGTCGGAAAGATCTCCGGCAGGTAAATGGCCTGCACCGTGGCCAGCAGATAGAAGAGCGATGCATACGTTGCGAAGCCGAATGACATCGCCACCATGGGCGACGAAACGTGGCCGAAGGCGGCGGCCATCGCGGCGGCGATTACAGACCCGAAAATGATCCCTTTGCGGCGGCCCAGACGATCAGCAAGCAGGCGGGCGACAAACGCGCCCACCGGACCACCGAGTGCCATGATTGCAGACTGCTTTAATGACTGGTTGATCGGCATTCCCTGCCGTGCCAGGAACGTGGGCAGCCATGCTACAAGTGCATAGAGCACCGTAAAAAGCACAACCTGCATGATCGTGCCGAGGACGAGCGGTCGTAGAAACTTCAACTGCCAGATCGATTCCGAAGTGCGCATGGGAAAAGCGGCGGGGGAAGCCAATGTTGCACCGGTCTTACGTGCGGAGTCCTCGATGGAGCAGACGATGGCGTCCGCCTCGGCATGTCGTCCACGCATCTCCAGCCAGCGCGGCGACTCGGGAATAGCCTTTCGCAGCCACAGAACGAATAGCGCTGCAACGCCGGGGATCGCGAACATAATGCGCCAACCAGCAATGGGGATCAGCAAATAACTGAAGAGCGTTGCTGTAAGAAGTCCGCAGGAAGAGCACATTGACAGCAGGGCAAGCCATTTGCCGCGCGACTGGGGCGGAACAAATTCAGCAAGTGTGCTGTAACCGGTGACGATCTCTGCACCAAGGCCCACGCCGCAGATAAATCGCATCGCGATGAGTAGATCTATGTTGGTAGCGGCCGCTGCGCCGATTGAGGCAAGGCCGAATACTGCAAGGTTGATCTGGAAGGTAGGCTTTCTGCCATATCGATCGCCGATCAACCCCGCTGCAAACGTACCGATCATCATTCCGGCGAATGTTGCGGAAACAAACGCAGCGTTCGAGGAAAGTGTCGACCAGCCACTGTGCAACAGGACGACGAGGACCGACCCAGCAATATAGATGTCGAAATTATCGATAAGCATCCCGCCACCAACCAGACCGAGGAGGCGGGTATGAAACGAATGCGTGGGAATGCGATCCAGGCGCGCCGCAATCGTGCTTCCCTGTTTATGGCTGAACACGCTGTCCCCTCCTTGTTTGACGAACAATTTCATTTTATGGAAGACCTCCGATGTAAAATAATAGAAGCACGCCGCGGTGTGTTAATTTTCAACATAAACGGGCACGGGAATGAAAAAAAGCACCGACCACAAGACGGAGCTGGATACGTTTGATCTGAAGCTATTGGGCGCCGTACAGGAAAATAATCAGCTCACTGCACAACAGCTGTCAGAAAGGGTCAACCTCTCTTCCATGTCATGCCTGAGACGGCTGAAACGTCTGCGTGAGGCGAAGGTGATCGTCAAGGATGTTTCGGTTGTGGACCCGTCACGCGTCGGCAAATCTATGACAATGCTGGCGCTCGTATCCCTTGAGCGCGAGCGCGCAGACATGATTGACGATTTCAAACGGGCGGTCATGCAGGCGCCCGAGATCATTCAGTGCCACTACGTCACGGGCGACGTCGACTTCGTGATGATGATCTCGGCCTCAAGCATGCCCGACTACGAGAACTTCACGCGCCACTTCTTTTTCGGAAACAACAATGTGCGTCGCTTCAATACACTCGTTGTCATGAATCAGCTGAAGTTCGCGATGCCGATTCCCCTTGATCTGTAGAGTCACCTCATGTTGATGGCTGGAGTTTGGGGTCAACTGGTCGGCGAGCGACGCAGTCGATCTCAACTAAGACGCTGCGAACCAGTTCTGTCACGCCGACACAGGTTCGCGCTGGACGGCGGTCGTCTTCGAAGTAAGACCGGTAGACCTAGTTTATCTCGTTATAGTCGCGCCCGAAGTAAGTCAGGAAGACGCGTACACTCAAAACGTCGTTCAATCGAGGCCGGTGGCGCTAGGTGTACGCTTCATATTGAGCATTGTCTGCTCTGTTTGCGCGCCTGCTCGGCGACATGACGCGGGAAAGCCGGGAATAACGTGACAACGGGTCATGGTCGGGATCGTTGGTGTCTTGAGGGAGGGGGAATCAGAGCATTCCGGTTTTTCGCGGGTGGGCGATGGGCGCTGCGGCGTAGTAAAAGGGGCGCCCGAATACGCTCAGCAATGTTCCGATAGACGCAAGTCGGTGGCCCGGGATGGCTGCGGCCGTGATTGTTGACGATCTACGCGCTCATGTCGAGTGGCTGCTCCTGGCCGATGGGGTGAGGTCGCCAACGGCCGCTTCTATGAGGACTCGTTTGTCAAGCCGCGTTCGATCATCAGGTAAGCGGATCAGATTTCATCGCTGCAGCTTTGTAGCGCGTGTGGTGTGAAGCGGTCGTGCCGAGGGTGGCTTGATCCTGATCCAGGTCGGTCACCGGTGGACTGGACGAGGACGGCTTGCGCCGCCGGACACGCGCCACGGTCTGGGCGAGGGTGCGCAAAAGTGCACCGGACATAGCCGAAGCCAAGGGCCAGCGTCATTCACACTGGGCCGTCGCGTTTTCCGGTGGCCTAGGGTGGGCAATGAATCCCGGTGGTCAGATAAGGATAGTTATCTGACCACCCGTATGGGATTTCACATTGAGCCGGGGATGACCGGCCCGGGAAATCGCGCGGCGACGCAAGTTTCGATCTTAGGGTGCGTTAAAAATTTGCAGAAAATGAAGCAGGACAGTCCAGCGGTTGATGCAGGAAAGCCGGCGCGGTCACCCCATCGATTCCGGCATGCTCAGGGACATGGGGATCAGCGCTGCGCTCGCAGCGCACATGGTCAGATCCGGGTGGCTGCAACGGCTCTCGCAGGGCGTCTACCTTCTGACCGGGGACACGCCGACACGGGACGGTTCGATCGCGTACCTGACTCGCCGCATTGCGGGTCTTCACGTTGGAGGCAAAACCGCCCTTGCCTGGCAGGGCGTCCGGCACAACATCGCGTTCCGCGAATAGGTTGTGCTGTGGGGCCAGAAGCCCTATCGCATCCCGTCCTGGGTGGGCCAGCATCTGGTCTACTCGTTCCAGACCACCTCTCTGTTCGACGACGATCTGCCCTACGACAAGGGCCTGAAGCCACTTGCCGCTGGCGACTCGGAGGTCAATGTGTCAGTGCCCGAGCGGGCGATCCTGGAACTCGCCAGCGACATCGGCAAAGGTCAGTCGTTCGAGGAAGCGAGCAACCTGATGGTGAGCCTGCATAACCTGCGCGGCGACGTGCTCGACGAGTTTTTGAGCCACTGCCATCGGGTGAAGGTCGTCAGGCTCGTGCGCGACCTCGGACGTGAGGCCGACTTTGCATGGGCTCGGGGACTTCAAAAACATGTGGACCGTCTTGGCACCGGTAAAAGATGGTCGAATCAAACAAAGAATGGCCGGATAACACTAAAACCAGAATGAGACGGCCGCGGGACTTGAACGAGCGGTCGTCAAGACACTCCAGCCACTTCGCCCACGCGAAGTTCTCGTCCTCGCCAAGAAACTTGAGGCCCCAGACGACATCCTCGCACCCAGTGATCCGCGAATCCTGAAGGGACGTTCAGCCGGATGTTGCACGGCATGCCGATGGGACTGGCATTGTCCTCATGCAGCATTTCGGACTGCACCGAACCGGCCGGATACTCGAGGCTGGCGCGCTCGAGAACCGGTACAGGCATTCCGGGATCACGCGCCGGCAATGAGGCTGTGACGTTGCGGTAAAGAATGGTTCATGCAATCCGCGCCTTGGTTTCACACAACGAAGATAGCGAAGGCTAAAGCCGGAGCAAGCCGCCTGATTTCTATGATTCCAATGGCCACCATCGCAGGGAACGACCGTATCGACTGCCAGAATGCAGGCGGCTACCGTCATGCGTGACAAAACGTAAATTGGGCAGGCGATTTTTAAACCAATTAACTTCCAGGCGGAAGTTTTATGGTTACCTCTACAAAGAAGCCGGAATGGCCCGGAAGGCCCATGTGGCGGAAGGCAGCAGGAGTCGAACCTACCTGAGAGCGTCTGACGCCCTCAACTGGGTTTGAAGCCCAGCCGCACCACCGGATACGAATGCCTTCCTACGGTGATTGAATGACGCGTGCCCGATAGAAACAGGCCGCAGAAGCCAGATCAACGCAGATCGAGCCAGCGGCTATCCGTGCGCACGAGGTGCAGGCCACGGTGGAAGCGAGTATACCCAACCCGGTCGAAGAACTCCAAAAGCTGGATCGCGCGTTTCCGGCCGAGTCCTGTCGCGTCGCGAAACGGCGCGGCCGCCACGGTGCCGGCGTTCTTGTGCGCCTCCGTCGCCGCGATCGACGCAAGTTCGCGAATCACCTGCTGGTGATAGAACAGGTCATGCACGACCTGGAACAGCTCGCCCTGACGCGCGAGCTTGCGCAGCAACTGACGCACGCGCTCCTCCGGCACACCGTGCCCGTTCGCGAGCTCGCGCACCCACGGCGGATCGAAACGTCCCGCCTCGATCTCGGGCAGCAGCGTCGCGGCAAGCGCCTGATCGGCGGCATCGAGTGTCACGGTGTGGCCGGGCAAATGCAGCCACGGTCCGCGTCTGATCAGCTCGCCACGCGCCGCCGCATCGTCGACCACCGCGCGCCACAGCGCGTCGTCGACCAGTGGCGCCGCGATGCGCCGCAAGCGCGACACGTCCGGGCCCAACTCATCCGGCGAGCGCTCGTGGTATTGCGCGAGCGCACTCGTCGCGCGCCCGGCCAGTGCATGCCATGTCGCGTCCGCAACCAGCAGTGCGTCATGGCCCGGCAGTTCGATCGTGCGCGTCCCGGCGGGCAACGCGAGCCCGGCTGCCGGCTTCCCCGTCAGGCGCTCCAGCAACGCCCGCGACAAACCGTATGGCGCGTGCGCGAACGGCGCATCGAGTGAGCCGGTGTCGAGCAGCGTCTGTATCGCGTCGAGCCAGCCGAAGCGTTCCGCCGAGCGCCGCTTGCGCGCCGGAGCGAACGGATCGAGCACATGCCCGCCGCCCACCGTGCGATTGGCCTGAGCGTTACGCACGACGAAGCGATCGCCCGGTACCGCGCACAGCGGCCGCTCGAACACGAGTTGCACGCGCGCGCGCTGACCGGGCGCGAGCGTGTCGCCTTCGAGCAGCGCGACATGCGCAACCTGATGCTGCGTGCCGAGATGCACATGCAGCGGCGTCCAGTGTTCGAGCGGGTGCGGCGCATCGGCGAGCAGCGTCAACGTGACGTCGATACGCTCACTCGCTTGCGACAGTCGCGGATCGACGACCCAGTCGCCGCGCTCGATCGCACTCTTGTCGATGCCCGCCAGATTCAGCGCGCAGCGCTGGCCGGCGCGGCCGATTTCGGCGGGGCGATTCTGCGCGTGGATACTGCGCACACGCACCGGCTGATTTTTCGGCGCGAGCAGCATCGTGTCGCCTACATTCACGCTGCCTGCCACCACGGTCCCGGTCACGATCGTGCCCTGCCCGGCGAGCGTGAACACACGATCGACGGCGAGGCGGAACAGGCCGTCGTCGCGCTTCATACGCCATGTGGCGGCCTGCTCGCGCAGATACGCATTCAACGCGGCGACGCCCGCGTCGCCCGCGCGAGTCGCGCAGGTATCGAATACCGGCGCGTCGCGGAGCACGCTATTGCCGACGAACGCACTCACTTCGTCGTGCACTTCGCGCAGTCGCTCCTCGTCGACGCGATCCACTTTCGTCAACGCGATCGCACCGCGCCGGATGCCGAGCAGTTCGACGATCGCCAGATGTTCGCGCGTTTGCGGCATCACGCCGTCGTCGGCGGCGATCACGAGTAGCGCGAAGTCGATGCCGCTCGCGCCCGCGGTCATCGTATGCACGAGCTTTTCGTGGCCCGGCACGTCGATCAGACCGAGCACGTCGCCGTTCTCGAGCGGCACGTATGCGTAACCGAGCTCGATCGAAATGCCGCGCGCTTTTTCTTCCTTGAGCCGGTCCGTATCGACGCCGGTCAGTGCCTTCACGAGGCTGGTTTTGCCGTGGTCGATATGCCCTGCTGTACCGACGATCATGCGTGCCTGTCCTTCAGTTTCTTTTCGGTTGCGCGATTAGCTGTGCGATCAATTGCGCTTCGTCGGCGGCTTCGAGGCAGCGCAGATCGAGCCGCAACGCGTCGTCCGCGATCCGGCCGATCACCGGCCGCGCCATCTCGCGCAACTGCTTTTCGAGCGCGAGCAGATGACGGCCGCCGCGCTTGCCGTCGGTCATCCTGATGACGAGTCCATGACTCGGCAGCACGTCGACGGGCAATGCACCGCTGCCGATCTGGCTGAACATCGGTTCCGCCGCCACGGTGTAGCGCGCGCCGATCGCCTGCTGCAGCGCCGGTAGCACGCGCTGCGCGGCAGCGTGAATGTCCTCGGCGGGACGCGTGAGGAGCCGTAGCGTGGTCAGCCGCTCCGCCAACTTCTCGGGCGCGCGATACAGCCGCAGCACAGGCTCCAACGCCGCGAGCGTCAGCTTGCCGACGCGCAGTGCGCGCTTCAGCGGATGTTTCTTGATCTTGGCGATCAGATCGCGCCGCCCGACGATCAACCCGGCCTGCGGTCCGCCGAGCAGTTTGTCGCCGCTGAAGGTGACGACATCGGCGCCGGCCGCGACGGTCTCGCGCACCGTCGGCTCGCGCGGCAAGCCCCATTCGGCGAGATCGACCAGCGTGCCGCTGCCGAGATCGACGGCCACCGCGAGCCCGCGCGCGTGCGCGAGCGGCGCGATCTCTTCGATACCGACTTCCTTCGTGAAGCCGCTGATCGCATAGTTGCTCGCGTGGACTTTCATCAGCAGCGCGGTGCGCGCGTTGATCGCCTGTTCATAGTCCTTCAGATGGGTGCGGTTCGTCGTGCCGACTTCGCGCAGCTTCGCGCCCGCGCGGCTCATGATGTCGGGAATGCGAAACGCGCCGCCGATTTCGACGAGCTCGCCGCGCGACACCACCACTTCCTTCTTCGCCGCGAGCGCGGACAGCGTGAGCAGCACCGCGGCCGCGTTGTTGTTGACGATGGTTGCCGCCTCGGCGCCGGTCAGCTCGCAGATCAGATCGTTGATCAGGTCGTCGCGATCGCCGCGCATGCCGGTGGCGAGATCGAACTCGAGGTTCGCCGGTTGCGTGAGCGCGGTCATCACGGCGCGCACCGACTCGTCGGGCAGCAGCGCGCGGCCGAGGTTCGTGTGCAATACGGTGCCGGTCAGATTGAACACACTGCGCAGCCGCGACGCGTTGCGCGCGAGCAGCGCCGCAGCGACCGTCGCATGCAGCTGCGGGGTTTCGAGCGCGCTCACCGCCGGGTTGGCCGCCGCATCGCCCGATTGGGCGCTGATACGCCACGCGTCGAGCGCGTCGCGCAACGCATCGAGCACCTGAGGGCGGCCGTATTCGCCGATCAGCGGCGCGAATTCGGCCGACGCCATCACCTTGTCCACCGATGGCACGCGCGCCATCAGCGCGCGCAATTCCGAGCCGCTCACATCGCTCACGAGCAATCCCTTATGTCGTGTTGAACTTGCGTCCGGCCAGGTCGCCGTCAGGCGGACTCGTCGTCCTCCGCTTCCGTCCCGCCGGCCGATTGCTCCGGCCACAGCCAGGGATGCGGCGACGCGCGTCGGTAACCTTCCGCGCCCATCAGCAGATCGAGCGTGAGGCTCGCGAGGTCGTCCGCGAATGGATCGAACTCGTAGTCCTTCGCCTGGATGCCGATCTTGCGGTAAGTATGGCATTCGTCGCACGACTCCGCCTTCAGCACGGCGTTTTTCGTTTCGGCTTCGCGCGTGGCCGCGTCGGCGTCGGGCGAGCCGGCCACGTGGTACGCAATGCCTTTCGTCGAATCGCAGTTCGAGCATTTGCTTCGGACCATATGCCATTCGGTTGCGCACAGCCCGCATTGCAGATAGCGATAGTTGTCGTATGCGCCGCCGATGCGCACCGTGCTCGCCACCGGATGCGAGCCGCACACCGGGCACAGCCCCGGCGTGTCGAGGTACGGCACGGCGCGCTTGTCGATGTCGGCGGCGAGGTCGGTCCATACGACTTGCAGCGCGGCCATGATGAATGGCGCGCTCGCCGGCTCGACGTCGGCGAAGCGCTGCGCGAAGATCGCGTCGGCCTGCGCTTCGAGCGTGGCGACGTCGAGCGAGCGCAGTTGCGTGAACACCGCGACGAGCGGTGGCGTCAACGGACCCGCGGCTTCGATCTTGTCGAGCAGTTGCAGCAGCACGTCGCGCCACGCCGGATCGCGCGCGCCGGACAGCGCCGGAATCAGCGGCATCGAATACTGCTGCGCGCTCGCGATCAGCTCGGGGCTCGGCGGCTGCGCCTTGAAGTGCGCGAGCACCGCCTGCTGCGCATCGGCGAGCGCCGCCATCAGCCGCAGGTAGCCGGCAATCGGATTGCCGCGCGAGGCGAGCTGGCGCAGGCGCGCGGCGCGCGGCGCGAACACCGCGAGCCGCTCCGGCATGCGGATGCGGGGGATTGCCGAGGGATCGAGCGACTCGATGTCGGCGGCTTCGAGAATTCGTTGAGCCAAGTTATCGACCTCTGAAAACTGAAGAGCCGCCGCCCGTCATCGACGTGGCGCGGCGGCCCGGTGCGCGGAGTGCTGCGTGCGGCGCATTGAAACACGCGCTGAGGCAGCGCCGATTGAGCATACTTTACTTGCCGATGATTTCCCTGAACCAGTTCGGATGGTGCTTGCGCGCCCAGCCATAAGTAACGGTGCCGCGCGTCATCGCACCTATGGAGCCCTTGACCCACAGCGCCGCATAGACATGCACGATGATGCCGACGATCAGCAAAAACGCCGTCACCGCGTGCACGACCGCGGAGAGCCGGATCAGGTCAATCGGGAAGTAGAGCGAAAAGTAGCGCCGCCAGATCACGATGCCGCTCAGCAACAGCAGCAGCATACAGATCACCATCACGAAGAACAGCAGCTTCTGCCCGGCGTTGTACCTGCCGATTGCGGGCAGGCGCTCCTCGCGGTTGTTCAGCACGTCGCGATACTGCTTCATCCACTGGATATCCGCCTGGTCCAGATAGTTGTGATGCCAGAAGCGCAACGCAAGAATCAGGAACGAGATGAACATCACGCAGCCGATGAACGGGTGCAGGATTCGCGTCCACTGTCCGCCGCCAAGCACGAAGTACAGAAACGCCATCGCCGGATGGAACATCGCGAGACCGGACAGCGCGAGCAGGATGAAACAGATCGCGGTGATCCAATGATTCGTGCGCTCGTTCGGCGTATAGCGCACGATCAGGCGGTTGCCCTTCAGGTCCGTGAAGTCGGTGTGCTCAGAGTGGTTCATTGCTTACCCTCCCGCGAACGGCGCGCTTCTTCGGCTTCCTTGACGGCGGCGGCTTCGTCGGCCTCGGTCACCTCGTTCGGACCGACGCGCGTGTAGTGGAAGAAGCCCGCGAGCGCGGCGATCCCCATGATGGCGAGCCCGATCGGCTTGGCTATACCCTTCCACAACGTCACCATCGGACTGATGCGCGGATCGTCCGGCAGGCCGTGATACAGCGATGGCCGGTCGGCGTGATGCAGCACGTACATCACATGCGTGCCGCCCACCTTTTCCGGGTTATACAGGCCAGCGTTCTGGAAACCGCGCTCCTTCAGATCGACGATGCGGTCCTCGGCCTGCAGCTTCATGTCCTCCTTGGTGCCGAACATGATCGCGCCGGTCGGGCAGGTCTTCACGCAGGCCGGCTCCTGGCCGACCGCGACGCGGTCCGAACACAGCGTGCACTTGTACACGCGGCGATCCTTCTTCGACATACGCGGTATGTTGAACGGGCAGCCGGCGATGCAGAAGCCGCAGCCAATGCAGTTCTCCTCGTGAAAATCCACGATGCCGTTCGTGTACTGCACGATCGCGCCCGGCGACGGACAGGCCTTCAGACAGCCAGGGTCTTCGCAATGCATGCAGCCGTCCTTGCGGATCAGCCATTCGATATCGCCGGCGGAGTTCTCGTACTCCGCGAAACGCATGACGGTCCACGAATCCGGACTCAAGTCGGGCGGGTTGTCGTAGACGCCCACGTTCACGCCGATCTCGTCGCGCAGATCGTTCCACTCCATGCAGGCCGTCTGACACGCCTTGCAGCCGATGCACTTCGATACGTCGATGAGCTTCGCGACCTGCGCGGTGGCCGGCGCGCGAGCCACCGGCGGCTGCGTGGTGGTGGCCGAGACGCGTCTGATGTCCAGTGATTGCAGTGCCATCTCTTTACCTTATGCCTTTTCGACCTTGACGAGGAACGACTTGGTTTCCGGTGTCTGAGAGTTCCCGTCGCCCACCGGGGGTGTCAGCGCATTGACGAGATAGCCCGGCCTCGCGAGCCCCATGAAGCCCCAATGAATCGGCAGCCCGACGGTCTGCACCTTCTTGCCTTCGACAGTCAGCGGTTTGATGCGCTTCGTCACGACCGCGACGGCGATCAGGTGCCCGCGGTTCGAGCTCACCTTGACCCGGTCGCCGGCCACCACGCCAATCTCCTTCGCGAGGTCTTCGCCGATCTCGACGAACTGCTCGGGCTGGATGATCGCGTTCAGCTTCGCGTGCTTCGTCCAGTAGTGGAAATGCTCGGTCAGACGATAGCTGGTCCCCGTATGCGGGAAGTTCTCGTGCGTGCCGAACGTGGCCTTGTCGCCCGGGAATACGCGCGCCGCCGGGTTGCTGACGACCAGCTTGTTGTCCGGATGCAGCGGGTTGTAGCCGAGCGGCGTCTCGAACGGTTCATAGTGCTCGGGGAACGGCCCTTCGACCATCGCGTCGCGCGCGAAGAATCGCGCGACGCCTTCCGGATTCATGATGAACGGATTCATGCCGCTGTCAGGCGGCTCGTCGACCTTGAAGTCCGGAATGTCGGCGCCAGACCACGTGCTGCCGTTCCACGCGATCAGCTTGCGCGTCGGATCGAACGGCTTGCCGTTGAGATCGCACGACGCGCGGTTGTACAGAACCCGCCGGTTCACCGGCCATGCCCACGCCCAGTTCAGCGTGTTGCCGATGCCGGTCGGGTCCGAGTTGTCGCGGCGGCCCATCTGGTTGCCCGCCTGGGTCCACGCCCCGCAGAAGATCCAGCAGCCGCTCGAAGTCGAGCCGTCGTCGCGCAGCAGCGCGAAACTCGCGAGCTGCTCGCCTTTCTTCGCGAGCACCTTGGTCGGGTCCTTCGGATCGGTGACGTCCGCGAGCGCCTTGCCGTTGAACTCCATCGCGAGCTCTTCCGGCGTCGGGCTGTCCGGCTTCGCATACGGCCAGCTCATGTTCAGGATCGGATCGGGATACTTGCCGCCGTCCTTGCGATAAGCGTCGCGAATCCGCAGCCACAGCCCAGCCATGATCTCGAGGTCGCTCTTCGCTTCGCCCGGGCCGTCCGCGCCCTGCCAGTGCCATTGCAGCACGCGGCTCGAACTGACGAGCGAGCCGCGTTCCTCGGCGAAGCAGGTGGTCGGCAGACGGAACACCTCGGTCTGGATCGATGCGCTGTCGACGTCGTTGAACGGGCCGTGGTTCTTCCAGAACTCCGACGTTTCGGTCGCGAGCGGATCCATGATCACGAGCCACTTCAGCTTGGCCAGAGCCGCGCCGTTCTTTGACTTGTACGGCGCGGCGGCAAGCGGGTTGAAGCCCTGCGCGATGTAGCCGTTCATCTTGCCCTGACTCATCAGCTCGAATACCTGCAGCAGGTCGTACGACTTGTCGAGCTTCGGCAGATAGTCGAAAGCGAAGTTGTTCTCGGCGGTCGCCTTGTCGCCCCACCACGACTTCATGAAGCTCACGTGGAAGGCGCGATAGTTGCGCCAGTAGCTCAGCTGGTTCGGCCGCAGCGGATGCTGGGTGCGCTTCTCGATGTAGGCGTCGAAGTCCTGCTCCGCTTCCATCGGCAGCGTCATGTAGCCAGGCAGCAGGTTCGACATCAGGCCGAGGTCCGTCAGGCCCTGGATGTTCGAGTGACCGCGCAGCGCATTCATGCCGCCGCCCGCGATGCCGATGTTGCCGAGCAGCAGCTGTACCATCGCGCCGGTGCGGATGATCTGCGAGCCGACCGAGTGCTGGGTCCAGCCGAGCGCGTACATGATCGTGGTCGCACGTCCCGGCACCGACGTCGCCGCGAGCATTTCGCACACGTGCAGGAATTTGTCCTTCGGCGTGCCGCAGATTTTTTCGACCTGCTCGGGCGTGTAGCGCGAGTAATGCTTCTTCATCAGCTGATAGACGCAGCGCGGGTCCTGCAGCGTCGGGTCGACCTTGGCGAAGCCGTCGTCGCCGCGCTCGTAGTCCCACGAGGTCTTGTCGTAGCGGCGCTTGTCGGCGTTGTAGCCGGAGAACAGGCCGTCGTTAAACGCAAAGTCATCACGGACGATAAACGACACGTCCGTGTAGTTCTTCACGTACTCGTGCTGGATCTTGTCGTTCGTCAGCAGATAGTTGATCACCCCGCCGAGGAATGCGATGTCCGTGCCGGTGCGGATCGGCACGTAGTAGTCCGCGACCGACGCGGTGCGATTAAAGCGCGGGTCCACCACGATCAGGCGCGCCTTGCGGTGCGCCTTGGCTTCGGTGACCCATTTGAAACCGCATGGGTGGGCCTCGGCCGCATTGCCGCCCATCACGAGAATCAAGTCCGCGTTTCTGATGTCGACCCAATGGTTCGTCATCGCTCCACGGCCAAACGTCGGGGCAAGACCTGCCACCGTCGGGCCATGTCAGACACGCGCCTGATTGTCGAATCCAAGCATGCCAAGACTGCGGGCAGTCTTGTGCGTCAGATAACCCACCTCGTTACTGCTGGCCGACGCCGCGAGCATCCCGGTAGTCAGCCAGCGGTTGACCTTCTTGCCGTCCGCGGTCGTCTCGACGAAGTTCGCGTCGCGGTCTTCCTTCATCAGCTTCGCGATGCGGTCCAGCGCGTCTTCCCACGAGATGCGCTTCCACTCGTTCGCCCCGGCCGCGCGGTACTCGGGATAGCGCAGACGGCTCGGGCTATGGATGAAGTCGATCAGGCTCGCGCCCTTCGGGCATAGCGTGCCGCGATTGACCGGATGGTCGGGGTCGCCCTCGATGTGGAAGATGCTCGTCTTCACGTTCTTGGCTTCGTCGCCGAGGCCGTACATGAGGACGCCGCAGCCCACCGAGCAGTACGGGCAGGTGTTGCGGGTTTCGGTAGCACGCGACAATTTGTACTGACGGACTTCGGCCAGCGCGGGTGTCGGCGAGAAGCCCATCAGGGCTAGGCTCGATCCGGCGAGCGAGGTGGCAGAAACCTTCAGGAATTGTCGCCGAGTCATTTGCGTCATTGCATGGCCTCGGCTCTTTTGGGAACAAAATTGATTATAGATGCCGTTTCACGACACGTAGCTCGATCGTAGTGCATTCGCCACCCGGGTAAATCAGACATGCGAAAGTCGCCTGAATGAACCGCGCCTCTGCCTGCACGATTTATTCCAGGCCCCGGGCACCGTTCATGCTGAATCCGCGAATGGTGAATTCAATTGACCTTGTCGACGGATTATTGCGCTCCTATGAACTCCTCTACTTACTCCTGTCGCGCGGCAGCCGGCGCAGCCTCGCTTGCGCTTCTCGGCGCCGCACTGCTGGCCACGAACTCCCCCAGCCTTGCGCAGATTCCCCAGTCGGGCGGCTCTTCGCACATGGAAAGCCGCTCGTCCGGGATGGGTTCGACGCCCGACCCGGGCGCGTCGGCGGTTCACGAATCACTGAAACCCCAGTCGAAAGACAGCGGGCAAGGTAAGGCGCGCGGCAAAACCGCCGGTCAGGGACAAAAAACCGAGGGCGCGGGCGGATTTAACAATGGCTTGTATGGGACCGGCGCAGGCAGCAATAAATAAGGCTTTGCAATCGCGCGGTAATTGGTTTGCTAATTGTCGACGGCGATCGATTCGCGCGGCGGTGCGCAATTGTGTTAGCACGCGAAGAATTCGTTTGATCGCTCGCATCTGCCGTTTGTATTTGCTTCGGCATTACTACTTTTTATGCAGGTGTTTATCGTTCGGATATACCGCTTCCGCATAAAGCCGGTTTGCGGCCCTTGCCGACGCTGCACAGTGTGAAAACTACCCTCATAATGCGGTCATTCGACGAACCCGAACTCCCGCCCTCATGACCCAAGTCCAAGCAAGCCAGTCGCCCCGCCTTACCAGCCTGTCGCACGGCGGCGGCTGCGGCTGCAAGATCGCGCCCGGCCTGCTCGCCGATCTGCTCAAGCGCAGCGCGCCGCTGCCGTTTTTCCCCGACCTGCTGGTCGGCAACGACACCGCCGACGACGCCGCCGTCTACAAGCTCAACGAGGACCAGGCGATCGTCGCGACCACCGATTTCTTCATGCCGATCGTGGACGATCCGTTCGACTTCGGCCGCATCGCCGCGACCAATGCGATTTCCGACGTCTACGCGATGGGCGGCAAGCCGATCATGGCGCTTGCGATCGTCGGTATGCCGATCAACGTGCTGCCGCACGACGTGATCGCGGCCGTGCTGAAAGGCGGCGAATCGGTGTGCGCGGACGCGGGCATCCCGCTCGCGGGGGGCCATTCGATCGATTCGGTCGAGCCGATATACGGCCTCGTCGCGCTGGGCATCGTCGATCCGAAGCGCGTCAAGCGCAATGCGGGCGGCCGGGCCGGCGACGTGCTGATCCTAGGCAAGCCGCTCGGCGTCGGCATTCTGTCCGCGGCACTGAAAAAAGACCGGCTCGACGAGGCCGGCTACGCGGCCATGATCGGCGCGACCACCAAGCTGAACCGGCCGGGCGCCGAACTGGCGCGGCTCGACGGCGTGCATGCGCTGACCGACATCACCGGCTTCGGCCTGCTCGGCCACACGCTGGAACTGGCGCGCGGCTCGAAGCTGACCGCGCGCGTGCACTATGCGGACCTGCCGTGGCTGCCGAACGTCGCGAGCCTCGCGGAAGCCGGCATCTTCACCGGCGCATCGGGCCGCAACTGGGATGCCTATGGCCGCGACGTGGTGCTGCCCGCCGCGTTGCCGTCGGCCGGCCGTGCGTTGTTGACCGATCCGCAGACGTCGGGCGGGCTGCTGGTGTCGTGCGCGCCCGAAGCGGTCGACGAGGTGCTCGCACTGTTCCACGCCGATGGCTTCGCCGACGCGCGAGTGATCGGCGAGCTTGTGAGCGGTGAAGCGCGGGTCGAGGTCATCTGAGGCAGTCGGTTGAAGGAACGCGTCACTAGAGAACGCCTGAAAGGACGCATTACCGGCCCGAACGAGCCGCGCATGCGATAATTTCGGTCTTCCCGCGGTCCGTTTCGTCCCTACTCCCTTGAAAAGTCTTCTAGTTAGCCTCGATAAAGCCGGCGATTTCGATGAAATCGTCGACGTTCGCACGCCGCTCGAGTTCGAGGAAGACCATATTCCGGGCGCGACCAACGCGCCAGTGCTGAGCAACGAGGAACGCGTGCTGGTCGGCACGACCTACAAGCAGGTGTCGCCGTTCGAGGGCACGCGGCTCGGAGCGGCGCTCGTCGCGCGCAACATCGCGCATCATCTGGAAACCACGTTCGCCGACCGGCCGCGCAACTGGCGCCCGCTGATCTACTGCTGGCGCGGCGGCAAGCGCTCGGGGTCGGTCACGACGCTGTTCAACATGATCGGCTGGTCGGCGCGGCAACTCGAGGGCGGCTACAAGAGCTACCGGCGCGCCACGCTGGAGAGGCTCGAAACCCTGCCGCGCCGTTTCAGCTACATCGCGCTCGTCGGCCCGACCGGCAGCGGCAAGACACGGCTGCTGTCGGCGCTGCATGAGGCCGGCGCGCAAACGCTCGACCTCGAGGCGCTCGCCTCGCATCGCGGCTCGCTGCTCGGCGCGTACACGGGCGTGCAGCAGCCGTCGCAAAAGCGTTTCGACACGCTGCTCGTCACCGCGCTGCAAGACTTCGACGTGAACCGGCCGGTCTTCGTCGAGGCGGAAAGCCGGCGCATCGGCTCCGTCACGCTGCCGCTCGCGCTGCTCGAAACGTTTCATCGCGGCGCGTGCGTCGAGGTGCGTTCGAGCCGCGAGGATCGCGCGGCGTTTCTGCTGCAGGATTACGCGCATCTGTTCGAGCATCCCGACTACTTCAAGGGACAGCTGGAACGGCTGATCGGCCTGCACAGCCGCGAGCGGGTCGCGGGCTGGCAGCGGCTCGTCGACGACAACCGGCGCGCCGAGCTCGCGCACGAACTGATCGAACTTCACTACGATCCCGCGTACGCGCGCAGCAGCGGCCAGCATTTCGATCAGCTGCCGAATGCGCTGCAACTCCATTTCCGCCCGAACGACGCCGACGTCGTCGAGCAGGCGAAAACGCTGCTCGCGCAGCTCGACACCCGTACGCTAGTCCTCGGTTGACTCACAACGACATTTAAGAACCATCATGCAATCAACCCTTCGGCAACCTCGCGTCACGTTTGGCTGGATCGTCTTCCTGCTGATCGCCGTCGTCGGCCTCTTCTATGTGAAGTGGTTTCCGTACTACAACCGCGCGTTCGTCGCCGCGAGCCAGCATTCGATCGGCAAGTCGATCCTGATGGGCACGTCCGCGAGCGCGCCGGCGGCCTCGTGGCAGGCCGCGATCGACTTCGCGCTCGCGTACGGCAAGGCGATCTGGCAGGCGATGGTGCTTGGCCTGCTGCTCGGCTCCGCGGTGCAAGCGCTGATTCCGCCGCAGTGGGTCGCGCGTGCGCTCGGTCGCGCCGACTTCAACAGTGTCGTCAAAGGCGGCCTGATGTCGTTGCCTGGCATGATGTGCACCTGCTGCGCGGCGCCGGTCGTCGCCGGCCTGCGCGCGCGCGAAGCGGCGCCGGGCGCGGCGATTGCTTTTTGGCTCGGTAACACCGCGCTGAATCCCGCGACGCTGATTTTCATGGGCTTCGTGCTCGGCTGGCAGTGGATGGGCCTGCGCCTCGCGCTCGGCATCGTGATGGTGTTCGGCCTCGGCTACCTCGTGAACCGCATGATCACGCCGCAGGAAGCGCAAGCGTCGCGAGAAGCCGTCGCGCAACTGGTCAGCGCCGACGATCCGGGCACCGCGTTCTCGCGCTGGGTCTCGATTCTCGGGCGCATGACGCTGCGGCTCGTGCCGGAATACATCGTGCTCGTGCTGATTCTCGGCGCGGCGCGCGCATGGCTGTTTCCGCACGTCGGCCCGGATGTCGACAACAGCCTGCTGTGGATCATCGCGCTGTCGGTCGCCGGCACGCTGTTCGTGATTCCGACCGCGGGTGAGGTGCCGATCATTCAGGCGATGCTGTCGTTCGGCATGGCCGCCGGCCCCGCCGCCGCGCTGCTGATGACGCTGCCGCTCGTCAGCGTGCCGTCGCTCGCGATGCTCGCGCGGTCGTTTCCGCGGCGCGTGCTGACGGTGGTGGCCTGTGCGGTGGTGGTGTGCGGTGTCGTCAGTGGTTTGCTGGCCGTTGCGCTGGGCTTTTGAGCCGGTATTTGAGTTCGACTCGTAGAAGAAGGAAGCATGAAACGTATCGCCGCTTTCGCCGTCACGTGTTGGTCCGCCGCAGGGCTGCTGTACGTTGGACAGCACTCGGTGGCGCTGATCGCGCTGAGCGGCGTCGTTGCTTTCGCGGGGTTCGATCTGCTGCGGCCTTGAAGGGGTCGTTGTTCGCAGTAGCGTTCGCGTTCGCCCGCGCCTAACCGGAAAGGGCCTCGCCAATCGCCGCGAGCCACAACACCACCGCGTGCGCGCCCGGGTCCACATGACCGATCGCTCGCTCGCCGACATAACTCGAACGCCCGCGGCGCGGATGCATCGAAGCGGTACGCGACGTGCCATCGATTGCCGCACAGACGGCGGCTTGCAATGCGGCATCCGTCGACGCGCCCTGAGCGAGTGCGTCATACAGCGCGTCGGCGGCGGGCTTCAGCGCATCGACCATCGTGCGATCGCCCGGCGTCGCGCCTCCGAGTTCCATCATTCCATCGACACCGGCGCTGAACGCCGTCGCCCATTGCCGTGCCGTGGCCCCGCCCGACGGTTCGAGCGCGGCCGCCGCGCGCAACAGCATCACCGCGTATAGCGGACCCGACGTACCGCCCACCACGCGCCGCAGCGTCGCCGAGATGCCGCGCAACACCGCGCTCGGCGTGGTTGCGGACGCGTAGGAATCGAGTTCGAGTTGCACTGCGCGTGCGCCGCGCGCGAGGCTGATGCCGAGGTCGCCGTCGCCGACGCGCTGGTCCAGTTCGGTCAATATCGGCTCGGCTGCCAGCAGGCACTCGCAGACCGCTTCGATCGCTCGACGCAGCGTCGCGTCACGCGCGAGCGTCGCGCCGCTGGCGCTTGGCGGCGCGGGTGGCGCCGCACGCACCGCGACCTGCGCGACGCGGCCGCTCAGCGCGGGCCATGCGCTCGTATGCGAGGCGGCGTCGAGCAGGCTCAGCCGTTCGTCATCGACCCGCAGCAGCGTCAGCGACACGCCAGCCATTTCGAGCGCGCTCAGGAACGTGCCGGCCCACGCGCGCGCAACTTCGATGCCGCGCCCGGCAAGCTCGCGCAGCGCGGCGCCGGCTACCACGTGGAGCTCGCTCGATGGGGTGCCGCCAAGATTGTTGACGAGCAGCGCGACGCGCTCGCCGGCCTGCAACGCGAGATCGTCGATGATCTTTGCCAGCAGCTTGCCGACCATCGCATCGGCCGGTTCCAGCGCACCGCGCGACACCCCGGGTTCGCCATGAATGCCGAGGCCCCATTCGATTTCGCGATCGCCCAGTTCGAAGCCCGGCTTGCCCGCGGCCGGCACCGTGCACGACGTCAGCGCGACGCCCATCGTGCCGAGCGACGCGGCCGCTTCTTTGGCGATCCGCGCGACTTCGGGCAACGGCAATCCGCGCGCGGCCGCCGCGCCCGCGATCTTATGAACCAGCACCGTGCCCGCGAGTCCGCGACGACCCGCGTGATTGCCGCTCGCGCTCAGCGCGACGTCGTCGGCGACGATCATCATCTCGACGGGAATGCCCTCGGCGCGCGCGATTTCGGCCGCGAGGCCGAAGTTGAAGCGGTCGCCCGTGTAATTCTTGACGATCAGCAACGCGCCTGCGGGGCCGGCCACCGCTCGGATTGCGTCGAGCACGGCGTCGGTGGATGGCGATGTGAAGATCTCGCCGGCCACCGCCGCGCTCAGCATGCCGTGGCCGACGTAGCCGCCGTGCGCGGGCTCGTGGCCCGAGCCGCCGCCGGAGATCAGCGCGACCTCGCCACGCGCGGCCACGGCCTCGGCATCGGCGCGCAACACGGTCGTGCCCCCCTGCAACAGCGAGAGCTGGGGATTGAGGGCGATGAGCCCGTCGAGCATGTCGGGGACCACGGTGGACACATCGTTGATGAGCTTCTTCATTGCGTCAGCTCCGTTGGATGCTGCCGGCAGCGCATGATCGAATGATGCGATGGGAACGGCAGTCGGGTCGTCGGCGAAAGCGGGAGGACTAACTGTACCGCGCATTGTCGAACGACGACGCAAAAGCGGCAGAGAACGCGTGAATGTGCGCGAGCTGCGAGCCACGAGCGGAGAACGAAAACGAAGGGGACGTGATGCCGAACGGCGAAACTGCGGGAACGACGGGATGGACTTGACTGGACCGTAGACGAAAGCGGAACCGCTTTCGTCTACGTCACAGATGCGTTGGTAGGCTCGATTGGATTCGAACCAACGACCCCCACCATGTCAAGGTGGTGCTCTAACCAACTGAGCTACGAGCCTTTAGAGGCGCGAATTATAGAGACTCGTTGCAGACTTCACAAGCCCTTGCCGCGATTTATCGAATCGCATGCGTGTTGATCAGTTGGTCGCGGTCCATTCGGTGTCAGGGTCCAATGGATAAACCGGCCGTTTCACGCGCTCGAATCTGAACAGACTGTAGTCCGAACTCGTGACGCCGCGACTATCGCATTCGACGAGCGCCGCCGCGATCGGCACGAAGACCGGCCGGCAATACATGCGTGATTTGAGCAGCAGAAAACGCGCGCGGCGCGGATCGATGCCGACGCTCTCGAACACGCCGAGATCCCACGGCTCATGCGTGTGTTCGGTCACGACGAGTTTCACCGTGCCGGCGTCGAGCACTGCCGCACGCCCCATGTACGCGCGTTGGCCGGTGTAGGTCGGACCGCTGATCACGTATTCGCCGTCCGTCAGCGCGCGCACGACGCCGGTCAGGGCGAGCGGCGAACGCGAGGGCAAAGCATCGTTTGTCAGCTTGTTGCCGATCGCGAGCGTGGCCGTGCTTCCGACCCCCGAGGCCGCCAGGGCCGCGACCGCCTGCGGGTCGCACAACGGCCCGCTGACGATGTCTTCGAGCCCCTGCTTCAATGCTTCCTCGAGCAGATCCATCGTGTCGCACGTGCCGCCCGACATGCAGTTGTCGCCATGATCGAGCAGCAGCACCGGTTTGTCGGCGCCGCGCGCGAGCGACGCCGCCCGCGCGACCGATTCGGCAAGCGGCGCGCTGCGATAGACGAAATCGTCGCGCTCGTCCCAGATCTGTCGCGCGACACGCTCGGCGACCGCCTCGGCATCCGCGCGCTCGCCATTGCCCACTACAACGACGCTAATGCATGGCGCGTCGATATCGGCGAGCGAGAAGCCCGCCAGCACCGACACCGCGAGCATGCCGTCGGCCTCGGCGGCGCGCGCGGCGTCGAGCGCGCGTTTCATCGCGCCGTCGGCGCTCGCGCTGCGTAGCGTGTGCGTGAGAAGCGGCGGTTGACGCCACGCGATCACCGGCTTCGCGTGGCCGTCGATCATGTCGAACAGCAGGCGCGCCGCGTGCGCGCCAGTCTCGTACATGTCGACGTGCGGATAGGTTTTAAAACTGACGATGATGTCGGCGTTGTCGATCATCTTTTGCGTGACGTTGCCGTGCAGATCGAGTGCGACCGCGATCCGCGCGTGCGGCAACGACGCACGCACGCGCGCGAGCAGATCCCCTTCGCCGTCGGCCGAGTTCTCGGCGACCATCGCGCCGTGCAGATCGAGCATCACCGCGTCGCAACCCGTCGCGCCTGCCAGGATCGCGTCGCAGATCGTATCGTAGGCTGCGGCGTCCACCGGCCCGCTCGGATTCGCCATGGCGGAGATCGGCGTCACGATTTCGGCGTGCACGCGCTCGGCGGCGTCGATGAACGCGGCCATCGCCGTTTGCATGCCCTTGTTTTCGTCGAACGCGGCGCGGCCGTAGCTGGGACCGGTGCGGCCGAATGCGGCCAGCGGGGTTTCTACCGGCGAGAACGTGTTGGTCTCGTGGTTCATTCGTGCGATCAGGATCTTCATACGCGTACGCTCCCTGTCCTCGACGCGGCGCTCAGCATCAACTGCAGCAGCACCTTGAAGCCGGCTTCCAGATGATCGGCGCGCGTCCTCGATTTCGTCGTGGCTGATGCCGTCCTTGCACGGAACGAAGATCGTCGCGCTGGGTGTGATGCGCGCGAAATAGCCCGCGTCATTGCCCGTGCCGCTGGTTACATCCGTCGACGACAGACACCTCGAGCCAGCCGACCGTGGCGCGGCGACGCGGCGCATGATCGCGCGCCCGATGCGGTTCGCCGCGTGGAGCCCGCTTCGATGCTTCCCGGGTCGAACGCAACTGGATGGCGCTTGCCGACGGGACTTGCTCCGTTCCGGCTTGCTGGTCGGCGTTGTTCCAGTTGTCATGATAGAGAGGTTTGGCCGAGGCTGACGGCCGGACGTCCGCGAGGCGGCAATGCGGCGACGCCTTTCCGTGGGCGAGGATGGCGGGAAAACCGCTGGATTCAAGGGTAGCGAACGGCGCACCACGGGCGATTTAGGTGTCAATCCGCTCGACTACGGACGCCGCGACATGCCGGCAATCTGCGCGCAAGTGGTCGCCAGCAAACGTTTTCGTTGAAGGAAGCGGGTAAAACGCAATGAAGGCTCAACCTTTTGCGAAGCGCGCCGTTATTGCATGTGCTCAGGCAAACCCCTTGGATCTCCATGGCACAACCGATTCCTTTCCGCAACTCTGGCGCCGCCCGCGCGCGGCATGCCAAAGCCATGCTGTTGCCCATCGCGCGCCAGATCGCCGACGATCTCGCGTTACGAGTTCATCTGTCGCTCGACGCATTGCGCCGCGGCGTCGGCACGAAGAGCGATGCACAGACACTCACGCAGATCATGCTGTTGACCAGCTACCTCGCCGATGCCGGCTTCGGCTCGATGAGCCAAGAAGAACTCCACGCCGCGGATCGCGCCTCGGCGATGGTGTTCGACGCAGGTCGGGAACGCGACGAATGGAAGCTGGACGAAGCGGGATTCGAGCTCTTTGCATCGATCGCTACGAGGTACGATCGGCAACTGCATCGCGCTCCGCTTTGGGCGATTACGGAGGCCAGTGAGAGACTAGACCGCTTTATCGCAGGGAGATCCGATCGAACGCCGGCGCGTAAGCGGGCATAGCGGTTTTGGATGAAGTGCTGACCGCCTGAGCCAGAAGGACACGGATTTTGGACGAACGTGTCGGAAGTCGCCGGGTTACGCGGATGCGCTGCGGATCGGAGAGTAGTGAAGCGCGCGGAATTGACCGCGCAAACGCAAAAACCCCACCGCTGCGGGTGGGGTTTCTGGCTTTGGGGGAGCCTGACGATTACCTACTTTCACACGGGCAATCCGCACTATCATCGGCGTGGAGTCGTTTCACGGTCCTGTTCGGGATGGGAAGGGG
>NZ_JBFPKM010000026.1:0-70039 GCF_040948755.1 Paraburkholderia sp. BR13444 | reverse complement strand
CGAGTTGCAGCATCAATTCCGTCTGCTCCGCCGTCCGGTGATACTTCGGCTTGCAATGCGCGGGCACGAGAAACCGCGTGAAGATATCCAGACGCTCCTTGCTGACGGGAACGGTGATGAGTTCCTCGTTCATCAGATCCTGCGGCAGCGCAAACTCGCGCGCGGCGAGCGGATGCTCGTCCTGCACGACGAGCATCAGTTCATAGTCGATAACAGGTGCGAACACGATGTCAGGCACGTCGATGGGGTCGGGCGTGATCAGCATGTCGATCTCGTAGCCGAGCAGCGCAGCGACGCCATCGAAGCGAAAAGCCGTGCGAACGTCGAAATCGACGCCAGGCCACGCGGTTAGGTATTGAGGCGTCAGGCGCGTCAACCATTTCTGGCACGGATGACATTCCATACCCACGCGCAACGCTCCGCGGCGACCTGCAGCGAAATTGGTCAGCGTGCGTTCGGCGTGTTCCATCTGGGGGATCACGCGTTCCGCGAGACCCAGCAGATATTCGCCAGCGTGCGTGAAACGCAATCCGCGGCCGTTCTTCGTCCACAACTTGACGCCGTGTCGCTCCTCGAACTTCCGGACCATGTGGGACAGCGCGGACCGCGTGACATTCAGGCGTTCGGCGGCGGCCGTCACACTGCCGAGACGGTCGACTTCCATGACGATCGACAGATACTGGAGGTCTAGCATGTCTTGCTCCTTCAGCTGCGGTGCGTCCCGAAGGTTCTCACCGATGCGCGGGTGGGCCGCGACATCGCAGCGAATGCGGCCAATCCGAGCATGGGGCCTGGCACCAGCAGCCAGGTCGCGTCCAGGCCGACGCGTTCGAAGAGCGACGTCGTGATCGCAATCGAAACCACCGTCACGGCGAAACCGATCGAGTTCTGGATGGCGAGTGCGCTTCCGACGAGATCAGGCGGACAAGCCCTCGCAGCCAGCGCGGAGAACTGTGGCGAATCGGCGACGACGGTTGCCCCCCATATCGCCATGAGCGCTGCCAGCCATTCAGGAGACAGGAAGCGCCAACCGAGCGCAAAGGTCAGAGAGCAAAAGCCCGATATCGCGAGTGCGCCTGTCCCCACCTTCGCGCTCCCGATGTGTCGCGACAGCACACCGCCCACCAGCGAACCGACCGCACCCATACCGATGATCGCGAACGACATCGCTGGCGCGGTGTCGATGGTCATCCTGTGCAGGCGCCTGGTGGTCAAGACCAGCGAGTGATCCGTTGCAGAACTAACCGTGACAGAAAACCGTAACCGGTATCTTGCAGATGGGGACCGCCACAGGCCGATTTCCTTTTCACAGGCCTGCCGGTACTTTTCCCGACCTAGACGCTTGCACCACTCGTCTCCGTGCAAGAGACTTCACCCTGCATGGCGGGCCGCTCTGGACCAGGTGGATAAATGCACCATTTGCCGTCTCGGTGACGAAAAAAGAACATCGCCTTCGATCCGCTCCCATTGTCTGCGACGACGCAAACATAACGTCCCACCCCGGATCGTCCGTAATGGCTGACCCGGAATCCTCGCTTCGGGTCGGGCGCCAACCAGTCGTGGACCAAGCTTCTCAACGACATTCCTGAAATCGCCATAAACGTCCTCCTCCTTTGTAAAGGTTCGCGCCCGGGATCATCCCGACGCGCGACAGCGGCTTCGGCTCGACCGGGTCGAACTGCCAGTCGACCCTCGGCCATGGCAGCAGATCGAGTGCGCAGCGCGTCGACGTGGCAGCTACTTCCCGGCACCGCGCGCCGGCTTGTCATCACACCTTTCACGAAGCCGTGATGCCGTCCCTTGGCGATGCGCCCTTTCGGAGCAGAACCCCAGGACGCCTGCGTGTTGAGCATGTAGCGTCCGACCGGCGAAAACATCACCGTAGCGCCACAAGCCCCCTTCAACGGGTCTCCTCATCCCTCCGGGCCGGCTGAACCAGGCTTCGCCGCGCCGCCGCCATGACCAGTGCGCTGATCGTCGCGAGCGGCTCTGGCTCCTGCTCCCAGTGATGCCAGTACAGATCGATCAGCAGATCGTGCCCAGGCGCGAGTGCAACCAGTCTGCCGCTGTCGATCAGCAGCTCCGCCTGCATCGCGGGCACCAGCCCGTAGCCGAGCTCGTCCAGGATCGCATTGAGCAACGCCACCGGCGAAGGAAAATAGTGTCGCGGGTACCTGCCGACCGTCACACCGAAATGCGACCGGAAAAACACGTCATGCAAGGCGTCCTTCCGGTCAAACAGGATGGCGGTGGCCTGAAGCGCGTCGGGCAAGCTCAGGCCACTGGCGAAATGTTCGCGCGCGAATCCCGGTGTGGCGACACACTGATAGCGCATCCGCCCGACCGGCGCGGCCACGAAACGATCGACAACCGGTTCCGGTTGCGTGGACAGGAAGCCCTTGACGTCGCCGCGCGCGAGTGCCTCGAGCGTGTGGTCCTGATCGTCCACGACGATCTCGAGCGCCACATGGTGTTGCGCCAGCTCGCGCGTCACCGGTTCGAACCAGGTGGCAAGGGAATCGGCATTGACGGCCAGCGCCAGCGCTGTGGTCGAGGCTCTGCCCGGCATGACACGCCGGAGCAGATCGTCCTCGTGCAGCCGGACCGTCATGAAATGACGAAACACCGCTTCGCCCGCTTTCGTCGGCAGCACGGCCGGCTCCCGCAGCGGGAGCAGCGCCCCGATCGACTGCTCGAGCCGCCTGACCCGTCGTGTCGCTGCTGCAGAGGAGCTATTCAGCGCAACCGCCGCTTGCGTGAAACTGCGATATTCGACAACCGCGGCAAATGTTTCCAGCTCCAGCATGTTCAGCATCGCGCTCACTTTCGCCTTCGCTCCTCGTTCTTCGGTAGTGCACCTGACACGGGAATGTCAACCAGGAAGTGGTTATGCTGTGCGGTATTGATGTTCGCATTTATTTTGTCACCCGGTCGTCAAGCCCGGTTCGATAATCCGCTGCAGAACCGGGTACTACGGAATACGATAATCGCCATCCCACCGACGACGGCAACCACAGGGCGACTTCCTTTGCACAGACTCGCGTGACTTTCGCCGACCTGGACTAGAACCGCGGAGACTTGGCCTTTGCTTCTAGCCACCTAAGGATGCCGCGATGGCACAGTGTAGAGCCGATCCTGGAGAGAATCCCGCACAAACTTCCTGCGGTCCTCACGGGGAGTCAATCCAAAACGCTCACGATAGACATTTGAAAAGTGGGCCGCCGATGAAAAACCACAACTAAGGCTGATTTGCATCATGGATTTTCCGGTTCGCTGAACCTGCGACCTCGCCTCGGCAAGGCGCAGGGCGAGGTAGTGCTTCGACGGCATCGATCCGAGACGAGCCTGGAACATTCGCTCCAGGTGCCTTCTTGAGACACCCACGGAGCGAGCAATCTCGTCCAGCGGAAGCGGATCCTCCAGATTGGAGGCCATTAGCTGCAGTGCTTTGCGCAATCGCGAGTCAAGGTGCTCGGCTTCTCTTTGAAGCGGGCCGCGTTGCTGCTCGTCGCCAACTCGCAGGGGCGCTGCAATGAGTATCTCAGCAACACGCTCACTCAAGGCACGTCCGTGTTCACGGCAGATGAGTTCGAGCAGAAAGTCGACCGTGGCACGACCTCCGGCGCATGTAGCCCGATCCCGGTCAATTTCGAAGATCTGCCTTGTCTTAATCAAACATTCGAACTGCTCCACAAATTGCTGGTAGAAGCTCCAATGCACACTCACACGATAGCCAGAGAGCTGACCTGTCCGTGCAAGCCACCAAACCCCGTGCTGAATGCCGATAACAAGTGCAGTCCTCTGGACAACCCTGAACAACTGCGATAGAAATAAATTGTCGTCTGAAGACTGATGAAATCGCTCGCCTATTACAATCAACCAGTCACAACGAAGGGAATCATCGAACGCCAGGCCAACTGGCAAATTCGCCCCTCCTGGAACTACTACTTGGATACCCTCACGTGAATACACATCTACCTGGAATAGAGTGCCACCCGTTAGCTCATTGACCAGGGCGAAGGTGTCGACAATGGCTCCAATACCGGACATCGAGACGGGTGACACAATGACGACGGCTACCTTGCCGGTGCCTTGAGTTGATATAGCAGACATTTCCTTACACTACTCGTTCACGAATCCCGGCTATTCGGTTACCACCAAGTCCCAAGTCACGACACGGCGCCCCAACGCCTTCGCCCCTTTGCGAAGCCAGCTCTCATGCGCCGGCGCCCACGTCAATCGCCATAGTGTCGTTACATGCGACATATCAGGCGCCCGTCACATATGCCAGCAGTCACTTCGATCCACGGAACAAAAATCTATCGACATCCGGTAACGGACAAGAGGCGGACCCCATAACTTCGTGACGACCGCCTCGATCCACTTAAAACTTGTGGCTTATTCCGACTAGAGCGACGGTCTGGTTTTGACCAGACGACGGATCAACCGCAGCAATGTTAGCTACAGCAGGCAGGCCGCGCGAATCGGTTCCCGCTGCATGCTGATACACCACACCCCCATAAAAGTCGGTACGCTTCGAAATGCTGTAGTCAAATCCGAGGTTCACCTGATGATAAGTGGCAGATGTGACGCCCGACGAATGCGTATAAGCATACGAGACCCCGAGCAGCATCGCAGGCGAAAACTGATATGTCGCATTGAGTTCGCCGATATTAAATGTTTGCGTGCCACGGTATGCATTTTCCGTGTCTGTCAGCCCTGCTACCGGCGTCTTCCCCAAATCTCTAAACTGGGTATTGCTGTAGACGACGCCAAGTGTTGCGGGGCCGAAACTATAGGATGCACCAGCAGAAAATATTCGCTCCGACCCCGCCGAGGCAAATCCCGAATCAACGGGACTCCAGAAATTCGATCCGGTCGCACTGGATCCCGCATTATTACCATAGAATGAATAATTCGGATTGTTAACTACGAGATAGCCGATCCCCACGCGTAGGTTTTCATTATTGAATCCTGCTCCTACCCCGATGATGCTGTTCTCTTTTGTCGAACCGGGAACACCGCCAGGGCTATACATTACTTTCCCGCTCAGCCCCCTGTACTCCGGGGTGGCGTAGATGATCGCATTGTTTATCCACCTGAAGTCGTCCAGATTGTCGACATCTGCCGGGTGCGCCCCGGCTCCCGAACCGTTGAACGCCCAGGTACCACCCGCCGACAGTTCACCGGTGTAAGAATCGCCAACGGAGTATTGACGTCCTAACGTCACCTTGCCGTAGGGGCCGGAAAGGCCGACAAACGAATTTCGACCGAACAACGTGTTGCTGTTCCCCATCGCCCCCGAATTTAAGGAGAAGCCACCCTCCACGGTAAACAGCGCCGCCCATCCGCCGCCGAGGTCCTCATTTCCTTTCAATCCCCAACGGTTGGAATTCATCGCGCCGTCCAACAGGGCGTATTGATGTTTTCCGCCGTCGTTGGAATTGAACATGAACGCATCGTCCACGACCCCGTAGAGTGTTACGCTGGATTGAGCATGACATACTGTTACAGACAACCCAAGTACAGCTGCAGCAAAAATCCTAGTCATCACATCTCCTCCGATTCCGATATCGCCAAGTGACATATCAAGTCGGTTAAAAATATTAGTTATACTAAGTTAATAGGATAAAAAGAAGTTACCAATCAAATTAGATCGCATCGCCAAACTAAGTTGGCGACGGTTCCAATTGCGTTACTCATAGAAAAAATGGCCAGAAAATCAATAATTTCACTGCCCGCACAAGCAGGCAGTCAATCCAACTATTAATGCCTTTTTACACCACCATCAAACCCGTCAACACAAATTGACTAAAGGGCCGACAAAAATCGCTCGATATCGCGCCAGAGATCGAGCGGACTTTCCAATCCGACGCTGAATCTCAAATACGTTGTATTACAACTGCCTACCCCAAAGCTACGTTGCCCATCGAGCGACATCGGTGCAACGAGGCTTCGCGTCCCTCCCCACGATGCGCCGATTGCGAACAATTCAAGACGACCCAGTGCCCGGTCGATTTGCGCCGTGTCTTGCATCTGCAGTTGGACAGAAAATACGCCGGTACTCCCCTGAAAGTCCCGTTTCCAATACTCGTGTCCGGGAGACTCCTGAAGCGCCGGGTGAATAACACGGGCAATTTCAGGTCGGTCCTTCAAGCGCAGTGCGAATTCCAGGGCGGTCGAACCGACGTGTGCCAGGCGCACTGACATGGTTTCAATGCCACGCAGCGCTAGAGAGCAGTCATCAGGCGATACACCTATGCCCAAATTTGCGAGTTGCTCTCTCACCTGCAGATAAACACCCATCGACGCAAAGCTCAACGCTCCCAGCAAAAGATCGGAATGTCCGCCTACATACTTGGTCAACGCTTCAGCTACGACGTCCACACCTAGCGAAATCGGCTTGCAAAAAATCGACGTTGCCCATGTGTTGTCGCAACCGGTCAACACACCATTTTCTTTCGCAATACTTACGATTTCACGGATGTCACAGACTTCCATTGTTGTCGAACCCGGAGCTTCTATCCAAATCAGCTTTGTCCGCCCGACTCTTATAGAGCTACGCAGAGACTGCAGGTTCATCGGGTCGTAGATGTCGAACGCAACTCCATAGCGCTGCAGGACCTCCTCCGCAAACTGCTTCACCGGCGGGTAGACGCTATCGGGAATCAGGACATGATCGCCGTGCGCCAATAGAGTCAACATGAGGACTGATATAGCGGCTTGCCCTGACGGAACAAGGACGGAACGAACGCCCCCTGCGAGTCGAGTCAGTTGTTCCTCGAGTGAGCGGGTCGTTGGTGTCCCCATCAACCCGTAGCTATATCCGTCCGGGAACTGAAGGGAACGATCGCGATAACTTTGTGCGTTTGGGAATACGATCGTGGAAGCCCGATACACTGGCGTAGAAAAGCTCCGAAATCCTTCGGTGCTCGCGCCAGTCCTATGAACGCACAGAGTCGATTGTTCAAAAACATGATCTGCCATCTTTGCGCTACCTCACAACACTTTTGAGAGAAATTCGCGCGTTCGTTCTTCACGCGGATTGCCAAGCACCTGGGCCGGCGGTCCAATTTCCAGGATTTTCCCTCCGTGCATAAACGCGACGCGCTTGCTTGCCTCACGAGCAAACCCCATTTCATGGGTAACAACAACCATCGTCATCCCATCACAGGCGAGATTCCTGATGACGTCCAGTACCTCACGTACCATCTCAGGGTCAAGCGCCGACGTCGGTTCGTCGAAGAGAAGTGCCCGCGGCTTCATGGCCAGCGCGCGGGCGATTGCGACGCGCTGCTTCTGCCCGCCGGACAGTTTATGCGGCACTACACCTGCCTTCTCAAGTAGGCCCACCTTAGCCAATAGCTCCTCAGCTTCTTCCCTCGCCTGCAGCTTTGACATCCCCAACAACCTCGTCGGCCCGAGAGTCACGTTCTCGAGTACCGTCATATTGCTAAACAAGTTAAAGTTCTGGAACACCATGCCGATCTTTCGACGCAATTTGTTTACGTCGTACCGCCTGCTTAGCACATCTTCGCCATCGATATGTATGGTTCCAGCGTCCGGCGTTTCGAGTAAATTCAGACAGCGGAGAAACGTTGATTTTCCAGACCCAGATGCACCAATTAAGGAAACCACCTCACCCTCGGCGACCGACATGCTAACGCCATTGAGGACTTGAACGGATCCAAACGCTTTTTCGACACCGCTCGCAGAAATCATGGCGACACTTTCGGCTGCAACCTGGTGCGCGCTAGCACCCGGCTCGGATTGACCTCCGAGCTCAGAAAGAAGACGAATTGGCGCGTTCATCGAGAAACCCTTTGTTCGAGATAGCCAGTCATGCGTTCGGCTATGAGGTATATGACAAGATACATGCCGCCCACTATCGAGAGGACACGGATCATGTCAAAATTCTGCATGTAAATGTTCTGCCCAGCGAGTGTGAGTTCCGTTACGCCTATAACAGACAAAAGCGACGTATTCTTGAGCGTGATGCTAAGCTGATTCGCCAGGTTGGGAATCATGGTTCGAAATGCTTGCGGGATAATCACCAGTCTCATGGTTTGCCAATGCCCAAACCCGATTGCACGTCCAGCCTCCATTTGCCCTCGATCGACGGCCTGAATCCCCGAGCGAAAGACTTCGGCCAGAAACGCCGCCGTGTATAGCGCCATGGCAATTCCGCCGGCAATTGTTGCGGGTGTCCGAATTCCCGTCAACACGGGTAGACCAAAGTAAACTAGCAAAATCTGGACGAGCAGCGGCATTCCGCGGATGACGGTTCCATATGCTCCGGCAATCGAAGCCGCCAACCGGAACTTGGACATTTTCATAAACGCGAGGGGCAAACCTAGTACGCCGCCGAAAATCATCGATGTCGCTGTCAGGATCACCGTTAGTTTCAATCCCTCCCAAAGAGAAGGAAGGTAATCCCAAAGCCAATTCAAATCTTTCATGAGTAGCTGCGCCTCAATTCATGTTGTAAGTCTTCGCAATGGCATCCAATTCGCCGCTGGCTTTTAATTTCGCGATGCCACGATTGACGATTGCGACCCACTTGCTACCTTTCGGGAAGGCGAACGCGATACCTGTCGGATCCAGCATGGGACTCACAATCTTGATCGTAGGCTTGGCACCTTCGATCCGCAATTGATAGTTCACCAGCGCGGAGTCGTAGATCATCCCGGCCACGTCACCCGATCTCATCGCAAGTTGCATACTTGCCGGATCCTGGAGGATTCGCAGCGTGACGCCCCATTCAGCCGCGTGCTCACGCGCTACTTTCAGTGCGGCAGAGCCCTGTTCGCAAGCGATCGTTTTGCCCTTGAGTTCGGAAAGGCTCTTGATTCCACTGTTCACCGGAACTACGACGAGAGCACCTTCGACGAAATAGGGCGTCGAAAAGTCAACAATTGCCTGACGTTCCTTCGTAATGAAGATGCCGCTTACGGCGATATCGAGTTGTCCAACCTGGAGTGCCGGAATCAAACCGTCGAATGCCATCTGCTGATAACGCATATCAAGATTTTCTAGCTTCCCTACCCTCTGCAGGATGTCGTTGCTAATTCCAAGAAATTTGCCCCCATGGATATACGAGAAAGGTGGCGCATCGGGCGCGGCTCCGACAGCCAACTTAGCGTTCGTCACGTTGCCGTCCGCCAGCGCGGCCGCCGAATGCGCGAACACTGCGGCCGCGACGCACACGAACATCGCAGTACCAAGTCTCTTTTTGAACATCGTCGATCTCCTCCAAAAAAGTAAGTGACAGGCCCACGTCCTGGGGGTCAGCCTGTTCCTAATATCGGTTCACTGTTCCGTTATTATCGATGCCGGGCACAACGAGCGTTATGGGGGTTAACGAGCACCGACACACGGTTTACTTTATCGGAACGTCGTTCCTATAATAGGCACAGCCACTACGACGGAGAAATCCATGAGCTTTGTCGACACTCTCGAGCAACACACTCTCAGCCTTGCCTTCTCGTGCAGGCAAAAACTCTTCTCGGCTGCGCCGGAACTTGACGTCATCGTCACTACGGACCCGGTCCATGTCGGTTACCTGACAGGCTACCGGAGCATCCTTCAGGACGCTGGTCCGTATGCGCAAGCGGCGATCGCGACACGCGATCGGGTGGCCCTGATCACTGGCGCGAGCGATGCAGCTGCTGCTTTAGAGGAATTGGAAGACCCGTCGTGCATCTGGCGATACGGCATCTTTTACGTCGGCGCAACGGCAACAGTGGCGGGCTATGCGGACATGCCGACACCAGGTGACAACTTTGTCGATACGATCGTGTCCGCATTACGTAGCTTCGAAATCCGCGGCGGCCGCGTCGGCCTGGATACGCGCGACGAAAAATTGGCACGGACAATTTGGCAGCAATTCCCTCACGTGGCATTCCAAAACGGGGCGCCTTCGTTAAAGCGAGCGCGCGCAACGAAATTGCCAGGCGAACTCGCATTGCTGCGTCATGCCTCGCGCATCACCGACAAAGCGCTCGAATTCATCGTGCCGATGATTCGAGCTGGCGTCACGGAACTCGATATCGCAAGCGAAATTAACGGCGCTATCGTTCAAGGGGGAGGCATCCCGCGCTTTGTCGTAGTTACGTCCGGCGAGCGCAGCTCACGGGTTGATGCCTACGCCCGCGCCAAACGCCTAGAGAACGGAGACCTCGTGCGCATGGACATTGGCTGCACCGTACAGGGATACTGTTCAGACATGGCCCGTACTCTGACGGTTGGGGACCCAAGCGATCAGCAAGCCGAGCGCTACGCGGCACTGCTTGCCGGCGAACAGGCGCAAATTGCGGCCTTGAGACCGGGCGCGTTGGCCAGCGACATTTACAAGATCGCTATCGACACTGTTCGGCAAGGTGCGCTGCCGGATTACCAGCGGAGTCACTGTGGCCACGGTATTGGTTTGCATTCCCATGAGTTTCCCCCCATCGCCGCCAATTCAAACGTCCTACTCGAACCAGGCATGGTCTTCTGCGTCGAGACCCCCTACTACGAACTCGGTTGGGGCGGCATGATGGTGGAGGATACGGCTATCATCACGGATGACGGACACGAGCTTTTGACCCATTCGACTCGGGAACTATGCCAAGATCGGGTAAAGTAAGGGCCCATCGCCCAACCTGACCATCCATAGGCCGCCAGGCTTTCGTATAGACAAGACCCAATGAAGAGTCAATCACTTGAGCGAGGCCTCGACGTCATGGAGCTACTCAATGCGTCGCAAGAGCCGATGGGGCCGCGGGAAATAGCCCGTCGGCTCGGTTTAAGTCCGGCCATCGTTCAGCGTCTCCTCAATACCTTGACGGCAAAGCATTATTTGAGACGAGACCCTGTTACGCGCCGGTACAGTATCGGGTACCAGACGTTGAATATGGGGGCGGCGCTGATGGCGCGAGATACGTTGTTGTTGGAGGCCCGCAAAGAACTCCAGTTGCTGGCTGACAGCATGCGTATCGATGGTTATCTTGGCGTGCTTCAGGACAAAACCCCAATGTATCTGCTTAGTGTCGACGGCAAGGGACCAGTGACCGTCAGGGTACAACCCGGGTCTCCTATTGGATTACACAATACGGCCATTGGTAAGATCATCCTTTCGTCTTTCCCTGACGATCAAGCCCTTGAACTGCTGCGACTAGAACCGCTGGAGCAGAGCACGGCCAAGACGATTACCGACCCGGAAAAACTCGTTGCGTCCTTGCATAAGATTCGGACCGACGGATATGCTCTGATCGAGGACGAACAGGTTATGGGGATCTCCTCAGTAGGTGCCCTCGTCGGGGATGTCAGTGGGCAGATGCGGACAGCGATCAGTGTCGCTTATTCGAAGCACTTCAGCCCTGAACTCGAACAACAAAACGTGATTGAGGCTGTTGTCGCCGCAGCGAGTCGGATCACGCGCAATTGCGGGTTTCATTGTGGCTGAGACAGCCGACCACAATGCAGCCGAGAGCGGCTCCTTGGCTGGAGCTGCCCAGCTCCAGCACAACGAATCCGACACCTCAACGTGGACAGAGATCGAGTCCGGAATGACATTTCTGCCTGAACGTTACACAAGCTTCGATTCATACCTGATAGACTTCGGTGGCACGTCGAAGACGCAGGTGCGGAAAAGATCGCGGCTGCAGGGTTCGACTTAGCGAATCACTGCTCGTCCCGACCCACACCGCGACAGCGCTGACCAAACCTCTGCCCCGGTTCCGACCTGAACGACTGCTTCGACTGGCTGATCGTAAGCGCCCGGGGAACACATCTAGACAACGAGTATTTCGTGGCACCCTCTCAGCTTGCCAAGCTGACGTGATCTAATCGCGTATCGGTGTCACCGAGTTCGTCTCTCGGGCCGTCCGATTCCAGTGAGTTGTTTCCCATGCGTCTTACAGATGCCGAAGCTAGGGGAGCGCGCTCGCCAACACCCAGCAACGCAACGAGCAGCTCGTTGGCGACGTGCAACGCCTCGCGGCTGACGCTCCGATGAGCGGCGCCTCGCTGAGCGGCACGAGAAGCAGCTCGCTAGCGTAATGGAGCAAGTGCGGGAGATGCCTCCATCGCTGCTCTCAGAGTTCGAAGCGTGGGCCGAGCAGCGCCCCGTATCAGATCTTCTCCCTCCTCCAAATACCGGCCGCAACGATGCAACGATCGGTGCCGTTTAGCTACTTCCTTGGAGAATACGTGGCAGCGATCTCCTCGAGGCGATGCGACAACCGGGTAAGCCAGTCCCGCCGCTCCAGTAGACATACTGATACACGCCGTCAATCCGCTGGACGTAACCGCCACCGCCACAGAATCGTTGCGCTGGAGCGACAAAGCGGCGTGTTTTTTAGACAGCAACAAATGAGTACGTCAGCGAGTACATTGTCGGAGATAAATCAGAAAACATCCTCGTTAAATCAATCACCTAAGCGTGAAATCAGAGTCCTCTTCTGGAGTCCAAAATCGTACGAGGAAGTCTCGTAAAGCTTGAATACCTGATAAACGTTTGATTCGATGAGATTTTTCCGAGTGCCGCTCGGTGCGCAACCGCGCATGGTGGGCCATGCAGTGCATCCACGGCACATCAAAGTTCGAGTGCTGGAAACGTACTCGTATCCTTTCTCTTTCGCACGCTCAGGCACTGCCAACGATCGACAACCGGTTCCGGTTGCGTGGACAGAAAGCCCTTGACGTCGCCGCGCGCGAGTGCCTCGAGCGTATGGTCCGGCGTGTTCAGCATCGTCCACTTTCCCCCTCGCTCTTCGAGCGCGTCTGACACGGGAACATCAACGCCATGCAGCGTCCGGTAGTGGCGCGGGTCGATGGTCGTCTTGCCCGGGCGCCCGGTGGTCAAGAACGACGCGTAACCCGTTGCAGAACTAACCGTGACAGAAAACCGTAACCGGTATCCAGCAGATGGGGATAGCGACGGGCCGATTTCCTTCACAGGCCTGCCGGTACTTTTCCCGACCTAGACGCTTGCACCACTCGCTTCCGTACACGAGACTTTACTGTGCATGGCAGGCCGCTCTGGACCGGAAGGATAAATGCACCATTTGCCGTCTCGGTGACGAAAAAAGAACATCGCCTTCGATCCGCTCCCATTGTCTGCGACGACGCAAACGTAACGTCCCGCCCCGGATCGCCCGTAATGACTGACCCGGAATCCCCTCTCAGGGTCGGGTGCCAGCCAGTCCTGGACCATGTCTCTCAACGACATTCCTGAGATCGCCATAAAACGTCCTCCTCCTTTGTGAAGGTTCGCGTCCGGGATCATCTCGACGCGCGACAGCGGCTTCGGCTCGATGGGGCCGAGCTTCCAGTCGACCATCGGCCATGGCAGCAGATCGAGTGCGCAGCTCGTCGACGCTACAGCTGCTTCCCGGCACCGCGCACTGGCTTGTCATCGCACCTTTCACGAAGCCGTGATGTCGTCCCATTGTGATGCGCCCTTTCGGGGCAGAACCCCAGGATGCCGCGCGTTGAGCGTAGCGTCCGACCGGCGAAAACATCAGCGTAGCGCCACAAGCCCCCTTCAACGGGTCTCCTCATCCCTCTGGGCCGGCTGAACCAGGCCGCGCCGCGCCGCGGCCATGACCAGTGCGCTGATTGTCGCGAGTGGCTCGGGCTCCTCCTCCCAGTGATGCCAGTACAGATCGAGCAAAAGATCGTGCGCGGGCGCGAGCACGACCATTCTGCCACTGCCGGTCAGCGGCTCCGCCTGCATCGCGGGCACCAGCCCGTAGCCGAGCTCGTCCAGGAGCGCATTGAGCAACGCCACCGGCGAAGGAAAATAGTGCCGCGGATACCGGCCGACCGTCACCCCGAAATACGACGCGAAAAACGCATCGTGCAGCGCGTCCTTCCGGTCGAACAGGATGGCGGTGGCCTCGAGTGCGCCCGGCAAGGTCAGGCCACCAGCGAAATGTTCGCGCGCAAATCCGGGGGTGGCGACGCACTGGTAGCGCATCTGCCCGACCGGCGCCGCAACGAAACGGTCGACAACCGGTTCCGGTTGCGTGGACAGAAAGCCCCCTTGACGTCGCCGCGCGCCAGCGCCTCGAGCGTATGGTCCTGATCGTCCACGACGATCTCGAGCGCCACATGGTGTTGCGCCGGCTCGCGCGTACCGGCTCGAACCAGGTCGCTAGGGAATCGGCATTGATGGCCAGCGCAAGCGCTGTCGTCGCCGCTTTACCCGGTGTGACACGCCGAAGCAGGTCATCCTCCTGAAGCCGGACCGTCATGAAATGACGAAACACCGCTTCGCCCGCTTTCGTCGGCAGCACGACCGGTTCGCGCAACAGGAGCAGCGCCCCGATCGACTGTTCGAGCCGCTTGACCCGCCGTGTCGCCGCTGCAGAGGAGATGTTCAGCGCAACCGCCGCCTGCGTGAAACTGCGATGCTCGACCACCGCGGCAAATGTCTCCAGCTCCACCATGTTCAACAGCGCGTTCACTTTCACCCTCGCTCCTCGCTCTTCGATCCCGCATCTGGGACGGGAACGTCAATGCCAGGAAGTCGTTATGTAGGCAATGAATGCCGTCATCGCGTCGGAGATGACGGCGAGCGGGAGTTCGCTCAGGCTGTCGGCTCGGCTAGCCAGGCGAGTTGGCGTTCGAGGACTGATTGGGCGGTCTCGCCGACCAGTTTCTGATACGTTGCGGGAGCGGTTGCGCCTTCCGTATTGACCAGCAACACGCGGGACGAGCCATCGAGGCCCACTTTGCTGGCCAACTGCGCGTCCTGAAGCAAGACGATAAGCCCGGCGAGACCCGCCACGCCCGACTCGCCAGCAACAACAGGCGTATCGGTATCGCTGCCAGCGGCCAGGATACGCATGGCGTTCACTGCATCGTCATCGCTGATCGTCATGAAATCATCGACAGCGGGTTGCAGAAACTTCCACGCAAGCGGCGACGTCTCGCCGCAAGCGAGCCCGGCCATCACGGAGTCGACGGAACCCGTTGCACGCGCTGCGCGTCCCGCCAATGCGCTCTGATACAGACAGTCCGCCTGCTGCGGTTCTACGACGACAAAACGGGGACGATGTTCGCCATGGCATTCCCACAGGTAGCTGATCAATCCTGCTGCAAGGCCGCCGACACCGCCCTGAAGGAACACATGCGTGTACGCCGGCCGATCCGGCTGGCTGTCGCTCTGCTCGACAATCTCCGCTGCAATCGTGCCGTAGCCTTGCATCACATCGCGCGGGATGTCTTCGTAACCGTCGTATGACGTGTCGGAAACGACGTGCCAGCCGTTCAACGAAGCAAGGCGCGCCGCCTCTTCGACCGACTCATCGTAGTTTCCGGTGATCCTGACGATTTCCGCGCCATACGCCGCGATGGCCTTCTCGCGCTCGACGCTGACATTGGCGTGCAACACGATCACACAACGGCAACCGAGCGTTTGCGCGGCAGCGGCAAGACCCTTCCCATGGTTGCCGTCCGTGGCGCTCACTACCGTGAAATGCGTCAGCAGATCCCGATAGCGCCCTTCGAACAGGCCACGCGCGTCGAGATCGTGATTCGGCCACAGCCGCTGAATCAGGCGTACCAGCGCAATAGGCGCGCCTAGTGCCTTGAAGCTGCCCAGCACAGAGCGCGTCGACTCGTCCTTGATGCTGATGCTGCCGACCCCGAGCCTCACGGCCACCCCAGGCAAATCGCGCAACGGCGTCGCATCGGGCGAAATCTTGTCCCAGCATGAAAGCCAGGCACGGCTTTCCTGTGCCTTCTCGATGCTGAGAATGGCCTTCAATTCAGCGGGGTACGCAGCGCGCGTTGCGCGTGGATTGGCTACCAACATGACCGTGATACTCCAGTAACGAATGATGTGAATGGGCGAAGTCGTGAGCGACAGTCGCGCTCACTTCTGTGCGAGGCGTTTGAGCACGACATCCAGCAAGACGTTTGCGCCGTCGATAAGCTGATCGCCGTCCGTGTGTTCGCGCGGGTTATGACTGATGCCGCCGCGGCTCGGCACGAAGATCATCGCGGCGGGCGCGATGCGCGCGATCATCTGGGCGTCGTGTCCTGCGCCGGACGTCATCCGGCGATGCGTGAAGCCCATGCGCTCCGCCGAGGCTTCGATTGCATCGGCCAGCGTTGCATCGAATACGACTGGCTCGAAACGGACCAGGCGTTCGGTCGTGATCTTCACGCCTTCCTTCTCCGCGACTTCGATGAGGAATCCGGCAAGACGACGCTCGGCGTCCTGCAGGCGTTGTTCGTCCGGGTCGCGCAGATCCACCGTGAACACCGCCTTGCGCGGAATCACGTTGATGACGTTCGGCTCGATGCGCAGCATGCCGATCGTCGCCAGCGTGGTGCCTGTGGTCACGGCCAGCTCACGCAGGAACGTCGACACGGCAGCAGCCACCCAGCCCGCATCATGACGAAGCCGCGTTGGCGTCGTACCCGCGTGATTGGCATTGCCCTGAACAGTGATCTGCTGCCACGAGATGCCCTGAAGATTCTCGACTACGCCGATACGGATGTTCTCTGCTTCGAGTATCGGACCCTGCTCGATATGCAGTTCCAGATATTCGTGCGGAACCACCACGCCGGGCTCCAGATCACCCGCATAACCGATGCGCGCGAGTTCGTCGCCAAGACGCGTACCGTCGATGCCAACCGTATCCAGCGCTGCATCGACCGACAGGCCGCCCGCGTAGACCAGCGAGCCCATCATGTCCGGCTGATAGCGGATGCCTTCCTCGTTGGTGAATGCGCCGATGGTGATCGAACGCTGCGGTTTGATGCCCGCCTGACGAAATGCTCTTGCAACTGCGAGACCAGCCAGCACGCCGTAACAGCCATCGAGCGCACCCGCGTTTTTAACCGTGTCGATATGCGAACCCATCATCAATGGACGCTCGTTGCCGTCATCCGAATCGGAACGCAGCGTGCCGAAAATGTTGCCGATGCGATCGATGCGGACATCGAGATCGAGTTCGCGCATCCATCGGACGACGAGATCGCGACCGGCTCGCTCGTCATCAGTCAGCGCGATGCGCGTCCGTCCACCCACTTCACGATCAGCACCCAGTTCACCAAGCTGACGTAGTTGCTCTAAAAGCAATGCGCCGTCGAGCATCAGCGATGAAGATACAGACATATTCATTTATTACCTTTGATCGTTAGCCGACCGGCAATTCGAGCCGCGCGATCTCAGCGAAATAACGCGCTCCCGTCAAAAGGATGTCGTCGTTGAAATCGTAGGTGGCGTTGTGCAGCGGCGTGCCGCCCTTTCCCGCCGACTCGCCGTTGCCGATGAAAATAAAGTTGCCGGGCACGGCCTGCAGGAACGCACCGAAGTCTTCCGAAATCATCATGGGCTGAATGTTGTCATCGACGCCGTCGCTTCCCGCCACATTGCGCGCCGCCTCTACCGCGACGCCGACGAACTGCGCCGAGTTCACCGTCGGTGCGAACTCATGTGTGTACTCGAAGGTGCAATCGGCGCCGTGCGTGCGGCAGATGCCTTCGCATACTTCGCGCATGCGCGTCTCGAGCAGCGTCTGCACTTCGCGCGAATAGCTTCGCGTATCGCCCTTGATGATGACATTCGACGGAATGACGTTTCTCAGGCCGTCAGTGATGAATTCTGTACACGAAATCACCGCCTGCAGGCTCGGATCGAGATTGCGCGACACGACGGTCTGCAATGCCATCACAATCTGTGACGCGATGACGATCGGGTCCACGCCCATATGCGGACGTGCAGCATGTGTGCCCCGCCCCTTGATATGAATGACAAAGTTGTCTTCACTCGCCATGATGCCGCCCGCGCGCGTTGCAAACGTTCCCGCGCGCATGCCCGGCATGTTGTGCGCGCCGAAGATGGCATCGACGGGGAAGCGTTCGAACAGGCCGTCGGCCATCATCGCCTTCGCGCCCCGGCCATGCTCTTCCGCCGGCTGAAAGATGAAGCGGACCGTGCCATTGAAATCGCGTCGTTCTGCAAGGAGTCGCGCCGCCCCGAGAATCATCGACATATGCCCGTCATGCCCGCACGCATGCATTTTTCCGGCGGTGCGCGAAGCATGCTCGCGATCGGGCGCCTGCTCGGCAATGTTCAGCGCATCCATATCGGCGCGCAGGCCAATAACCCGTTTCCCGTCCCCGGCCGTCAGGTTCGCAACGAGCCCCGTTCCCCCGATGCCGCGGTGAACTTCCAGCCCAAGCGTCCGGAGAATGTTCGCCACATAGTCGGACGTGTTGACTCCTCGAAGCCCGTTTCGGGATGTTGATGCAAATACTGGCGCCAGCTCTTCAAGTGGCCCTGCAGCGTGCTTTCCATTGTCGGACGTCCTTGCTGATGATTTCGGGGAATGCGCCTGTCGAACCTGTCGGCTGGGGAAATAATATTGTTTGCGGTGACAGAAAAAGTCTCCAAATCGTCCCCCCTCATGCAAAAATATCTTTGTTTCGACCTTCCGGCCGCAAAACCATGACACTCAGCCTGGACGATTTTGATCTCAAGCTATTGATGGAAGTCCAACGCGACGCGCAGATTCCTCAGAACGAACTCGGCGCGCGCGTCAATCTGTCTACAGCGGCCGTCAATCGCAGATTGCGACGCCTGTCGGACGAAGGCGTCATTCGCAACTATGCCGCCATCGTCGCGCCCGAGAAGGTCGGCTATCCGCTGACGATCATCGCAACAGTCGAGGTCGAGAGCGAGCAGATCGATCTGCTCGACTCGATGAAGCGCATCTTCGCGCAATGCCCGCAAATCCAGCAGTGCTACTACGTCGCGGGCGAATGGGACTTCGTGCTGATACTGACGGTTCGCAACATGGACGAGTACACGGCCCTCACGCGGCAACTGTTCTTCTCGAACAACAACGTCAAACGCTTCAAGACGCTGGTGAGCATGAGCAGCGTGAAGGTGGGGCTTGGTGTACCCGTCGCGCCCGAAAGCGCGTGACGCCGTCAACGCACGACTGACTTGTCGGTCCAGTTGCCCTGATCGAACTGACGAACGGTAATCGCGCCGTTACGGATGTCCCCCTTCTCGTCGAACTGGATCGCACCCGTCACGCCGTCCAGCCTGGATGCGCGCAGCTTCGGGAGATACACCTTCGGGTCGGTCGAGCCCGCAGCCTGCATCGCGTCCGCCATCGCGAGCACGGCGTCGTAGGCATAAGGCGCATAGAGCTGCACGGGAACGCCAAAGCGCTGCTGATAGCGTTTGAAGAACTCCGGTCCTTGCGGCATCTTTGCAGGCGGCACACCCGCCAATGTGCAGTACGCGTCCTTGCTCATCGAAGACCCGGCCAGCTTGATGAACTGCGGGGTGCACGCTTCATCGCCGGCAATGAACTTGACCTTCAAGCCGAGCTTTTGCGCCTGCTGCACGAATGCGGCGGCTTGCGTGTCGCCGCCCGTGAAAGCGATCCCTTCCGGCTGACGGCTCTTGATGGTCGTGAGCACCGCCATCCAGTTCGTCGTCTTGTCGGTGCCGTATTCGCGGGCGACGACGTTGCCTCCGGCAGCCTTGACGGATTTTTCGATCTCGTCGGCGAGACCTTGTCCGTACGCCGTGCGATCGTCGACGATGGCGACCTTGCGCGCGCCAAGATCGTGGACCAGATACGAGCCGATGACCGAGCCCTGTCTCACGTCATTCGCAACCATACGGAACACGTTCGTGAATCCTTGCTGCGTGAGCTTCGGGTTGGTTGCCGATTCGGTGATCATCGGGACGCCTGCATCCGAGTAGATTTTGGAAGCGGGTATCGACGTCCCGGAGTTCGCATGACCGACGACGCCCGCCACGCCATCGTCCACCAGCTTCTGCGCGACGGTCACTGCTGTCTTGGGGTCGGCCGCATCGTCCTGCGAGTCGAGCACGAACGTCACGCTTTGCCCCCCTATGCGAATCTTTTTGCTGTTCAGATCTTCGATCGCCAGCCGCACACCGTTTTCATCATCCTTTCCGATGTGGGACAACTCGCCCGTCAGCGGGGAAACTTGCCCGATCTTGACCGTCAAATCCGCGTGAGCCGCGAGAGGTTGCAGGGCAAGCGTCAAGGACGCGAGGGATATCAATGGCCGGGGTGATCGCATGGTCGTGCTCTCGATAGGTTGGCTTGAAATCGGATCGGCAGAACCCGCGACCCGTTGGGCCAGGCAACACTGTGCTGACCCTCCAACCATCGTAATGACGCGCGATAGTAGCCAAAATCGGCTGCGACGACCTTTCTGCAAATTTCGATTGAAAAACGAGCAATTTTCGATAATTTTTCTCGGTGCCTGGATAGCAGTGTTTGCCATGGCCGCTGCCGATCTTTCCGCGGCTCATACTGCGGTCGACGCCATCCAAGAATGGCTCTTGTTGTTCCCCGATTTACTGGCGAACGAGAGATCCTTGTCCCAGGAGCGCCAGATACAGCACTAGGCGGCTTGGTAGGACATGCAAGGCAATGCAGTGAGCTCGGGCGCGAGATTGAAGCGCTGGGAATTGCTGTGTGCGGTGGCGGGTCGAGTTCCGCTTCGGAGGCCTACTGGAAGGCAACTGCGACTTGACTGGTCAAGTCATCGTAGCTGACCAACTGATATAAAACGGCTTCAGGTTCATCGAGGATTAGCGGGAACGCGGCGCGGTGGATTTTGAGGGACAAGTACTCCTCGTCGCGATAGCCGTACGCGCGGCGTTTGATGACCTTGATGGTGTTGTTGACCCCTTTAACGACGCTGGTTTTGAGTGGATGACGATAGCGCGCCTGGATGCCATGCCAGTAGCCGCGCAGGCGCCGGGCAAACAGCTGCAGGGCCGCTATCCCGCTTTGCCGGGCCTGTTCGACCTACCCAGCAAGCATCGGTCAGCGACCGCAGTACTTCGCTTAACGCTTGATGACTACTGGACGCCGAGGTCACGCGCCAGAGCGAGAAATCCTGCAATGTACGCGACCTCCTCTTCTCCACGCCGCACACCTACGTTGATGCATTTGCTAATACCCGGCTCGCCCAGACGAATGGCCCGTACAGGCAACCCTTCGCCCTCTTCTGCTACGAGCCAGTCCGGCAACACCGCGACGCCGCGTCCAGCCGCGACGAGTTGCAGCATCAATTCCGTCTGCTCCGCCGTCCGGTGATACTTCGGCTTGCAATGCGCGGGCACGAGAAACCGCGTGAAGATATCCAGACGCTCCTTGCTGACGGGAACGGTGATGAGTTCCTCATTCATCAGATCCTGCGGCAGCGCAAATTCGCGCGCGGCGAGCGGATGCTCGTCCTGCACGACGAGCATCAGTTCATAGTCGATAACAGGTGCGAACACGATGTCAGGCACGTCGATGGGGTCCGGCGTGATCAGCATGTCGATCTCGTAGCCGAGCAGCGCAGCGACGCCATCGAAGCGGAACGCCGTACGCACGTCGAAATCGACGTCAGGCCACGCGGTTAGGTATTGAGGCGTCAGGCGCGTCAACCATTTCTGGCACGGATGACATTCCATACCCACGCGCAACGCTCCCCGGCGACCTGCAGCGAAATTGGTCAGCGTGCGTTCGGCGTGTTCCATCTGCGGGATCACGCGTTCCGCGAGACCCAATAGATATTCTCCGGCGTGCGTGAAACGCAATCCGCGGCCGTTCTTCGTCCACAACTTGACGCCATGTCGCTCCTCGAACTTCCGGACCATATGCGACAGCGCGGACTGCGTCACATTCAAACGCTCGGCAGCGGCCGTCACGCTGCCGAGACGGTCGACTTCCATGACGATCGACAGATACTGGAGGTCTAGCATATCTTGCTCCTTCAGCCGCGGTGCGTCCCGAAGGTTCTCACCGATGCGCGGGTGTTTCGCGACATGGCGGTGAATGCGACCAGTCCGAGCACCGGGCCAGGTACCAGCAGCCAGGTCGCATCCAGGCCGACGCGTTCGAAGAGCGACGTCGTGATCGCGATCGAAACCACCGTCACCGCGAATCCGATCGAGTTCTGGATGGCGAGCGCACTTCCTACAAGCTCCGGCGGACACGCCTTCGCAGCCAGCGCGGAGAACTGGGGCGAATCGGCGACGACGGCTGCACCCCATATCGCCATGAGCACGGCCAGCCATTCAGGAGAGAGGTAGCGCCAGCCGAGCGCAAAGGTAAGACAGCAAAAGCCCGATATTGCAAGGGCGCCTGTTGCCACCTTCGCGCTCCCGATGTGTCGCGACAGCACACCGCCCGCTAGCGAGCCAACGGCACCCATGCCGATGATCGCAAACGACATCGCCGGCACGCCGATAGCGGGAAAACCTGATACGAGAGATGAATGGGAAACCAGCAGCGGCACCGCAGTCCAGAAGGTGTACAACTCCCACATGTGACCGAAATACCCGAACGTCGCCGCCCGGAATGACGGGATGCGAAACGCGTCGATCACTGAGGGTTGAGTCGCTGCTGGCGCAACCGCGTCGTCGAATGCACGCGCCCTGACCGCAGAATGCGGCCCTTCTGCCAATGCCCCGATAACGATAGCACCGCTCACAGCCAGCAACGACGACGCGGAGATGATGAGCTGCCACGGAAAGCCTGTGCCCATGACGCGCATCGCATGCGGTAGCGCCGTGCCCAGCACGAGCATCGCGACGAGTTGCGCCAATGCCTGGCCCGTGCGGTTCGGCGCCCAGCCGACGATGAGCTTCATCCCCATCGGATAAATCCCGGCAAGACAGACGCCCACGCCGAACCGGTACACGCCGCCGCTCACGAGCCCGGTCGAGAGCCACGCAAAACCGAGATTGAGGATTGCACCAGCAAGCGCGCTGCACACGAAGATGCTACTCGCACGGAAGCGATCCGCCGCGCCGCTCAACGAGATGATGAGCGTACCCAGAATGAATCCGAGCTGGACTGCATTTGTCAGCCAGCCGATATCGGCTGCGCTCGCGTGCCACAGCTTCATCAGGTCGGCGGCGGTGCTGTTCGCGCTGAACCACAACGCCGTGCCGAACAGCTGCGCGAGCGAGATTGCCGCGACGGGGCCGAGACTATCGACCAGCAGTCTGCGCAGTCCCGTCGCGTTCATCGTGATACCCGAGTCCATTTCGCTTTCCCGAGGCGCCACCATTAGCCATTCGATAAACCGCTCGCCGTTTCCGCAGCCAGCAGTTCGTTCAGCCATCGGGTATCGCGGGGCGACGGGCGGCGGTGCAGCCGCCTGTCGAGCAGCGCGTGGGCTTTCTTCAGTTCCCCGCTTCGCATCAGGGCAACGAGCAGTGTGTCTTCGACGATCTCGCGCTGTGCGCCGCTTCCGCCTATGCGCACCACATCCCGCTCAACCGGCTCGAGGATCCGGACCGCGAGCGCATATTGCCCGCCCGCAAACGCAAGCGACGCCCGGCAAATTTCAGGGACCACCGAACCGGCAGGCAGCCGGCCTTCATCGACGAGCTTGTTCAGCGCGTTGACCCGCTGCTCGACCGCCTGCGTGTCTCCCGTCGCGGCGCCGACAAGCGCCATGTGGAAATCCGCGAAAGGGAAGCCCGCGTCCCTGAAGTAGCCCGATGCGTAGCGCGCCGCATCATTCCACATTCCTTCAGGAACAGCATGGCCGTATGCCTGCATGCGCCACAGAAACGACGACGTGTCGCTGACGATGTTGATGGGCGTGCCCTTCGACGCCGACGGCGCAACATGATCGCTGTAGATCGCGATCGCGCCGTCAGTGTCTCCGCGTTCCAGCGCGATGAGCGCCCCGTGCCACGCAATGTGACCGTGCAGCACGCCAGCCTTCGGATACGCCGGCAGCCAGCCGGCAATCAAGTGCTGGGCCTCGTCGTTCGCGCCCGACTCGTAGAGAACGTGAGCGACGGCATGTGCCGCATTCACGTTATGACGACGCAATTCGAGTGCGCGCTGCGTGAGCGTACGACCAAGTCCGACATCGCCATTCTCGCCATGCGCCCAGCCGCGATAAGTGAGGAACCACCAGTCGTCGGAATCGAAATGGCGTGCGTGCCGCTCGCACAGATCGACTCGCGCCTGATCGTGGTCGGCCATGCCAGAGAACGCGTAAAGCCCAAACGCGCCGAGCGGCATCGAGAGAATCACAACGTCGCGCGGCCATCTGTCGGTATGCGCCAATGCACCGGCAAGCGCTTTCGGCGCCTGCCCTTCTATCGCGAGCCCTAGCACCTCGACATGACTGCGCTCACGCTCGGTGCCGCGATGCGCAACGAGAGCCTGCGCTGTCGCGATCTTCTCGCGCGCTTGCGACGGTTGTGCGCTGATCGCGTGCAGCCGGGCGCGCGCCGCGTGCGCCAGCGCAAAGTCCGGGTCCGCCGCGATCGCCGCGTCCAATGCTTCGCTGGCACCGGGCCATAGCGACAGCAGCAGGTCGATACCCGTTCGATATCGCTCCGCTGCAAGGTCGGAGTCGGTCGAAAGTGGCAGATCGTATCGGTCGTGGCGAGCCATAAGGCGCAATACTCCAAGTTTCCTGGGCCGTGGTGCGCAGCGCATTCTTCATCGCGCGCGGGAACCCAATGCGGGGGAACCTTCATTAAAACAATTTTTGGGATGACAGTCTTTCGACGAGTGGTCAAAATATGTCGAATAACTGCCAACCGGATGACATGTGATGTGGAAAACAATTGAAGCGCCCGCTGACGCGGCGCCGCCGAACCCGTTGACGGTGCGCGCGCAATTCATTCCCGCCCAGCGTTTTTTCCCGGAGCACTCGCACCAGTGGCATCAGATGGTGTATGCGATCTCGGGCGCGCTGACCGTGATATCGGAAGGCGGGTCGATCGTCATTTCGCCCGAGCAGGCAGTGTGGCTGCCGACGGGCCTTCGTCACAGGGTGGGCTCGCTGCTAGGTTCGGAATTTCGCAGCCTTTGGATTGCCGACGAAACCGGCAGCACTCTGACGGGCGCGAGTCCCATGGTGTTCGCCGTATCGCCGCTGCTGAGGGCGCTCATAGTCGAAGCCACCGCGATAGCTGGACAGCCGGACGATGACGGTTATGTCGGGCGAATCACGCAACTGATTCTCGATCAGTTGCGTCGGGCGCGGCCACTTCCGACGGCTCTACCCTGGCCGCGCGATGACACGCTCGCGCAGCTCTGCGAGACGCTGCACGCGGACCCGGCGGATCCGCGCGGACCCGATGAGTGGGCGCAACGCCTGGGCATGTCCGCGCGCACGCTGGCGCGGCGCTTCGTCGCGGAAACGGGGATGAGTCTGCGTTCATGGCGCCGCAGGCTGCGGCTCTTTCGGGCGATCGAACTGCTGGGCGGAGGCATGGATGTCACCCGAACCGCGCTGGAACTCGGCTACAGCTCGACATCCGCTTTCATCTACGCATTCCGGCTTGAATTGGGCAGCAGCCCGCAGGCCTTCATGCGCGGCCGTAGTGAGCGGGCCGCATCGGATCTTGTGGCACCGTCGCAGCAGGATTCAAATGAGTAAGCCGTTGGCGCTTGCCAACGGAATCAGGGCGAATCACCGCGGATCTTCCGTGCAATTCGCCCCGCCTTTCAATTGCTTTCCCGCTTGTCACGCAAGCTGATCTTTCGGCTCGCGCAGTTCTGCCTCACTATCGGACCGCATCGCACCCTTGCCGACGAAGAAGCGATACGCGACATACACGACCGCAACCCACACTGCCGAGACCACGAGCGACATGCGCATGTCGGGCAGAATAGCGATGCCAGCCAGCACCGCTGCGATAAAAAGCAGCGCGATGTAGTTGCCGTACGGGAAGAACGGCATGCGGTACGTGATCTGGCTTGCCTCTCCTTTGAGAACCTTCAGCTTTCTGAAACGCAGGTGGCTGATGACAATCGAGCCCCACGCGCAGACGAGCGCGAAGACGGTCACCGAGGAGAAGAGTTCGAACGCCTGCTCGGGCATGAAGTAGTTCAGCAGCACGCCTGCGAACATCGTGACGAAAACCATCATGATCGCGCGATGCGGCACTTTCCGCGCATTGGTGACGCCAAGGAAGGCGGGTGCGTTCTTCTGCAGGGACAGATTGTAGAACGTCCTGCTGTTGGTAAAAACGCTCGCATTTACCGCAGACAGCACGGCCATGATTACCACCAGATTCATGATGCTCGCTGCTGCCGGAATGCCGATCTTCGTGAACACCTGAACGAACGGGCTGCCCTTGGTGGTCAATGACGTCCATGGGAAAATCATCAGCAGTACGGCCATTGCGCCGACATAAAAAATCAGCAGACGCCAGAACGTCGCGTTGATGGCCTTGGGCATCGTCGTCTTCACGTCCTTCGTTTCTCCCGCCGCGAGGCCGAGATTTTCAACGCCACCGAACGAGAAAGCGACCATCACCACCGCGAGAAATGTTCCGCCCGCGCCCTTCGCGAAGAAGCCACCGTTATCCACCAGGTTGTGGTATCCGATCGGCACACCGTTATTGCCAATGCCGAAGACGATCATCCCCGCGCCGAACGCAATCATTGCGACGATGGCGACGACCTTGACGAGCGAGAACCAGAATTCGGCCTCCCCGTAAATCTTCACGCCGATGATATTGACGAGGAACATCACCGATACCGCCGTCCCGGCAGTGACCCAGATCGGAATGTGCGGGAACCAGAAATGCACGTAGTTCCCTAGCGCGTTCAGATCCGCTGCGCTGGTTGCCAGCAGAAAAATGAATGCGTTCCATCCGTTCAGAAAACCTGCGAAACGGTGAATATAGCGGTTGGAATATGAGATGTAAGAGCCCGACACCGGTTCCTCGACGGCCATTTCACCGAGCGCCCGCATGACGAAATAGATCGCGATGGACGCCAGCAGGAACACGAGAAGGATGGCCGGCCCCGCCGTCCTGATCGCCCACGACGATCCGTAGAAAAGGCCGGTTCCGATTGCGCCGCCGATGGCGATCATCTGGATGTGCCGATTCTTGAGATCTCGTTTCAGATCCTCGTGTTCGTAGGTCTGTATTTCGATGTCGTGACTCATGTAGTCTCCAAAGATTGTTTGCGATGTTGTAGTTCTCTTGATTGGGGAAATTGATTCAGTGCCAACCCCACACCCTCGACGCGGCCGGCCGAATGTACCGAGCTTAAAAGTGCAAAGCGGGAAGGCATGTGCCTACGCGGTGGTTATGTCGACCGCCTTCTATAGGGCAGCGAGCGCGTTTGTTAGCCGACGAATGGCTTCATCGATCGTGGACCGGGGACATCCGAGGTTTGCCCGCATATAGCCGTGTCCTTCGACACCGAACTTCTGCCCTTTGTCGAACCAGAGCCTCGCTTCCGTCAGCATGAAGCGGTTCAGCACATCCGGGTCCATACCCAGTCCGCGGCAGTCCATCCACGCGAGATACAGCGAGTCGGCGGGCAGCATCTCGATCTTCGAGGTCAGTCCGTGCACTGCATTGCGGAAGTGCGTATGGTTGTCGCGCAGGTACACAAGCAGTGCCTCAAGCCACGACTCGCCACCCGTATAGGCCGCCTCGGCGGCGACCATGCCCAGCGTGTTCACGGATTGATACATGTTGCGGTCGACCTGCCTGCGCAGTTCATCGCGCAGCCGTCTATCCGGCACGAAGAGATTCGCGCTCTGCAGTCCGGGCAGATTGAAGGTTTTGCTGGGCGCCGTGCACGTGATGCTGTTCGCTGCGAATCGTTCGCCAAGCGACCCGTAAGGGATGTGCTTTTTGAACGGATTGATGATGAGGTCCTGATGGATCTCGTCCGAAATCACGAGCACGCCGTACTTCAGGCAGATTTCACCCATAGTCCGCAGTTCGTCCTCCGACCAGACATTGCCTGTCGGGTTGTGCGGATTGCTCAGAATGAAAAGCTTCGTGTTGCTTCTGATTGCTGCCTCGAATGTCGTTGCATTGAAGCGGTACGCGGTGCCAGCCCGTTCGAGCGGCGCGTAAACGAGCTGCCGTCCGTTCAGCAGAACATCGTCATGAAAGTGCGCGTATACGGGCGGCTGGATCAGGACAGAATCGCCCGGCGCGGAGAACGCCTGAATCGCATTCTTCAGCGCGGTGATGATGCCGCTGGATTGCATCACCCATTCTCTCTCGACTTCCCAGCCGAAGCGCTTTGCCTGCCACGCGATCACCGCATCGACATAACGCTTCGTCGCTCCGTGCGAGTAGCCGAACACGCCGGACTCGACCGCTTCGTGAAGCGAATCGATCACACACTGTGGCGCGCGGAAATCCATGTCGGCGACCCACATCGGCAGCGGGTCTGCAGCAAACTCTTCCGGGCTCAACAACGTTTTACCGAATGCCCACTTCAGCGAATTCGAGTGTTTCCGGTCGATGACGTCATCGAATACAGATTTGACCCTCACGGCAGATGCGCCGCTTCCCGACGTTTCACGATGAATCTTCACGATGCCTTCCGTTCGCAATTGACTGTCACACCGACGGGGTGACTTCGTATTGCGGCCAAGAGTAGCAGCGCTAAATTCGGGGCAACAATGGTAAGTTCTCACGCGATAATGAGCGCAGTTCATGGATGCTGCCGAGAGCCGGCGCGCCGGTCATCAGGGCGGCGTCCGGACCGCCATCGTGAACAGAGAGAAAACGCGACGTCATGTATCGTCGCGACCGTCTTGACCGGTTACCATCTGCGTTCCAACGGAGCGGACCTTCAGCTCCTCGCTCACTGCGACATCAACGGCAACCCGTCGCGCCGACTGATCGGAGCGCAACAAGGTCATTCCGTCCTCTCCTGCAGACTTCGCGTCAACCGTCGAACCCTGTAGGCTGCCACCGACCCTCGCGGCGGTACCGACCACTTCGAGACAGGGCGTGATAGCGTACCCTTCATTCGAATTCAGCAAACAGCCACCGGCGAAACCAACGTGCTTGGGGTCTTCGCGGTCACACAGGCGACGCTGCCGCTGCTTCGAAAAGCACCGACCGGCCGCATCGTCAACGTGCCGAGCGCAGGTGGCTCTTTCACGCTCAAAGACAACCCGTCCGACTACTCGCGACAGTACGTCGAGGAGTACCAGACGTCGAAAACCGCGCTCAATGCTGTGACGCAGGCGTTCGCCATTGAGCTGGAGGGCACTAGCATCAAGGTCAATGCAGTCTGTCCAGGGATCACCGCAACAGGTCCGAGCAACTATGCCCCCGATGCTGGATCGGTTGAGGATGCGGCACGGCAACCCGTCCGCCAGGCCGTCCTTGATGCGAATGGACCCCGCCGACAAGGTTCTGGAACGCCACAGGTCCACTTCCTTGGTAAGGTGCTTTGCGGGAACGTATCAGGGATTGCTGAACCATGATGGTCTGACCGAACGCCCTGCCGTGCGCCTGGTCTGGCGCGCCTCGTCGGCAATGAAACGCGCCGCCCCGCGGGGCAGACAAACTGGCAACATTCAATCTTCGCCAAACCCGTGTCCTTCGAGCGGCTCGAGGATCGCCTGGCTCGCGCGATCTCTATGAAAAGCTCGTTCATCCGGTCGGGCGCGTCCAGTAGTCGATCGGACAATTTGTCCGCGTCGCGACGCTGACCTGATTGCGCCGTTCAATACGAGTATGCGATGCCGTCGATCTCAAGCAGGTCACGAAGCACACTCACCTTCCCACGCGTAGCTGCATCTCCACGTAACTGACACCAAATCGCGAACGGTTCGGCGTCGACGGAGAGTCGACGCTCTAGCTGCCGTCCAGCTAAAACCCAAGGCACGAAAGTACCAGGTACAGGAAAACCCTTGTTGATATACCGAGCATACCAAGTATGCTTTAATGGTGCATTGGTAAGGAGTGCGGGATGGACAGCAGCGGAAGCTCTCTGCGCGCGATTGTTACAAAATGGCTCGCGCCTACGGCGTGTTCACCGGTAGCCTTGACGCGACTCCGGTACTCTAATGCCGGGTCACTGCGATGTGTTCGCGCCGCGCGTGTTGGTTCACAACATACGGTGGCAATCTACTTCTTTCGGCACGATGATGGATGGTGGTCGGTATTTCCTCCCGCACCTCCGCGGCCGACAATGCGGGCAGTTGCAATGGCTGATTAAGGATGGCTGATGGACGATCGGCAATGAAGGGGAAGGCAATGGACTTGGAACAGAAGGCGCGCGAGTCGGGTATGTTGATCGTCCCGGACGGCCGCATCGGCTGCGAAGAATACAAGAGCGTCTACGGCTCACTGGATGCGCTCCAGCGATTTGCGAATAGCGTTGGAGAGGAGGCTGCAAACCGGCTTCGATTGTATGACGTTGGCGCACGATCGCCGGACCTGACCTGACTGGGCCTGCGCGCGGTCCGCGGGGGTCCCGAGCAACGCTTGACTAGCGCTGGGAAACCCGTCGAGTTCAGGGATCGTCGACAACGGCTGTCGGTTCATGCCAGAGAAGCCGTCTATACACCGATCATTGAGTGGCCGATTGGTCGGCTCACATGCACTGGCTAGCATACGCCGATCGGGAATGGCTCGAACAAGCCGTTCAGTGACACGAGGGAGGCGGCACACGGATAGACATTCGAGCTTTTTCAACTCCACGAATTTGTCCGAGGGCTAAGGGGCGCTGACGTCGTTCTACTTAAAATTGCGGTAGGCTACGAACGAGTCGTGCGCCGTCTCGAAAACATTAGCCTTGGGTGCGTGGGAAATTCGTTGCTGGCCGGTCTCTGTTCATCTTCACTCTTCTCCTTGAGCGTTGCACTAGCTCATCGATCGACAATCGCTCTTCAGGAGGAGCGTTGATATTCCGGTCTGCCCGCCGATGTGCTTCAATCAGTTCGTTGAGCGGTGCTGCCTGAAGCTGAGTATCGAAGAGCGTCAGCAGCCGGGCGGTAGGCTCAACCGCGTGCGCACTCAAGCGGTAGCTGGCCTGAAGGTTGCGCGACATGGCAAGCTCGCTCAGCCTGAGATCCGCTTCAGAATAATCCGCCAGATTTCCGTCGCCGTAGCCTGCGTCAAACAGATAGAACGACACAAACAATGTGCGCACGATCGTTCCCAAATGAAACGCGCATCCGTATTCATCGCGTAGGGCACTGAAACAGAGATGGTTGCGGAGCGATAGATCAATATAGCCAGCAGCGGGGAGTCGAGCATGCTTGCTTGGTCTCATATTTATGATGCGAATTGCCATGTCGATTAGTTCAATCTCAAGTCCGGAATAGTCATGCTGCCAATTTGTATCGAGGGCTAGGGACGCCGGATAAAGCATACTTCGGCAGCCCAGGCGGGGCGCCGGATTTACGCATCCACAGTTCCCGTTGCGGAATCCGAGTACCCGCCGCGAAGTTGCGCCGCCTTCCTTTCAGGCAAAGCATATGAGCCTTTCGACTCAATACAGCTATCGCCTACCCCGTTTTCTCGGCCACCGTGCGTGATCAAGTTCGGTCGCTGTGCTTTGTGACGCTGCAGGCGGATCGCGCGCGACCGGGCTACTCGACAACGTCAAAGCCTGCACCGGATAGTCGCCTCTTTGGTTCTCGTCAGTAGACGATCTTCGGCTCTCCCGATGGAGTCCAGTTCGCATGAGGCGAACGAGCCCCGCGCTCCGCTCGCGGATTGCTCCCGCAGTAATAGATGCGCGCCGTGACGCGCAGACGGGGGCTGCGCTCGATTGCCCCGCCTCTACTCAGTTGTAGCCGAGAATTGCAGCACGCGAGACATCGGCCCGTTCATTCACAACGCTCACCAGCATCGATGTCGGACTTTGCAACAACGAAGCATAGGGAGAAATCTGCTTCCCTTTGACAGGTAGCGTAGACACCGGTCTCGACCGAGTCGGCTCGGCCACTTCGTTTAGCAAAATTACGTGTTTGAGTTGCTGATTGGACTGAAAAGCCGGCACAGCAGCATCGTCACATGGTGTTGCGCCGATAAAGTTATGTGTGTTCATCCAATCGTAGTGTGAATTCCTGAACGCCCATACCCAATGTCGTTGCGGTCCCACGCCGTTCGCGCTCTACTTCTTCTTTTGCGGCGGCAGATCCGTACAAACGCCTTCGTACAGTTCCGCGGCCATCCCGATCGATTCGCCGAGCGTCGGGTGCGGATGGATCGTCTTGCCGATATCCGTCGCGTCGGCCCCCATCTCGATCGCGAGGCACACTTCGCTGATCAGGTCGCCCGCATTAAGACCGACGATGCCGCCGCCGATCACGCGATGCGTTTCTTCGTCGAAGATCAGCTTCGTGAAGCCCTCATCGCGACCATTCGCGATCGCGCGGCCCGACGCGGCCCACGGGAACACTGCCTTGCCGTACTTGATGCCTTCGGCCTTGCACTGGTCTTCCGTCTTGCCCGCCCATGCCACTTCCGGATCGGTGTAAGCCACCGACGGAATCTGCATCGCGTCGAAGTACGCCTTCTCGCCATGCGCCGCTTCCGCCGCGACGTGGCCTTCGTGCACGGCCTTGTGCGCGAGCATCGGCTGGCCGACGACATCGCCGATCGCGAAAATATGTGGCACGTTGGTGCGCATCTGCTTGTCGACGTCGATGAAGCCGCGATCCGTCACGGCCACGCCTGCCTTGTCCGCGCCGATCTTCTTGCCGTTCGGGCTGCGGCCCACGGCGACCAGCACGAGGTCGTAGCGTTGCGGCTCGGCAGACGCCTTCTCGCCTTTAAACGTCACGTAGATGCCGTCCGGCTTCGCTTCCGCGCCCGTCGTCCTGGTCTTCAGCATCACGTTGCCGAAACGCTTGCTGTTGAACTTCTCCCAGACCTTCACGAGATCGCGGTCCGCGCCCGCCATCAGGCCATCGAGCATTTCGACGACGTCGATCTGCGCGCCGAGCGTCGCGTACACCGTCGCCATTTCGAGACCGATGATGCCGCCGCCGATCACGAGCATGCGCTTCGGCAATTGGCGCAACTCCAGCGCACCCGTCGAATCGACGACGCGCGGATCTTCCGGAATGAACGGCAGCTTCACGGCTTGCGAACCCGCCGCGATGATCGCCTGCTTGAACCTGACGACCTTCTTGTCGTTTTCGCCCTGCACTTCCATGTGATACGGATCGACGAACGCGCCGAGGCCCGTGAGGACTTCGACCTTGCGCGCCTTCGCCATCCCCGCGAGACCGCCCGTCAGTTTCTTGACGACGCCCGACTTGAAGTCGCGCAGTTTGTCGAGATCGATCTGCGGCTTGCCGAACGTGATGCCGTGCGAGCCGAGCGCTTCTGCTTCGTCGATCACGAGCGCCGTGTGCAGCAGCGCCTTCGACGGAATGCAGCCGACGTTCAGACACACGCCGCCGAGCGTCGAATAGCGTTCGACGAGCACCGTCTTCATGCCGAGATCGGCCGAGCGGAATGCCGCCGAGTAGCCGCCGGGACCGGCGCCGAGCACGAGCATGTCGCATTCGACGTCGACGGAACCCGAATAGCTGCCGGCTTGCGGCGTCGCGGTTTTCGAACCGTCGGCGGCCTTCGGTGCTTCCGCTACCTTGGGCCCCTTCGGTGCTTCCGCCTTCGGACCCGGCGCGGCCGCAACTTCCGACGTCTCGACCAGAGCGATTACCGTGCCCCGCGAAGCCTTGTCGCCAGCCTTGATCTTTACTTCCGTGACGGTGCCCGCAACATTGCTGGGCACTTCCATCGTGGCCTTGTCCGACTCGAGCGACAACAGCGTCTGCTCCTTCTCGATAACGTCGCCGACCTTGATGTTGACTTCGATGACCTCGATGTCCCTGAAGTCACCGATGTCGGGCACTTTTACATCGATAAGCGTCATTTGTTAGTTTCTTCTTTGCGTTTGTGCCGGGGCTTGTCGCCGGTCAAAGCGATACCCGTCGATAGTCGGCCAGAATCGTGGCTAGATAGGCATTGAAGCGTCCGGCTTCCGCGCCATCAATGACGCGGTGATCCCACGAAAGCGACAGGGGCAGGATGAGGCGCGGTACGAACTGTTTTCCGTCCCACACGGGCTTCGTGGCGCTGCGCGACAGGCCGAGAATGGCGACTTCAGGCGCGTTGATAATCGGCGTGAAGTGCGTGCCGCCGATACCGCCCAGCGACGAGATCGAGAAGCAGCCGCCCTGCATCTGGTCCGGCTTCAGCTTGCCTTCGCGCGCGAGCTTCGACAGTTCCGTCATCTCCTTCGCGATATCGACTAGGCCCTTCTTGTCCGCGTCGCGAATCACCGGAACGACGAGGCCGTTCGGCGTGTCGGCGGCAAAACCGATGTGGTAGAACTGCTTGTAGACAATGTTGTCGCCGTCAAGGCTCGCGTTGAACGCCGGGAACTTTTTCAGCGCCGCGACACAGGCCTTGATGACGAACGCGAGCGTCGTGAATTTCACGCCCGCCTGCTCATTTTCCTTGTTCAGTTGCACGCGCAGCGCTTCGAGCTCGGTAATATCCGCTTCGTCGTTGTTCGTGACGTGCGGGATCATGACCCAGTTGCGATGCAGGTTCGCACCCGAAATCTTCTTGATGCGGGAAAGCGGTTGCGTATCGACCGGCCCGAACTTCGTGAAGTCGAGCTTCGGCCAAGGAAGCAGGTTCAGACCCGCGCCTCCCACGGCCGCCGGGGCTGCTGCAGCAGCGGGCGCCGCCAGTCGACCCGTCATCACGCCCTTCACAAACGCCGTAACGTCGTCCTGCGTGATGCGACCCTTCGGGCCCGAGCCCACAATCCTAGCCACTTCCACGCCGAGATCCCGCGCCAGCTTGCGCACTGAGGGCGAAGCATGGCTCGACATCCGAACGTCCTTCTGCGCGACTACAGCCGCTGGCGCAGGCGCGGAGGGACGGCTTGCCGGTTCAAGCAGTTCATTCACAATGGGTGAACCGTCATAAAGCCCGAGCTTCGCCACGGGACCCGCCTCAGCGGTGACCACCTCGGCCACCGCGCCGTGCGGCTCCATGAGCAGGATGACCGAGCCTTCCGACACCGTATCTCCGATCTTGAGCTTTACTTCCCGAACGACGCCGCCAAGAGGACTGGGCACATCCATGGTGGCCTTGTCCGACTCCAGCGTAACCAGCGATTGCTCTTCCTGTATTACATCACCGGGAGCCACCAGCACCTCGATGACGGGCACGCCATTGTAGTCGCCAATGTCAGGCACCTTAATCTCTCTTACATGCACTTCAGTAATCTCCCAATCGCGCTCCAAAGCGAGAGCAACAATCATCGCGTAGTATTTCGCTCCGGCCGGAACAGGCAGCGGACACGTGGATGCCCGAAGCCCTAGTCATATCGAACTACCGGTCGAGGTCGCCCGAATTCATCAGCATGTCCGTCAGTCCCGCGCCAGCCCGTACCATAGGCCAGACGTTCTCGGACGGATCAATGGCGAAGTCCATGAATACCGTACGCTGCTTCATGGCAAGTGCTTCACGCAGCACCGGCTCGACATCGCATGGTCGCTCGATGCGAAAGCCGACATGCCCGTAAGCGCGGGCGAGCGCGATAAAGTCAGGCAACGCGTCCATGTACGAGTGAGAGTAACGGTCACGATAATTCACATGCTGCAGTTGCCTTACCATACCGAGGAAGCCGTTGTTAAGCGAAACGATTTTGACGCCGATGTCGTACTGCTTACAGGTCGACAACTCCTGGATGCACATCTGGATCGAACCGTCCCCGGTGATTGTGACCACGTCCGCGTCCGGAAGCGCCCGTTTGACGCCCATTGCGTAGGGCAGTCCGACACCCATGGTTCCAAGCCCGCCTGAGTTGATCCATCGACGCGGTTTGTCGAATCCATACAACTGCGCGGCCCACATCTGGTGCTGCCCGACATCCGAACAGATATAGGCATCGCCTCCGGTAGCTTCCCAAAGCCGTTGGATAACAAACTGAGGCTTGATCACATCGGCGTCCGGCTCGTAGGCGAGGCAGCGCTTCGCACGCCAGGCCTCGATCTCTCTCCACCAGTCGTTGCGATTTCCGTCATTGATCCGCTGTGCCCGGAGCTGCTCCAGTATCGCGCGCACTGAGGTCCTCACATCTCCTACGATCGGTATGTCAACCTGCACCCGCTTATCTATGGACGCGGGGTCGATATCGACATGGATAATCGTCCTGCCACCGGAGCGGAAGTCCCCGGTATTTCCAACCACCCGATCGTCGAATCTCGCACCGAACGCAATCAGCACGTCGCAATGCTGCATGGCCATGTTGGCTTCGTATGTGCCATGCAGCCCTGGCATCCCGAGGCACCGCCTGTCTGAAGCGGGAAAGGCGCCGAGCGCCATCAACGTGTTCGTCACCGGCGCATCAAGTCGCCGCACGAGTTCCCCAATCTCCTCGCTTGCTGCCGACGCGACCGCTCCGCCGCCAACCAGAATGCATGGCCTGCGTGAGCGTGCGAGCGCTTCGGCGGCTCGACGCACCTGTCCCGCGTGAGGATCCGTGCGTGGACGGTAGGACCGTAGCTCAATGGATTCAGGTATGCACAACGGCGTCCTCGCCTGAAGTACATCTTTGGGAATATCCACCAGTACGGGGCCTGGGCGTCCGGTGCGGGCAACATGGAACGCGCTTTTTAGCGTCTTCGCCAGTTGCGAGACGTCCAGCACCAGAAAGTTATGCTTGACGATCGACCTGGTGATCCCGACAGCATCACACTCCTGGAACGCGTCGGTTCCAATAGCGTGTGTGGGCACGTTACCGGAGATCACCACCAGCGGGATCGAATCGAAATAGGCGGTCGCAATGCCCGTCACCGCGTTCGTCACGCCCGGCCCCGACGTCACCAGCGCTACGCCGACCTTTCCCGTTGCGCGCGCGAAACCATCTGCCGCGTGCACGGCGGCCTGTTCATGGCGAACCAGCAAATGGGTGATATCGATGGATTCCTGAAGCACGTCGTAGAGTGGCAGGACGGCGCCCCCTGGGTACCCCCAAACCGCATCAACACCCTCTGCGCGCAAGACGGACATGACCACCTGTGCTCCCGACGCGTGGCCATCCGTGCCCGAATTGCCCGAAGGACCGGCTTTCGCAACCTGTTGCATCTCTGAACCCGCAATTTTCATTTTTGGCTCCGCATGGTGCGGATCACCGTTGCCACGGCGGGGCCCGTTGACCATCATGCTTGCCATAGCGATCAACGGCCTGTTTGACGACCTCATCCGGGATTGCGCCGTCGTCCGCGAGCGCTTTCAGCGCAGCAATCGCGATCGAATACCGGTCGACTTCGAAGAAGGCTCGCAATGCCGCACGGGTATCACTGCGTCCAAAGCCATCGGTGCCGAGTGTCACGTAGCGCCGCGGCACATACGCACGAATGAGTTCCGGCACAGCACGCACATAGTCTGTTGCTGCGACCACGGGCCCCCGAGTGGGAGACAACACAGACGTCACATACGGAGCGGGACCGCGATCCTCATTGAACAAACGATCGGTGCGTTCGGCTGCGACACCGTCCCGTTGCAGCTCGGTATAGCTGGTGACGCTCCAGATAGAAGCTTCGATGCTCCAGTCTTCCTTCAGCAAGCGCGCAGCGGCCTGCACTTCGCCCAGAATCGCCCCCGAACCGAGCAACTGGACCTGTGTCCGACCGACGGATGTCGCGTCGAGCGGATACATACCCTTGAGCACACCTTCACGCACGCCCTCGACGGGTGCACCCGGAAGCGAAGGCTGGGCGTAGTTCTCGTTCGTCACCGTCAGGTAATAAAACACATCGCGCTGACGTTCGATCATTTCGCCCATGCCTTCGTCGACGATCATGGCTACCTCGTACGCGAATGCCGGATCATAGGCTCGGCAGTTCGGTACCGTTGAAGCCGCCAAATGGCTCGTGCCGTCCTGATGCTGCAAACCCTCGCCACCGAGCGTCGTTTTGCCCGCCGTCGCACCGATCAGAAAGCCGCGCGCTCGCTGATCAGCAGCAGCCCAGATCAGATCGCCGATGCGCTGGAAACCGAACATCGAGTAGTAGATGTAGAACGGCAGCATGGGCAGGTCGTGCACGCTGTATGAAGTTGCCGCCGCAACCCAAGACGACACAGCGCCGGCCTCCGAAATGCCTTCTTCCAGTATCTGTCCGCCAGTGTCTTCCCGGTAGTACAGCATCGAACCCATGTCTTCGGGCTCGTACAGTTGCCCGAGCGGCGAATAGATCCCAACCTGCCGGAACAGATTCGCCATGCCGAACGTGCGTGCCTCGTCGGCAACCACAGGGACAATGCGAGGACCGAGCGACGGGTCCTTCAGAAGGCTTCCGAGCATCCGCACGAACGCCATCGTGGTTGACATCTCCTTGCCGCTGGCTTCCAGCGCGAATTGCCCCCAGGCCGACAGTGCCGGCACAGGCAGCGTTTGCGACGCGGCTCTCCTTCTGCGGGGCAGATATCCGCCAAGCGCTTCGCGCCGGGCATGCAGGTACCGCATTTCCGGACTGTTGTCCGCCGGCCTGTAGAACCGCAGCTGTTCGACCTCCTCGTCGGAAATGGGTAAGCGAAACCGGTCGCGAAACGCTTTCAGCTGTTCGATGTCGAGTTTCTTCTGCTGATGCGTAGTCATCCGGCCCTGGCCAATCGAGCCCATGCCGAAGCCCTTCATTGTCTTCGCGAGAATGACAGTGGGTTGACCACCATGCTTCAGTGCCTTGTCGTACGCCGCATACAGCTTCCGTACGTCATGTCCGCCGCGGCGCAGACGGTCGATGTCATCGTTGCTCAGATGCGCGGCGAGCGCAGCCAGTTCCTCGTTCTGTCCAAAGAAGCGCTCACGGTTGTAGGCGCCGTCATTGGCCGAAAAGGTCTGAAACTGTCCATCGACGGTATGCGCAAACGCGCGCAACAAGGCGCCAGTGCGATCGCGTGCGAAAAGCGCATCCCAGTCGGAACCCCAAACCACCTTGATGACGTTCCAGCCCGCGCCCGTGAATTGCGCTTCGAGTTCGTCGATGATGCGGCCGTTACTTCGCACGGGGCCGTCAAGTCGCTGCAGATTGCAGTTGATCACGAAAACGAGATTGTCGAGCCCTTCGCGGGCCGCAAGAGACAAGGCCCCAATCGATTCGGGCTCGTCCATCTCGCCGTCCCCGAAGAACCCCCAGACCTTTTGCCCTTCCGTTTGGCGCAACCCACGGTTCTGCAGATAGCGCATGAAACGCGCCTGGTAAATCGAGTTGATCGGTCCGATGCCCATCGAACCCGTTGGAAACTGCCAGAAGTCGGGCATCAGCCAGGGATGCGGATACGAACACAGGCCCGGGCCTGCAATCTCGCGACGGTAATGCTCCAGATGCTGCTCGCTCAGAAAACCTTCCAGGTATGCGCGCGCATACACGCCCGGTGACGAGTGGGGCTGGAAATAGACGAGGTCACCTCCATGCGTATCATTGGCACCACGAAAGAAGTGGTTGAACCCCACCTCAAAGAGATCCGCTGCCGACGCGTAGCTCGCAATATGTCCCCCGAGTTCGCCGTAAGCGCGGTTCGCCCGCACCACCATCGCGAGCGCATTCCAGCGTAGTGCAGCTGCGAGTCGCTCTTCCATATCGACGTCACCTGGAAACGGCGGCTGCTGGTCGACCGGAATGGTGTTCGTATAGGGTGTGACATTCGCACGTGCCGTTGCAATACCGCTCGACAAGGCGTGCGCCGCCAGACGGTCGAAGAGATACTGGGCGCGCTCGAGCCCGACATGCTCCACCACGCCGTCGAGTGCGGCGATCCACTCGGCAGTCTCCTGCGGATCGTTGTCGATACGGGTTTGAGCGAGGGCGAGAACCGGTTTGGCACCGCTCGATAAATCGGTCATGGTGACTCCATGCTGAACAGTGAGATTCGTGAGATTTGAGACTCATGCATGTCGAACGAGACAGTTCGACGGCGTGAGAAGAGCTTATCCAACTGTTCACAAAATGTGCGTCTCTTTTGCTGGTAGTTTTCGCTTCAGATAGGGTATAAATTCTGGGAACGCAGTCTCACGTGAGATTTCCATACTATGACGTCCGAAACAAAGCTTCCAACCCGCCGGTTGGATCGAACCGACATCGCGATCCTGCGGCAGTTGCAGGACAATGCGCGTATCACAAACGCCGAGCTCGCACGCGCTGTTAACCTCTCTCCAACTCCCTGCTTCAATCGCGTGCGCACACTCGAAAAGCTCGGTCTGTTCCGGCAGCACGTCACCCTCCTCGACGCAAGCGCACTCGGGTTGCGTATCAATGTCTTCATTCAGGTCAGGCTCGAGCAACAGGTAGAAGACGCACTGCGCCGCTTCGAGAGGGAGATCACCGATCGGCCCGAGGTGATGGAGTGCTATCTGATGACGGGCGATGCCGATTATCTGCTGCGGGTTGTCGTGCCTGACATGCAAAGCCTTGAGCACGTCATCGTTCAATGGTTGACGAAAATACCCGGCGTGTCGAACATCCGCTCCAGCTTTGCGCTTAAGCAGGTGCGGTACAAGACAGCGTTGCCTTTACCGACTGTTGGCCTCACGTTGCCGAGTGGCGAGGAAACGCCTCAGGAATGGACTTGAGGGGCAGTAGCCAACGTCTAACGTTGGCACTGGTAACGCCCTTGTGCCGACAAGTAGCCGACCGGGCAGACAGATAATGCAGAAGCCGAAAATGCCCCGTCGTCCACGGCCGCGTCATCCCCGCCAGATCGCGAACTATGGATTTGCGTCGAACTCAGTCCCTGAACACTAATACCTTCAGACCGGTATTAGACGATGCGAACTCGCCGCCTTTTTACCCTGTCGCGCCGCGGCGAGATTGGCCAACATTGCACTGCTCTTCAGAGAACCGCCCGATCTCCCCGATTTGAGGTCAAGCCGAGCTGACTAGAATTTATGACGAAGCCCGAGGCGCATAACGAGCTGGCTGTTGCCCGAGGAAACACCGTAAGCACCGGGTACATATGCGAAATCCAGCACTGAACCTGTTGCATCTCCTCCGACGTGCTGATAGGCCCCCTGAAGATAAACATCGGTTCGCTTTGAAATGTTGTAGTCGCCCATCAACCCGACTGTTTGATAGTTCGGGTGGAAGGTGCCCGCCGCCGTGTTCATCGTCGCATGTGTATACGTGTACATCGCGCCAACATAGAACGCTGGCGTGAACTGGTACTTGCCATTGATTTCGAAGTTCTGGAAGCGGAGGTCCGAAGCGGGACCGCTAACAGGTGTAATAGCGCCCACATAGCCGGAGTTCACCGGATTCTTCACATCCACGTTTGAGTAAGCGAAGCCGAACGTGGCGCTTCCAACATAGTAGTTAATACCTGCACCGAAAATGCGAAGCCGGTCACCCACAAAATTCTCATCGCCGCCGTTGTTGATCGCACCGGTTGCAGTTGAAGACGGGTTATTAGCCTGCAAATAAGACGCCGCGAACAGAAAGCTTCCAGTGGCGTATTGCGCACCTAGGCTGTATTGGCGATTGTTAGCGAAGTTGGTGTCGTTAGAGAAACTATAAGTGCCGCCAAACTGGAAGCCCCCGAGATTCGGACTGGTGTATTTCGCCGTATTATTGACACGGAACGTACCATCCGTATTATCGTTGTCGTATGGGTGAGAAAACAGATAACCCGCCCAGTTTCCATTTGCCGTCGTCAACGAGAAGTAATCGACAACAGAGTCATACTGTCGACCAAAGGTAAGCTTGCCATAAGTCGAACTTGACAGTCCCACGTATGCCTGACGTCCGAACATCAGGCCGCCCTGGCCAAGCTTTCCATTGTTGACGTTGAAGCCGTTTTCAATCTGAAACACTGCGCTCAATTGACCGCCAAGATCCTCACTACCTTTCAGACCCCAACGACTGCCTTGAACATAGCCGCTTTGAAGTTCGTAAGCCTTGCTTCCTGACGCATTGTTCGTGAAGTCGAATCCCTCGTCGAACAGACCGTACAAGGTAACCGACCCTTGTGCATAAGCGGAAGCTCCTACGACCGTCACAACTGACGCAACAAGCAATTTCATCTTCATTTAAATGTCTCCAAATCAGAAAACGACGTTATTTTATTTGCATACCTAATTGCTATTTAGTCACTTTTTAAGCCTTCGCACGTTACAGCCTCAATCTCATCGCAATTTTCCCGGCTCCGTTAGTGGTGGCACGAACCACTCCTCTGTCGCCTGCCCTATCGATCCTCGCGTCAGAATATCGTGCTTACAGGTTGTTCGACTGTTCCGGAAAACTGTCAGTTCGTGCCTATAGCGACGTGGATTCCGGCAAACTTCTCTTGAAAATTATGTCGCCCTATTTATGCAACAACTGGCTGAGGAATTGCTTCGCGCGTAGGTGTGTCGGGCTCCGGAAGAACGTCTCTGGATCTGCGCACTCGATGATCTCACCTGCGTCCATGAACACTACCCGGTCCGCCACCTCGCGCGCAAAACCCATTTCATGGGTCACACAGATCATCGTCATGCCGTCACTTGCTAGGCCCGTCATGACGTCCAGTACCTCCTTGATCATTTCCGGGTCAAGCGCGGACGTGGGTTCGTCGAACAGCATGATTTTTGGCTTCATGCAGAGAGCACGCGCGATCGCAACGCGCTGCTGTTGCCCTCCCGACAACTGCGCCGGGAATTTCTTTGCCTGATCCGGTATCCGTACACGCTGCAAATTTTCCATTGCAACCGATTCTGCCTCTTCCCTTGACACCTTTCGTGCTCGTCTCAAGGCCAAGGTGCAGTTATCCAGTACGTTCATGTGTGGGAACAGGTTAAACTGCTGAAACACCATGCCAACGTCGCGACGCAACGCGGCCAATCCTTTCATGCGCGCGTGCATCTCCACGCCGTTGACATTGATTCGTCCCTCTTGGTGGGTCTCCAACTGATTGATGCATCGGATCAAGGTTGACTTGCCGGACCCGGAGGGGCCGCAGATAACGATTTTTTCGCCAAATTCCACCTCCAGACTCACTTCTCGCAGAACCTGGAAGTTGCCATACCATTTTGAGACCTTCTCCATTTCGACAGCAATTGGAGACGCTTGTGCGCAAACACTCGCAGTGGCGAGTGGGCGCGTCAATTGGGATGCCATGTCGTCCTCCACAACAACTTTATACGATGTACTACTGCTTTTGTGATCTGCTCACCGCGGCACAGCGCCAATCCCGAGAGATCGTTCTACGCGCGCAACCAGGCCAACGGCGATGAGCGCCAGTGCCAAGAACAGAATCCCCGCAACGAGCATTGGTTCAGCATAACGGTAGGTATCGGAAGCCACGTCCAATGCGCTGCCGAGCATTTCGGGAACCGCAATCACCGAAAGGTAGGGCGTCGATTTCAGGATTGCAATTGAATAGGCACCAAGGGGAGCGGCGACATTTCGCAACATCTGCGGCGCAATCACGAAAGCGATGGTGTCCCACCAGCTGAGTCCGAGGCTCTTTGCGCCTTCGGACTGTCCAACGGGGACAGCATCTATGCCAGCCTTGAACACTTCGGCCATATATCCTGAGTAGTAGAAACTCAGACCAAAAACCCCGACGAACAACGCCGGCAGCGTGACTCCATAGTAGGGCAGAACAAAAAACAGAAAGTAAATCTGAACGAGCGCAGGTGTAGACCGGATTGCATCGATGATGAACTGGATGACGGGACGGACCACATTGCTCGAGCGGCGCAACATCTCCCAGACAAAACCAAGTGTAAGCGCACCAATGAAGCTAAGGATTGCTACAAGGAGAGTGTTGCCGACTCCCTCCAGTACCCGCGGTATGATTCGCAACGCGAAAGCAAGATCGAAGTTCATGTTCTCCCCCGCCGACTTCCGTGTGACTTCTCAAGGTAGCGCCCGAAGATGGTCACTGGATAGCAGAGCGCCAGATAAGCAAGCAGAAGGCTCGAGTAGATCAACAAGGGATCGTAGCTCAACTGCGCGATTTCCTTAGCGCGAAACGTCATGTCCGCCAACGTAATAAGTGATACCAATGCAGTTCCCTTGATCAACTGAATTAAATCATTGATAAAGGCCGGTATCATCGCCCTGATTGCCTGCGGCAACTCGATGAGAAAGAGTGCTTCGACCCGGCTCAAGCCCAAAGCGAGACCCGCTTCGCATTGCCCACGCGGAAGCGACTGCAATGCGGCACGGACAGACTGGCTACTGTAGGCGCCCGAATTCAACCCGAGGACGAGTGCGCCTACCGTCACGCCAGACAAGTAGATACCAAATGCCGGTAGCGTGTAGTAGAAAGCATAGAGGAGCACAATAACTGGCGAACTCCTCCAGAATTCGATGACGAAGGTGATGGCCTTGCGAGTAAAGCCGCTCGAAAAGTTCTGAAGGATTCCTCCAAGCAGGGCAAACGGTATCGCATATAGGAGACCAAGGATGGTAACGGTCGCAGTGACCCCAAACCCTTTATAGATCCCCAGCATGACATTGGGAAAATTCATTTGCCCTCCTGGAGTATCCGGGTCACTGGTTTATCGAAAATCGTCGCCACAGATCTTTTTTGCAGTCATATCGCTGGGTGCGATCTCAGAATCGCTGAAACCGTATTTAGCAAAGATCTTTTTGACCGTCCCGTCGGCCTTTATTTTGGCGAGACTTTCGTTATAGGTGTCCCGCAGCTTTGCATCTTCTGGCCGGAAAGCGATTGCCGCGTAGTTCGCTACCTGCTGTCCATTTATCACCAGACCGGTAAAAGGCATCGCCCGCTCGAGCTTGTTACCGACGTTAGGATCCTTGAGTACATTAATTACAGTGGAGCTGGACTCAGTATCCGCGTCAATGCGCCCTGCCAGCAATGCGCCGACGGAAGACTCGACGTCCTTCAGCAAAAGTATCCGGTCTTTTGGAATGCCCGCGGAGATGGCATGTTCGACAGCCGAGCTTCCGCGCCCGCCCGCCATGCGGACCGCCGGACTTTTCGCGACATCGGCGTAGCTATGAATATTGAGCGGGTTACCTTTCTTCACGAGAAGGGCATCACCGATTGCCAAATCAGGATTGCTAAAAATCACCTGTTTGCAACGTGGCAGTGTGATTGCCAATCCTGATGCGACGGCGTCAATACGGCGCGAGAGCAGGCTGGGAATAAGCGCATCGAAGTCCACGATTACAAAGTCAACTTTCTTCACGCCGAGCGGCCCAAGCACCGCCCGGATCATGTCGGGGCCGACTCCGGCAACGCTGCCATCGGCATTCCGGTATCCCCAGGGAACCTGGTTGTGGATGCCAATCGTGATTTCTCCATCGTGAAGAACCTTGTCTTCGGTGGATTCCGCTCTAGCAACTGTAACACCCGTGCTGACCACTGTCACGGCCGCTGCCAGAACAAGCGCCACCCGTTTGCTCAACGCTGAGATTCTCATAACTGTCTCCTTTCCTTTTGTTGATATGGTGAGTATACTGGGTATATCAGGTATGTCAAGATGCCAAGCTGATGGCAATACCGGTACTTACCCGGTAGACCGCGTGAACAGACCAAGACTGGAGACTTCTTTGTCTTTGTACGAGAGCGTGCGCGAGGAGATCCTCAGACGCATCAGGAATGGAACTTACGTTCGCGAATCGCCGATCCCGTCGGCGGCGACGCTGAGCGCAGAGTTCGGCGTCAGTCCTATCACCATCAGACGTGCCGTTCGGGACTTGCAGGCAGCGGGCGCCCTCGCCGCGATCCCAGGCAAAGGTACTTACGTGAAGACGCCTCAGCGCATCTTGCGGCAACTCGATCTGCGTATGTCCTCGCTGCACAGCGCAGACATACGCTTGATTTCCGTTACGCGGGAAAAGATCTGCGATCCATCGATGATGGCAATTGAACCGCCCGATCAAGTGATGCTCTGCGTAAGAAAGGTGATATACGACGGAGACATCCCATTCCTATATGACGCCAGCTATCTTTCATCACATATCGAGGACGACATCCTGGAGGAGTTTGGCAAAAACTATATTGTGGATGCCCTGAGAAGTCGTGGGATCAACATTATCAATACGCGAATTGTTGCTGAAGCTGCCCCAGCTTCGGCAACGGTCGGCGAAATTTTCTCGGTCCCAATCGGTTATCCGATGCTTCGTCGTGTGTACAGGATGGCGACGAGCGACGCCGGAGTCACGATCTACGGCGTCGTCCAGGCGCCCTTTGACCGTCTCGCCTGCTACGTTAATTTTCCGTCTCAAGGTATGGAGATTAAATAATGAATGCACTGCAACTCGAAATCCCGCGCGCCTTCCGCCCGCCTGCACCGGCCGTCCCGGAAGCCGAAATGCAACAACGGCTGTCGAACATCCGCCGCGAGATGGTAAAGGCAAAAATTGACGTGATTGTTCTTACGGACAAGAAGAACGTCGACTACTTTACCGACTACCAGGAACTTTCTTGGGATCACAAGGCACGTCCCATTTTTGCCGCCATCTCCCTCGCGGACTTCGCGCTCTTCGGCAGTCTCGGGGAAGCCCGGACAGTCGAGCTCAGGCCCCGCCTCTTTGCTCCGGTGTACTACAACGGCTATCTGGACGAGGCGGTCAGCGCTGTCGCGGAATGGATCAAAGGCGGGACCGCTACCAGCCCCCCTCATATCGCGGTGGACTATGGCCAGGACATGTTCGGGCGGGGGTCCCTCGGGCTGATCGAAGAGCTCAGATCTCTTGATGCGCAAGGTTGCGTCAAAAGCGCTGCAGATACTATCTGGCAGGTTCGACTGATCAAGTCCAGATTCGAGGCAGAGATGAATCGCACGGCCTACGAAATCGTCGACACCGCGTTCAATCAGGCGATCAAAAATGCCTATATCGGCATGACGGAATATGAGCTTTATTACCTCATGCAGGCGCAAATCTACCTCAACGGCGCGGAAAGCGCCGAACCGATTGCGATGCTGTTCTCGAGGGGCGATTTCGCATACGCACGCACGGCGAAGGAACGGAGGCTTGAGGAAGGACACTACGTCTGGACCGACTTCCGGGCGACGTACGGAGGGTATCCCGCGGATTGCAACCGGATCGCACGCGCCGGTGAGCCCGCTGACTGGGAAATCCGTACTTACGGGGCCGTGCGATCCCTGACACTGGATCTTGCAGGTCAGATCCGGCCTGGAATGACCTGTTCGGACGTCTACAGACTATTCGACCAGATGTGGCGTAGTGCCGATCTCGGGACGGTGTACAGCGCGGTCTCGCGGATAGGACATGGTGGAGGGATGGACGTAACCGAGCCGCCCTCTCTGTCCGCAGCAGACATGACGGTCATCGAACCGGGAATGGTTCTGCATATCGAACCGAAACTCGAACGTGACGGCGCAGTGTTCCAGTTCGAGGAGGTCGTGTTCGTCACCGAATCTGGCGTTGAGTTTCTGAGCGCGCTATCACCCGCAACCCTTCCGGTGATTCGCTAAGCCATTGCTATTTTAGACAGGTCACAAATGTCAGACTCGACACGAATCTGGTCCACCATCGATTTTGCGAAAGACGGCAAACAGGTCGACTTTCTCCGACTTCCGATTTCGACCGACACGTCAGCTTATGGTTGGATTCCGGTTCCCGCGATTTGCATCAAAAATGGCGTCGGCCCGACCGCTGTGCTCATCGCCGGCACGCATGGCGATGAATACGAAGGCCAGATTGGATTGATGCGGCTGGCGAGGGGACTGCGTCAGAGTGACGTGACGGGGCGGGTCATCATTCTACCGTCGCTCAATTTCCCAGCGGTGCAGGCCGGTCGCAGGGTTTCGCCAATCGATGATGGCAACCTCAACCGGCTTTACCCCGGGCGTGCACATGGTACCGCGACGGAGATGATCGCCCACTATGTTACCCACGTCATTCTCCCGATGGCCGATCTTGTGGTCGACCTCCATTCGGGCGGTCGCTCTCTCGACTATCTTCCATGTGCCCTCGTGCGCGGCGCAAAGACAACCGCGGAAAACGAAAAGCTGCTCGAATTACTCCGCGTCTTCGGAGTGCATCTGGCGGAGTTCACCGACGGTACAGGCGGGGGCGGGAACACTACGCTGCCCGCCGCTGCCGGTGAACTGGGTATTCCGGTGATCACTGCAGAGCTTGGAGGAGGCGCAACGCTGCGCCGCGCTGGTTCCGATCTTGCCGAACACGGTGTACTGAGGCTTCTAAAACACATCGGCATTCTAGCCTCATGTGACGCGCCCGATCCCGGGCCTGTCAGGATGATGAGTTGCGAGAGCATGGACCTTTTCGTCTACGCGGACACGAGCGGTCTCTTCGAGCCGTGGGTTGAGCTTGGTGACGAGGTTGTGGCGGGGCAACTTGCCGGACTGCTTCATTCCGTAGATGACCCGCATCGCCCGCCGAGGGAGATTTTGTTTGGCTCTGCCGGACTGGTGGTCTGCAAGCGTCACCTGACGCTGGCGAACCGTGGCGATTGCCTGTTTGGCCTTCTCCAGGATGCCACCGCGTTGCCACTTGGGAGAATCACGTGCTGAGCAAGCTCAATCCGAACGTAGCAGCCATGAGATGCCTCCAGTGTGCTCAGCTTCACCCGCTGGACGACTATTTTGAAGGCTGCCCTTCTTGCCTGAAATGTGACGCGCCGGCGAGCGTCGCGCCCCATTACGCTGATTTTCCGACCGAATTGCGTTCGGACAATATGGCAGAGTGGCTGTCTTACGGATCTCCATCTGGCCTGGGCGAAGGGAACACGCCATTGTCGAGCCTGCCACGCCTCGCCGCCTCGCTGGGCATAGAAGCGGTATACACGAAGAATGAGTTCGCCAATCCCACTGGCTCCCACAAGGACAGAATGGGCGCGATGGTGGCCCAACGCGCGATGGATATTGGTGCGAAGACCATTGCCGTTGCCTCGAGCGGAAACGCCGGGGTGTCAATGGCAGCCTATGCTGCGCGTGCCGGCATCGATTGTATTGTCGTAACGACGCCGGATATGAGCCCGAACTGGCGTAGAGCAATCGAGATGCACGGCGCTCGAATCATCGCGATGGAAAATTCGGACGATCGCTGGGTGCTGATCGCACGCCACGCAAGGCGTGGCGACTGGTATCCGGCCACCAACTACCTTATGCCGCCCGTTGGCAGCAACCCTTTCGGCGTGGATGGGTACAGGGCTATCGCGCTCGAGTTGTACCTGCAGTTTCCTGCCGCTCCACCCACAGACATAGTGGTGCCCACCGCCCGCGGTGATCTCCTTTGGGGTATTGCGAAAGGCTATCAGGACTTGCGGGCCACCGGACTGATAAGCGCAACACCGAGGGTTCACGCTGTCGAGCCCTTCCCGCGTATCGGTCGTGCCAGAGAAGGACATGGCATGGTATGCAGTAGCTTCTCCGGCGACACAGCCATGGTGTCGATCGGAGGGAACACCGTCACGTTCCAGTCGTTGCTTGCGCTCGAACTGACCGATGCCTCCGGCGTGGCGGTCAATGATCAGGAAGCAAGCGATGACCAGCTTCTCCTGGCGAAGGAAGGGCTTTACGTTGAGCTCTCGAGTGCTGCTGCCGTGTCGGGCCTGCGTAAATTAGTTGGTCAGGGAAAGATTGGACATCGTTCGCGCGTCGTCATGATTGCTACGTCACATGGGTACAAGGAACAACCTGAATTCACCGCTCAATTGATAACGAGCGAACTGGCGACGGAAGGGTGATTCGACCGTGCGCGGGGACAACATGACAAACGAGAAATCGAGGGATAACCGGGTCGCCCAAGCGTGCATGGCACAGCCGCGAGGCCACATATTGTTCCCTGACGATCCGGCTCACTCGCATGCGGGACTATTGGCGCGATTTCTAACTGACCTGCGCTACGAGAACATTCCGGACGATGTCGTGCACAAGGCGAAATTGCTAACGCTTGACACCATCGGCTGCATCATTGCTGGAACCGATACAGTTCTCGGACGAAAAATCCTGAGCGCCTACGACACGCGAAAACAAATGGACGGCTGCAGCGTTGTCGGTACGTCGTTGCGCTTGCCACCGTCGTTGTCCGGCAAGGTTAACGCGTGGCTTGCGGACGTCCTCGACTATGAGGATGTCGCGGTTGGCCATCCAAGCGCAACCGTCATACCGGCTGCACTGGCAATGAGTGAGCACCTTGACGCAACGCCGAGACAGTTCCTCGCCGGCGTCGTCGCCGGTTACGAAGCAGGTCTCAGGCTTCACGATGCAACGCAAGCTAGCCCGGAAGCATATCTGCGTTTCGCGGTCTACCACGCGTGGCACGGTGTAGCCGCCGGAGCCGCCGCCATGGTGGTCTCGAGAGGTTCGGAAGAACAGTTTCGCTCAGCTCTCGGCCATGCCGCCGCCAATACATGCCTTCCCCTATGGTACGTTCAGTATGGACGTCCAGCGCATGCGCTAAAGGCGAACTATGGCCAGATGGCACTTGGAGGGATCGATGCTGCGATTTGCGCGCGCCGGGATATTATCGGACCCTTTGCTATGCTGAGCGACCCAGAAAGAGGTTTCGCGCAAGTGATCGGATCTGATAGGTTCAATGCGACTCTCCTTTCCGCGGATCTCGGTCTCACTTGGCGTACAAGGGAATCATCATTCAAAGGATTTCCCTGCTGTGCCTTTCTCCACACGACCATCGAGGCAATTGCCAATCTCATGGCAACCCGCGGTGTCCATCACGACTCAATCGACGAGGTTTTAATCCGGACATTTTCCAGAATCCCTGAATGGTTTTCCGATCGCGGGCCATTATCTGACATTGATGCGCAGCTATCAGTGCAATACGTATCGGCAATGGCTCTTCTTTCCATCGAAGTAGGAAGAGGATGGTTCTCTCCTTCAGTGATGGCGGACAGCAGGGTCACTGACCTGATGCAAAAGATCGTCGTTGACGTGGATCCGGTCGCAGAACAGGCGTTCTGGCGCATCGATCAGCACAAGTCTTCTGTTACTCTGCTGCTATCGGACGGTCGCTCGTTCGAGACGTCGGTCGACTGGCCAAAAGGCCATTGGCGAAGACCTTTCGACGACTTGGACGTGAAGCGAAAATTTTTGAAGAATGTTTGCGGAACTCCAATGGAGCGCAGCGGAGAGGACATCTTCGAGCGCATCATGAGCATGGAAGATTGCAGCTCGATGCGTGAGCTCGTCAACCTGCTACGTGCTTCGCGTTCCTAAGAATTGTCTCAAGGTTAGAGGTGCCGTCAGACCGGTTTGCGGCCCTCGTTTTACCCGTCCTCAGCCTCGACCGTGGCAGGCGGGCTTCACACTGTTGCCTTACTCGCTTCACACGGAAACCGCAAGCGAAGCGGCGCAGTGACGGGTGCGTTGATGCAAAATATTGCGGAAGGCGCGCGCTCATGCTGCGGGCCTCCCCGTAGTGTTCAAGTGTTGCCTGAATTTCTGGCAACAACACCTTCAGCTCGGCGGTCGCGATGCCCGTCCAATCGACTCCAACGAATACGCGGTAGCTTCCGGACATCGCTGCGGTCGAATTCAATCAACTTCCGTATACGTCGAATGTAAAATACTTCTTGTCGATCCGGTCATATGTCCCGTCCTTTCGCACGTCCGAAATCGCCTTATTAACTTTCTCCCGTAATTCCGTGTCCTCTTTTCGCATTCCGATGGCAGCCCCTTGTGGCTCGTCGGATCGACAATTTTGCCGCCCATAAATGCGAAGCTCGCGCCCCGCGGCGTCAGCAAGAAGCCGATTTGTACCTGCACGTCGCCGATCAGCGACGCATCGAGCGGGCCAACGGTCAAGTCGGTGGAGACTTGATCCTGATTCTGATACGGTACAACCGTGACGCCGTTCGGCGCCCAATGCTGATTGGCGCATGTTTCTCCGACCGTCCCCTGCTGGACCCCTGTCGTACCTTTCAAAGAGGCTGCTGTCGGCAGAACGTTCGAACCTTTCCTCGCGACAAGCATCTCACGGATGCCTGGCATACTAGGCATCTATAGCGCGGCGAGATATAGTGGATAGTGTCTGCGGCTGCGCCACGAGAGGAAAAACTTGATCAAAATACAACCGTCGCAATCACTGCATGAGTCAGTGCGGGAGGAGCTTCGCCGACGCATCGCGGCCGGTGCATACTCCTTGGACCTCCCCATTCCTTCGACTGCCATGTTGAGCGAGGAATTTGGCGTCAGTTCAATCACCGTAAAGCGCGCCTTGCGTGATCTTCAAGCGGCCGGAGAATTGACCGCGGTTCCTGGAAAAGGAACGTATGTCAAGCGACAACAAAGATTGCTGCGTCAGCTTGACGTGATGCAGCCTTCATTGTACGACGCGAGCATCCGGGCAGTTTCGGTTACGCGAGAGAAGATCTCTGACCCGACAATGAACGCGCTCGCCCCTCCCGATCACGTTATGCTCTGCGTTCGGAAGACGATCTGGACAGATGACGCGCCGTTCATGTATGACATAACCTATCTTTCGCCTGAGATCGATAATGAGATTGTCGACGAATTCGGCGCGCGGTTTGTCGTGGATGCATTAAAGATGCACTCCGTCCATATCCGAAAGACGCACATCGTTATCGATGCCGCGCCCGCCGCTGGGGCAGTCGAGGAGATATTTGATGTGCCGAATGGCTATCCCATGCTTCGCCGCCTGTACAGGATGGAAACGAGCGATCCGGCCATTACCGTCTACGGCGTGCTACAGGCACCGTTCGATCGACTCGCATGTACGATAGATTTTCCTTGAATTATGGCTTGCACTAGCAAGGGTTGCTGCGTCAGGAAGGATGAACATAAGCTCTTGTGAATTCCTGCAATCGATTGGGAAGCGCCCTCGATTTCCGCGCCTGGCGCCAAGCGCGCATGGCCGTTCAATATATGTCTCTCCTTTGAATGGATTGAGCATGCCGCTAGACATCGCCTCCCACAAGTTAATTGATCAGCTTGCCTCTGCCGGACTTCTTCCGCCTACCGACTAGTCAACCCTCAACAAGCCCGTGAGTTGGGGCGGGCCCTTCGTGTACCGGTGCGGCTTTTACCAATCGAGCGCGTTGAGAATTTTGATATCGTCCATGAGAACCGGCACTACGGGGCACGCCTACACGTGCCCGAAGGACACCTGAGCGGATGCACTGTCTATTTCCATGGCGGCGGCTGGGTGTAGGCGACATTGAAGACTTCGAGCCCATGGCCCGGTCGTTGTCCCGCGAGTGCGGATATGCACTATTGCCTGTGGACTATCGCCCGGCACCCGAGGCGCCCTTTCCCGCAGCAGTGCATGATGCCTGCCATGCCATCGAATGAGCGCATTCGACGCTGCATTCCCGATTGGGGAAATCGCCGCCATTGGTCGTGGCAGGTGATAGCGCAGGCGGGAATCTCGCCGCTTTCGTCGCAAGAAAAGTCACATACCGCTTGCCATGCAGGTGTTGATCTATCCTTTCACCGACAGCAGTCCCCAAAACGACGCCGGATAGATTTGAGCAAGCCAACACTGCATCAGACATCAGGGGTTGCAAAACTGGGGCGGACCATAAATTTAGTTGTGTGAGCGAGCGATGTGTTCGCGTAAAAACGTCACCTCAAACGCGACTATAAAGATAACTCTTCTTATCCTAAGGTGTCTGTTTTTATACTAAACTCAGGGACATGAAAACGCGTCTCACCCTGCCCTCCGCGCCCTCGACTGACACCGCCCCCGGTTTCCCCGATGCCGACGAGCTTGCCGTGCTGCGCGCGTGGTACGCCGGCGTGTCCGTGCGGCAGGCCGTCGCGCGTTACCTCCCCTCCGCACTCGGTGACGGGAAATCCGCACGCGGCGTGCTCGGGCGAATCCGCGGCAAGCTGCTGCACGTCGCGCGCGCGGCCCATCGCGACGATCTCATCGCACTCCTCACCCATCCCGCCGCGGAACGTGAGCGGCACGCAAAAGGCGTTGCGCAGGCGATTGTCGCGCTGCGCAACGCGCGGCCGCCCGACCCGCAGATCGCCGACGACATCGCCCAGTGGTTCACCCCGCGCGCGGTGCGCGTGCTGCACGCGCACGGCATCACGACGCTCGCCGATCTGACCGTGCGCATCCCCCGCCGGCGCCAGTGGTGGAAGGCCGTGCCGGGGCTCGGCATGGCGAGCGCCCGCGCCATCGAGGCATTCTTTTCCGCCTGGCCCGCCCTCACAGAAAAGGCGCGTGCGCTGGTGGTCGCGAGCCCTCGCGGCGACATCGTGCCGTGGGAAACCCTCAAACTGCCAGACGAGGTCGACGGCTCCGCCGGCACGTTCCGCGCGCCGCGCGCGACCTGCACGCTGGATGCCTCCAACGACTATCAAGCCGTGCGGACCTGGCTCGCGCTGCACGAGTCGCCTGCCACGCAGCGGACCTACCGCAAGGAAGCGGAACGGCTGATCCTGTGGGCCATCGTCGAACGCGGGCGCGCGCTGTCGTCACTCACCACCGAGGATGCGATCGCGTACCGGACGTTCCTGCGCCATCCGTCGCCGCGCGGCCGATGGATCGGCCCGGTGCGCCCTCGCACGTCGCCCGACTGGCGGCCGTTCAATGGCAGCCTGTCCACGCGCTCCATCGCGCACGCGCTCTCGATTCTCGGCGCTCTGTTCCGGTGGCTTGTCGAACAGCGCTATGTGCTGGCCAATCCGTTTGCGGGCCTCAAGGTGCGCGGTGGCAAAACGGGATCGGCGCTCGACGCGTCGCGCGCCTTTACCGACGGAGAATGGGCACTGGTGCGCACGTTGGCCGACGGGCTCGAATGGTCTGACGGCTGGACAGTGCCCGCCGCACAGCGGCTTCGCTTCCTGCTCGATTTCGGCTTTGCGACGGGCCTGCGCGCGGGCGAACTGGTCGGTGCGACGCTCGGGCACGTCGAGACGGACGCACGCGGCGAACACTGGCTGCGCGTCACCGGCAAAGGCGGCAAGATCGGGCGGGTGGCGTTGCCACCGCTCGCGTGGGACGCACTGGCCCGTTATCTGGCCGAGCGGCACCTGCCGACGACTACCGCGCGCTGGCGGCCGGATACGCCGGTCATCGGCAGTCTGGACGCGGACAGTGGCGCGTCCATCAGCAGCGTGCGGCTGTGGGGTGTCCTCGAGCGTTTTTTGCTGCTTGCCGCCAGTGCGATCGAGACCGATCACCCGCCGCTCGCCGAAAAGCTGCGCCGTGCGAGCCCGCACTGGTTGCGGCACACCCACGCCACCTTCGCGCTGGCGCACGGCGCCGAACTCACCACGGTGCGCGACAACCTGCGGCACGCTTCCGTTTCCACGACGTCAATTTACCTGCACAGCGACGAAGTGAAGCGCGCGCGGCAGATCGGCGAGGCTTTTACCCGGCGGTGAGCGTGCCGGCTCGTGTTACGGACGCGCGTGTCAAAAGCCGTCCACACAGCTCGCCTACGCGCCTGGTGATGCCAGGCAGGCTGTATCCTGATGCCGGCGACAATCGCCGGCATCATCAGACCAATTTGCACACCGCTTTACCCCGCACAGAACAGACGACAACGCACTGAAACCTGTCATGGAAAAACCTGAATTCGAGCCGCAGATTCTGGCCGATGGGCAAGGCGTGTCATTCGTCCTCGTCAGAGGACACACGGTCGTCGAATGCACCATCACGATCGCAGCGCTCGAAGCCCACTTCTGGCTTGAACCCCGGGCCGACGACGTCCGGATCCTCAGGACCTTCCGGGACGGATACAGCCGCATCCGCGCGGTCGCTGAACGCAGGCTGCTCGCGCACCCGCGCGCCCGCCTCGTACTGGCGCCGGACGATTTCAGGCCCCCCTGATCAAGGCGGTCGAGGCACGTTACGCCACCTCGCGATGCGCAAGGAAAACCCGGATTGCTCAATGCGCACGCCCTTTTTCAGGCGGGGCGCTGTCGTCACCTGAAATCCCATACTTCTGCCAGACGGGGTTATGGCGAAGCTCAGCGGGAGGGCGGGTGCGATTGACAGTTAGTTGCGTTACAACCACAGGGACGCCTTGAGTATGCACGGGCTGCGGCCGAGACGACCACAAGTCCGACGCCCGTCCACGAGATATCGATTTTGCGAGTGACACCGAAGCGCAAACGAACCACCTACTCCGGAACCCGTCGCCCACAGGGAGGGGTTCTGTGCAAGAGCCCACACGATCCTCTGTCGTACCGATGCCTTCGAGCGGAATCAAGCTTTGTCACTCGCACGTACTTATTGCTGCTTATGCAGTTTGTAGAAAATCTCGGCCGTCGCCTGACCGTATGTTTTAGAGTCGGTCTCGGGGGGCAGCGTCGACCGCGTCACGATCGATGGGCATACAAAAGACGTGTGTGGTCGATTTTTTGAAGCGGTTCGGCGATCGGCGGAGCGTAGCGGATGGGCGGCTACGCTTCTGCGTGAGCAATATGCACACTCTGGGCTTCGCGACGCGATTGGTGCACAACGTCCTTCTAACACTACAAGGTTGCAGTGCAGATTAAGTTGGTAAGATGGTGGCCACCAAAAAACAGATTCACAGTCCGGAGAGAACTCGTGATCTACCAATGTACTTCGTGCAGACGCAAATCATTCGAAACTAAATGCCCATGGTGTACAAATGCTCCGGTCCAAGCATCGGGTCAGCCAGCAGCTGTATTGCTCCAAGTCCCGCTTGACCCTTCCTTCTATCCCGAATTTCAGTACCAGACGAAAGGGTTCCTGAAAGATCTGCTCGGCAAGAAGAAGGAGCAGGCGCAGCTCAACGACCTGCTTCGCGCGGTGCTCAGAAAATATTCCGAACTGAAAAAACCTTACTTTGCCAACTTCTTTCACACAGTTCGAAACGTGGGCGTCGAGCCCAGTGATGCCGAGACGCCCGGCGCACGAGAGAATGGAACGTATTCTAACCGTGAGCTTTTTCGCGAGGTCCTGATCCGCAAGGGCTTTACAGAGCTCGAAGAGCTTCCGCATCTACTGGACAAACTTTTGCTGACAACGGGGTTCAATTCGGCATACCTTGGCTTCTCCAACGAGATTTCGAGGCACGTCAAGGGCTCACTGCGTGAGATTCTTCGGTCGTGGATAGCGGAAGCAGGGGTGAGCTACCGCGATGATCTCAGCCTGTTGTTCTATTTCCTGTGGGACAACAACATCCGCCACCCAGAAATACAGTATGCCGATCAGGCGTCCACGGCATTCGGCACGCCGCTTCTACCCTGGCAGACTGTGGAGACCTGGCTCGACGTCTGCGAACAGATCAACTTCGACATCCTCGTCGAGAGGCTGGCAACGAAACTGGAGTTTTTTGATCCTAATCAGTTTGTCACGATGTACCACGTGGACGCCATGAATGGATACGAATTCGAGAAATTCCTCGCTCAAATATTCCAGACGGCGGGCTACGATGTCGAGGGAACCAAACTGAGTGGCGATCAGGGCGCAGACTTGTTCGTAAGTAAGTTTGGTAAAAAGATGGTGATCCAAGCGAAAAATTACTCGGGAAACGTCGGCAACTCGGCCGTCCAGGAAGCCATCTCCGCGAAGAGCTTCTATGGTTGTGATGATGCCATCGTCGTCACGAACTCCTATTTCACGCGATCAGCTACCGAACTCGCCAACGCTGCATCAGTTCGCCTGATAGGGCGCCGTGAGTTGCAGGCCTACCTCGATGACCACAACCAACGGATCATCGAGCAGTTCCGACTGGATCATGAAGGCGTCCAGGCCTCTGAATCCCCAGCCTTCACAGGCACGTGACCGTGTTGCTTCGCAACTGTCTGAGCGGTCATATTCCGAGTGGGTTTCCCCCTACGTCAGACAAGTTGTCTGTTGCGGCCGACGTCAGAATGAACCGGTCGCCGACGCGCCCATAATCCGGTCAGCCAAAACGCAAATGCCGTCCACTCCAGGACGAGGTCAACATCCGAACGGTTCACATGAATCTCGGCATCTGGATTAAAACGGAGTCGGCGACAACAGTGCCAGACCTCAACTTCGCCGACCTTTGGATATTTGACGGGTTGGCGCCAGATCAGTCAATCTGCGGACGGTGGGGAGACTTCATGAAAACTACCACTGGGACGCGTCATTCGTATCCACTTTAATTCCGACCACGTCAACAGCAAACAAATGAGTGATGAAAATATAGTAAAGCTCGCGGCCCTTCACCGGCATTGGATCGTAGCTGACGCCGTGCGTGTGGTTCTACAGCAGAAAACGACCACACCCGAGCAGGAAGAGGGGACCATCAAAAAGTTCGGCATCGAGTATGTAGCCTTCGGTGAACATGCCTCGATGGTTTGCCGTATGCAGGTCTGGTACTCGTTGCTGTATGTGGTTGTCGAAGGCTACAGGGAGCTTGGACAAAAGTATGAGCCTCTCGAAGAAGTTCTGACGAAGGCCGAGTACGTGGATCTGCTACGCAGGTTCCGTAACGCTACCTTTCACTTCCAAGCAGACCCGCTGAACGATAAATTGATTGACTTCCTAGATAAGCAAGACAGTGAATTATGGATCGGCGATCTGAACAAGCAACTGGAAGCGTTCTTCATGCAGGCACTATCGCTCAAAGAGACCGTGCAGAAACTGGAGCGCAACGGGGTGCCGAAGTGAAGTTGACCCGCGAAAACGGACACCTATCCTTTTAAAGGAGGTGCCGAAATGGGCAAGACTCGTACACCGTACCCGGCGGAGTTCCGGGCGCATATGGTGGAACTGGTCAAGGCCGGGCGTACGCCGCAGGAACTCGCGCGCGAGTTCGAACCGACGGCGCAGACCATCGTCAACTGGTGCGCGCAGGCTGATCGTGATGCTGGCGTACGGCATGACGGGCTGACCACGGCTGAGCGGCAGGAACTCGCGCGTCTGCGCCGTGAGAATCGCCAGTTAAAAATGGAACGCGACATTCTCTCGCAGGCCGCGGCCTGGTTCGCGAGAGAGACGGGAGCCGTGCCACCGAAGGGTACGGATTCATGAAAGCGAGCCGGGCCCGCTGGCCCATTGCCACAATGGCGCGGCTGCTCGGGGTCTCGACGAGCGGCTTTTACGCGTGGCTGGTACGCGAGCCATCGCAGCAGGCATGCAGTGATGCGCAGTTGCTTGCGCGCATCCGGACATTGCATGCGAGCTCGCGCGGCACGTATGGCGCGCCACGCATCCATGCGCAACTCGCGCGTGAAGGCATGCACGTGGGACGTAAGCGGGTGGCGCGTCTCATGCGCATGGCAGGGTTGTGTGGGGCCAGCCGGCGGCGCTGGCTGTCATCGGCAACTTGAAAGTCGTCGAGAGCTGACGGCGCGAACGTCATCTTCTTCGGGGTGGTTTTTCTTCCAGGTGGGTTTTCTTCCGGCTTTTGTTTCATAAAGGCCTGGCTGTTCTTCGCTTTTCGCGTCCTTCTTCCGTTGTTGCTTTTTGTTCGTGCCGAGCCTGACGACGGCGAGGCTCGGGCAGAGGTGTGCGCGCATGATCTGCCCCCAAGGAGGGCCTGGTCATGAAGCGCGTCGGACAGCGAAGGTGCCGGCATTGCGGGGCCTGGTTTCGTCCCGAGCCCCGCAATGCGCGGCACCAACGGTACTGCAGCGAACCCGCATGTCGCCAGGCGAGCAAAGCCGCTAGCCAGCGGCAATGGCTGGCCAAACCCGAGAACCAGGACTATTTCCACGGTGCGGAGCACGTCGCGCGGGTGCGGCGTTGGCGCGCCGAACATCCGGGCTACTGGCGCCGAACGCCACAGAAGTCCGAGAAGTCTGCGGATGCGTTACAAGAGGACTGCCCCGAGCAAACCCTTGCCACACAAGGCTCAGCGGCCGATTCGGAAGGCGATGCGTTACAAGAAGTCTTATCGGCGCAACCGGCCGTCCTGATTGGGCTGATCGCGCATTTGACCGACAGCCCGTTACAAGAAGACATCGTCCGTAGCACCCGGCGGTTGCTACAACTGGGACAAGACATCTTGAATGGGATGAATGAACATGCCGATCAAGCGCGTCATCTGCCCTGAGCGAATCCGGCAGATTCCAGCGCACTTCAGCTGGGTCGATCACCGGCTGGTGCGCGAGCGGTACATCGAGCGCTGCGACGCCTGTGCGGCGGCGCTATACCTGTTTCTGGTCACCGTCGCCGATGCGCAGGGGCTGAGCTACTACGCCGACGCGACGCTCGCGCGGCGCCTGTCGATGGCGCCAGCGCGTCTGGAGATGGCCCGCAGCGATCTGATCCGCGTCGGCCTGATCGCCTGGCAAAAGCCGATCTACCAGGTGCTGGCGCTGGAGGCATCGGCGCCTGAGCCAGCACCGCTTGCGCGGCCTCAATCAGAGGTGACCGCGCGGCTCGAGCAGTTGCGTGCGGCGCTGGGCAAACGCGATGCTTGATTACGAGACGTACTGCAAGATCCACGACTGCCATGATCGGCAGCACCTGACGATCACGCAGACGGCGCGCTCGCTCGGGCTGCACCCGCAAACCGTGTCGAAGTGGCTCAAGGCCGAGCAGTATCGGCGTCGCCAATCGCCGCCGCGTGCGAGCCGGCTCGATCCGTTCAAAGCGCTGGTGGTGCGCTGGCTCGATGCGCATCCGTACAGCGCGCAGCAGATCTTCCAGCGCTTGCGCGAAGGCGGCTTCGACGGCGGCTACACGATCGTGCGCGACTACGTGAGCAAGATCCGGCCGCCGCGGCGCGAGGCGTTCCTGAAGCTCGCGTTTGCCGCCGGCGAAACCGCGCAGATCGATTGGGGCGAATATGGCTCGATTGCCGTGGGCTCGACCCGGCGACGGCTGTCGTTCTTCGTGATGGTGCTGTGCTACAGCCGGATGATGTATCTGGAATTTACCGTCTCGCAGACGATGGAGCACTTCCTCGCCTGCCATGAGCATGCGTTCGCGGCCTTCCATGGCTGCCCGCGCAAGGTCATGGTAGACAACCTGAAGTCCGCAGTGCTGCAACGGCTGATTGGTCAGGCGCCGGTGTTCAATCCGCGTTACCTCGATGCCGCGCGCCACTGGGGATTCGACATCGTCGCCTGCAACGTCAGAAAAGCCAACGAGAAAGGCCGGGTGGAAAACGGCGTGGGGTACGTCAAGAAGAATCTCCTCAACGGGCTTGAGCTCCTCGAGTTCAGCGCAATCAACCCCGCGGCCCGAGTCTGGCTCGATACCATCGCGAATGTGCGCATCCACGGGGAGACGCACCGGCGACCCGTCGATCTGTTCGAAATTGAGCGCGCGCATCTGAAGCCGCTCAATGTTTCGCCCTACGACGTCGCGCGCATCCTCACGGTGCACGTGAACAGCCAGTTTCGCGTGGCGCTGGACACCAACCACTACTCGGTACCGGCGCGCTACGCCAATACGCGTGTCACGCTCAAAGCCTACCCCGATCGGGTCTGCATCTACTACGAGAACCAGTTGATTGCCCGCCATGTACGCAGCTACGAGCGTCACCTCGATATCGAGGATCCCGAACATCCGAAGGTCCTGCTCGCGCAGCGTCACCATGCACGCGAACAGCGGCTGATGCTGCGCTTCCTGAGCCTGGGCTCGCACGCCCAGGCCTATTACGAAGGCCTCGAACAACGGCGCACCAATGCACGCCAGCATGTGCGAAAGATCGTCGCGTTGAGCGAGATCTACGGCATCGAGGCCGTCGCGCGCGCCTTGCAGGACGGGCTCGCGTTCCAGGCCTTCAGTTGCGAATACATCGCCAACATGCTCGAGGCCAGAGCCCGGCAGCGGCCCGAGGCCGGTGCACTGCATCTGATCCGCCATCAGGATTGGCTGGAGCTCGATCTCGCACAGCCGGATCTCTCGTGCTACCGCGTGCCGGAGGCCAACGATGAACAAGACGACGACAAAGACAAAAGCTGAATCGAGCGCGCCACAATCAGGCGCCGATTGTGCGGCGACGCTGCGCACACAGCTTATGCAACTGCATCTGGCCTACACGCTGCAACACTACGAGACGTTGGCCAGCGAGGCGGCCGCCCTGCACTGGTCGCATGTCGAGTATCTGGCCCGCCTGATCGAAGGCGAAGCGCATCGGCGTGAAGATCGCAGCGTCGCCCGGCGCGTTGCGCTCGCGCGTTTCCCGGTGCTCAAGACACTGGACCAATTCGAATGGAACTGGCCGACCAAGATCAATCGCCTACAGATCCAGAATCTGTTTCGCCTGAACTTCATCGAGGAGCACGCCAACGTGATCTTCCTCGGCGGCGTCGGGCTCGGCAAAAGCCACTTGAGCATCGCGTTGGGCCATACCGCCTGCCTGCGCGGCTACTCGGTTCTGTTTGCCACGGCCGTGGACATCATCAACGCCGTGAATGCCGCCTGTGCCCATGGCGGGCTCAAGCGCGAATTGCGCCGCTACGTCAAGCCACGACTGTTGATTATCGACGAACTCGGATATTTGCCCATCGACCAGCAAGGCGCCGACATCCTGTTTCAGATCGTCAGTCAACGCTACGAACATGGCGCCACCGTCATCACCTCCAATCGCGCCTTCAAGCACTGGCCCGAGATCCTCAACCACGACAGCACATTGACCTCCGCGCTGCTCGATCGCGTCTTGCATCATGCCGAGACCGTCGTCATCGAAGGAAAGAGCTATCGCATGAAAGACCAGTGCGACCCCGAACCCGCCGCTTGATGCTGTTTAGTACCGTGAGTTTCAAACCGCCCGTTTCGCGTGAAATTGACGCCGCCGCTGACACTGGCCACGCACCACGCGACAACGTGCGGGGGCGCGGCGCGCACCTGACCTGGTACGCCGGCACTTCAGCGCTGAGGCGGTGAACGTGCTGTGGGTTGCAGATGCCACCTACATCCCGACTGATGAGGGGTTCCTGTATCTGGCCGTAGTGCTCGACGTGTTCAGCCGGCGCATCGTGGGCTGGGCGATGTCCAACCATCTGTACACGGAACTGATGCTGCGAGCGTTGGACATGGCATTGCAGCAGCGCCACCACGAGGGGGTAATTCACCATTCGGACCAGGGCTGCCAATACACATCCATTGCCTTCGGCCGACGTTGTCGCGAGGCCGGCGTGCAACCGTCAATGGGGACAGCCGGCGACGCCTATGACAACGCGATGTGTGAGTCGTTCTTCGGCACGCTCGAGGCGGAGTTGCTGTCGCGCGAACACCTCGCCACCCATGAACAGGCTCGTCGACGAGTGTTCTCATTCCTGGAAGGCTGGTACAACGTACGCCGCCTGCACAGCAGCATCGGTTACTGCTCGCCGCTCGAATTCGAAAACCTGCATGCGCCACATCAATCGTCATCACAGCGCGGGTTGCCCACCGCCGGACAGCGTCATGGTCGAGAGAAGCGACCCGCCGCCCGGCCGTGGACAACCCGCGAGTCAACCTTTAACGGAGGCTAGACTACATCAAATCTCTGACTCCAAATCTGTCCGTCAAACCGGGGCAATCTCAAAGATCCCTCGCGGCACGAGGCTGAGCACTCTTTTTCAGTGGGGCAAAAGGTAGGCCTCACGCAGTGTCGATGAGCCTGCTCCATAGCACTTGAATGTCCACAAAGGAATGCGCAGTGGCGTCACGACTGCCGATCGCCGATCGTCCGATGAGGCCGAAATCCCACTGAAGCGTGTACGACGCCGGACGGCTCGTGTCGGCCTTTGCGGACGTTGGGACCGGGTGACCGCTCTGTCAGCAATGTGGCCGATTGCGGCCGGCAGTTTGGCATGACCGCCGAATAACAGTTTTCTTGATCAGCAAACTCACCCTCCCGACCCAAAGCCGTCCGTATCCGTTCGCGAGAGCGGACACTCCGGCCAATCATTTCGGTAGTGCGCGATGGAAGTCTGCAGTGCGTGCAAGCCGGCGCCCGGACTAGTTAGATTGATAGGAGATCCTGTGTCATCGCGCTGAATGGCGCCTCAGGCTTGACCAGCAAAGCCAGCTCAGCGCGAGCCCTTTGAATCTCCACCATAACCTGCGGATTGACCGCATCGAGATTAGCGACCGTCCGCAAGCACTCAACCATGCGAATATGGCGCAGCCGGGAATCATCCAGTTGCGATCGATCCAGGCCCATCGTTCTCACCGTTTCTCGTCCTTCCTCGGTGATGCCGTAGGGCTTGTTATTTCGAAAGCGGATGTGTTCGCGCGGATCGGTGGGCCCCGCTGGGTCGATCAGCAACGGCGTCTCGCCCGCGAGGTCGTCGGCCGATCGTCGTGCTCGGGTGTTGGGGTCCTTTAGGGGAAAGAGGTTGCGCTTTACGGGTCGATTGCACAGCTCGCACGCATAGAGCAGGTTCGACCACTCATATGCCAGCCAGTAGTACCCAGGGTACAGCTTCGCTGCGCTCTTACTCTGCTGGCTGAACGCCTTTGGGCGAAAGTGCTCAACATCCCCGGATGCGTTTCCGGAAAAATTGGCCTCGCAGTAGGCGCATTTGTGGTGCTGGGCCGCCTTTAGGGCGTTTTTAACAGTCTTGTGGCCGTAGATTTTCGAATCAAAGACAAACGGCTCCGATTCTTGCCCCGCGACAATTGGATTCAACGCTATGGCGTTGTCCATCGCCTCGACCAGAGCAACCCCAAGTTGCAATCGGGCGGGAGCGGCCGCCGGCCGCGTGATCCGGATCACGATTTTGGGCGGCCCATCGCCGACGCCGCACGCTGAATGATGTCCATCGCCTGCTCGAGCGCTGGGGGCAAGCCAGTTGGCAATAAGCTAGCGAAGTGTTCAAGCTCCTCCAGCCGGCGGTTATCCCGCGAGGTGCGGTCTGTTTTTTGGACCAACTGAGCTTGTTCGTCGAGCTTTTCTTGAACATCGGGTGACCATGGTGCCAATCCGAACAGATCAGATGTCACAACTTGATCAATTCGCCAGTTGTCGACAACAGACGGGTCGTTGTGTATGCATGCCGTGTCGCCGTCGCGTAGCACGACCGCTAGATTCTGACCTATGGCCGCCTGAGCCATCAAGGGGCTGTGGGCCGTTGCGACGAATTGCACGGCCGGAAAGTGCTCAGACAGCAGCTTCTGAAGTTTGCGTTGCCAGCGCGGATGCAAATGGAGATCGATCTCGTCGACGAGCACAATGGCCGGTTCGCCAAGGGGATGGCTACTATTCGGATAGTGACGAAATAGCTGCCAGGCAATGTCAGTAAGCCAGGCAATCATCGTCTGGTAGCCAAAACTCAGCTGCCGTAGTGGCACCTCCCCATAAGGTACCCGCACATGAACGCCTCTTTTTAAATTACGGCCAACTGGCGACGGCCCATAGATGACGAAGTTTTCTGCCGATTCAACATCAGGCAATAGCTGGGCCAGCATCGCAAGAAATGTGTCGCGCTGTCGGCGAGCCAGTTTTGTTTTGCGCTTGACGGCCGCGTAATCCAACTGCTGAATCACCTCTTCTGCATCTATCAACTCTCGCTCGTCGGGGAACAGTGCGCCTTCCAGCGCGTCCGGGGGCATGTCCTCCAGATTCCCGGTGCCCATTTTGCGACCAGCACCGTATGAAAGCACTAGCGGCTCGGGATCAGCGGTCTCTTTGGCAGTGACTGACTGGAACGGATCACCACTCTTCGATGAGGAAAACCGAATGCCAACTTGAAAAGTCTTAGGTTTTCGATCGGACTTCCCCCCAAGACAGATGTTTTCCGCGTAAGTCGAAAGAATCGCGAATTCGCTATTACCATCACGCGCCAGGAGTTTGACCACCGAATCGTCGATCACACCCACCGCCTCAAGGAAAAACTTGGGCTTGGCTCCGGATCGACTTGTAGAAGATTCAGCGTTCTTATGAGGAGCCGTGGCGGCGATGCATTGCAAGAGTGTCGTCTTGCCGACGCCGTTCTCGCCAAGTATCAGCGTCCAACGCGACGGGTGCCCACGGGAATCACATAAGTCCAATTCCTGACGGCCTTTGAACGACTTCGCGTTCTGCACTGTAAGTCCGGTCAGGTACGTCGCGGATATTGCCCGATTGGTCATTGAGATTCCTGAAGAGGTTTGTCTTCGCACTCGGGTTCAGAGGAACCTGGGGAGGACGCTGCGGCGCTGATGCGCATTAGGATACTACGCGCCAATGCTGCACCGATTTCTGTAAGACCACTGGCCTCTGGGAAATCGGCGATCTGTCGGGCCTCTTGATCGATATCGGCTAATCGCTGCCGCACATGCGAGGTTGGCGCGGAGGATCTTGTCATCCATTCGGCAATCATGCCGAACACGTAAAGTCCGTGTAGCACGCCACGCACCGATCGCGCAGCTTTGCGCCACGGCGAATAGTATTCCGTTTGCGGCGATGCGATCAGTGGGACGACTCGCTCGATGAGTGACAGCTGCAAGTGACCGGCTTCGTGGACGATCGCCTCAGCCACGCGCCATCGCATGTGCTCTAGTGGCTGCAGAGGTATCGACACGAATACCGAAAGCGGCAACTCCGGCTCACTGAAATTAACATCGTAGGCGTCGTCATTCGGCATTAACAAATGGATGCGATGAGCAAGCTGTCCTACGGTGTCCGAGAGTTCGGGCACAATGGCGATTTCATCCAGCGCACTGGCAAGAAGGTCAAGCGCCGCGCTCTGCTCCAATTCATCGACTTTCCAGAATCGACAACCCGGAATCTCATAGCGCTGTTGCAATGTCGATGACAGAACCTCCACTAGCGCCTGCGTACGGATTCGACAAGTGTTTCGAATGGCAAACAGCCGCAGCGGCGAAATCGAACCTTGGGTAATCCATGCCGACGTGGAGTAGCTTGTTAGATCGAACCCGCGCTTTTGGCTCAAGTCATCTACCAGGTGCCTCGCTAAGCCCGGCCACCATAACCGCACAGATGGATCCGTGATGCGATCCAGTATCAAGGCGGTCAGATCGTTCATCGCTCGTCCCGATAGAACGAGAATACCAAAGTGTAACGTTCGCCCTGTACGATCGGCGTCACGGCGTGGTGGGATTTGGGCGAAATCTCAAAAGCGACACAACTGTCATGCAGCGGTCGGAACGCTTTGCGGACATCAGTCGCATCTTCGGAGCCGAAGAACAGCAGCGCTCCTCCATTATCGTCGGTCCAGCCGCTATTGAGTTGGATCAGCACCCGATGGGATTCTTGTCCAGCAATGTAGTCGTTGTGAATGCGTATACGCTGACCTGGAACGAGCTTGTGGACAGTAATGTCGCAGTGAGACGCGAGTCTCGTGCAAAACGAGTCAGCGACACACTGTCTCAACGCCTCGACCTTTGAAGAACTGAAGGATGGCTGGATTGCGCTCGGCAACACGGTGTCGCGCAAGCTGAACTCGTATTGTTGATAGAACGTGGCGATTTTTAATCGCCAAGGTGCATCGGTCTCCAGCCAATGCAGGCAGGCCTGACTGCTTTCGACGCCCAATGCGTTTGGGACGACAAAATGCGGAAAGGGCGCCGCAAAGATCGACCTCGAGGCAAACGCGGCCAAATTCATGAGCTTAATCCCGCAAGCTGTAAGCGAAGCCGAATCGCACCGATGAGGTGTCGCTGATCGGCACAATATATTGAAGGATTGTCGAGCCCACTGCCGTCACGCCAGCGGTGTAACGGCATTCCGCCACCACAGATGGTCAAGTCGGCACAGCCACGGCATTCCTGGGATGTCGGACGTTGGATCGCAAAGTATTCCTTGAACTCCTGACTGGCGAAAATCTCGCTCAAACGATGCGTGTGAACCGACCATGTTTGGCGAAACCGATCCGCACCGTTATAGGTGCTCTTCAGGGTGTCATTCTTTGTGACACTTCCATCGCTGTCGATAATTGCAATACCGAAGTCCATTTGCCCGCTACCCTCCTTAACACCACGACCACCAAGGCACAACTTGATCAGGTCATCAAGGAACCGGATTCGTGGCGGCGCTGCATCGGCAAGATATACGTCGAGTACCTCGACGAGCCATTCGGCATACTCGGTCGATTCGAACGATTCTTTAGCGAAAGGGAGCGTAGTGTGATTGCCGTCCCGGTATAGAAAGTCGATCGATGGTGCTCCGAGTCCTTTGAGGTACTGATAAACCTCTCGCGGGGACGAAAGCGGGTTGATCACTGCCAGAACACCCGAGAACAATGCGTCCGATTCCGGATGGTCACGCAGCAACTGAATGCCCCGAACGGCATCATTATGGGTGCCTTCTCCGCGCTTGCCGATGCGGAATCGATCATTGATCGGTCGAGGCCCGTCCAAGCTCACTGATAACGACGTGCCGTACTTGGCGCAAATGTCGAGAATGGTCGGAGTGATCAAGATTCCGTTGGTTTGCAAGCTCAACGGATTGACACCCTGAGGAAGGACACGACGCAGCGACTGCAACAGGTGCTCTAGCCTGCGAGCACCCATCATCAATGGTTCTCCGCCGTGGAGCACAACCGCAAAGCAGCGCCTTTGATCTTGTCGCAACTTGCCTAGCGCGCTGCAAACGGCTTCGATGGTCGCGTTCGACATCAGTGCTGGCATGTTGCGCCAACTATCGTCCCCCATGTTGTAGACATAGCAGTAGCTGCAATCGATGTTGCAGCGGCTGGCGACCTTGAGCAGGACCGTGTCGACTTCGATGGCGTTGCTGTTCACCGGTTGTGGCGGTTGTAGGTCCTGTCGTACTTTGTTGCGCCAGGGAGATCTTCGTTTCTCACCTCCTCCACCAAGCGCGCCAGCGTGACGCTAGAGAAGTCCGCAAGGTTGACTTCGAGATCCATTTTTGGACCTGTTACGTGCGTGGGTGCAATCACGGGCTGTTCAGCGCCGATGTTTAGGGCTTGGTGCATGGGTTTGCCTCCAAATTATTGAAATCCTATGATAGACGATAGATGATGCAGCTGGCAAGCTCAGAAAACTTAATTTAAATCAATTACTTACGCAAATTCACTGACGTGCCATGATGGTCATTTAAGATCGAAAAGTCTTTAAAAATCAATAATATAAAAATTCTATGATGCATCGTGGCGCTCGATTTATTTTGCGTGGAGCCGCGGACCGACCTGCAATTGACAGCAGTCCGCCGAGAGGCCGCATTGCGGTCAACTTTGGAATGACCGGTATTGGGTGCGGATATCTTGTGGCGGAACGCGCCCGTCCGCACGAATGCTGAAAAGGTTAGCGAAGGTCCGCGCTTCGCCTCCCATGCAACTCCGGCCGCCCGCCTGGGGTATCTCAGGCAATGACCTTCTACTTTGCGGTGGCCTGCTCGCGCTTGCGACGACCTTCGTCGCGCAGGAACTGCTGGTAATCGTCCAGATCGCCGTCGAAGGGCTCGACGCCGCCCCAGGTGACCAGCCAGAACGCATCACATACCGCGCGCAGCAGGGCCCGGTCGTGACTGACCAGCATCACCGTGCCTTCGAATTCGTTGAGCGCCATGGCTAGCGCTTCGCGTGTGGTCAGGGCGAGGTGGTTGGTATCCGCACTTGCTAGTTGGTGCACTCACGGACTACTGCATCGCGGAAGCCGAGCAACAGCGAGAACAGAAGGACCGGTGCAATCCGCGCGGGCAGCGATGCCGCGGAAGAAAAGGGGGCTACGGTTCCCCGTAGTGCCCTCCTCGATGTAGACGCCGCCCGCCTTACCAGGTAGCGCCGTTGACGGCTTCGTAAGAGTCGTCCATTAGATTGATCTTGTGCGGAATGGACGCGAGCACGTCTCGCAGCTGCTCCAACTGGTGGGAGTTGATCAGAGCCGTCTCGATGCCTGGAAGATTATCTTCAGGAATGAACGCAATGACGGCACCATCGAGCTTGCAGCTCAACGTGTCTTTGCTGCGGAGTTGCAATGCAATCGTCATCTTCACCTCATGTTATTGTCGGCGACCGGCGACATACGGGCGCGCGACGGCGAACCACCCATTGGTTTCACAACGAACACGCGTCCGTCCGTTATGGGGACGTTCCCGCATGTTACAAGTGTCGAATTGCTAACAATCCTTCCAGCGGCCGCCGAACCGCCTCTTGATCCCCTCTGCCCGCCGGCGGGTTCGTACGCGGAGCTAGCTCGCTGAAGGTCCTCTTTCACAAAACGCCGAAGGTTTCTTGTGGGTCGTGAAGACTTATTCGACGGCGGTGAGAGCTGTCATTCGTCAACGCCGGTTTGCGAACGTCGGCAATGGAATGTGCAGCCGCCTCACGGCTCCCGATCACCGACCGTCAGCAATGGCCGAATTGCGCATCTAGCTCGTCCGTCAGGTGCCGGGGGACTGCAGGCGTTCCAACGGCGAGTTTCCCCACTCGTCGAACGACTCTTTGTCGCCGACGGACTAAACCGCTTACGCGGTAGGGGCTACGGTCCGGCGCTTGAGGTCAGGGAGAGGCCGGGCGCGCGGTTCTATGTTGGCGAATGAGGCAATCCGCCTCGTTCTCCAGCAGGAGCCGAATCA
>NZ_JBFPKM010000025.1:0-79269 GCF_040948755.1 Paraburkholderia sp. BR13444 | reverse complement strand
TGCATCAGCGTCGCGAGCACGTTCTTCTTGCGGACCATGCCGCCGTAGAACAGTGCGAGGCCCGGGATCGTCATGAACAGCACCAGCGCGGTGGAAGTCAGCATCCACGCGGTGTCGCCGGAGTTGATCTTCGACGAATCGACCGAGAACGGTGCGGTCGGCGCGGCCGGCGCCGATGCAGCGGCATCCGCCGCGGGAGCCGCGGACGCTTGCGCGACCGGCGCGGAGGCGGCCGCGGGTGCCGACGCGTCTTGCGCGAATGCGGGGCTCAGCCCGCCCGCGAGCAACGAGCCCGCCATCAACAAAGTCATCAACAGTTTGCGCATCTCTCTTTCCTCTTATCCCAGTGTCTTTATAGGGCGTCGGCGCCGGTCTCGCCGGTGCGGATCCGGATCACCTGCTCGATCGGTGTGACGAAGATCTTGCCGTCACCAATCTTTCCAGTGCGCGCCGCACGCTCGATCGCTTCGATAGCCTGATCGACGATGTCATCCGGGACGGCGACCTCAATCTTCACTTTCGGCAGGAAATCGACGACGTACTCCGCGCCCCGATACATCTCCGTATGGCCCTTCTGACGCCCAAAGCCCTTGACCTCCGTTACCGTGATTCCAGAGACGCCAAGCGATGACAAGGCTTCACGAACCTCATCAAGCTTGAATGGCTTGATGACCGCACTTATTAGTTTCAATTTGCCTCTCCGTTGATCGCCCATCCCGATGCTGGCCGCCGTTGACGGTGGCTCAGCGCGCGGGGACGTTCAAAGCAACTGTCATGCCATTCGCACGAACGGTATTGGAGCGGGAGAGTTATCGGAGGAGCCGCGCGTTGGGTTTGCGGCGATCAGATGGATGCCGTGAGAGACGGAGCGGGATTGAATGGCGGGACTGTCAGAAGGCTTCTTCGCGGTATGCGGCATGTACCCAGGCACCATGCGCGAGCGCGCTTTCCTGTTGTCCGTCCAATATGGGGCATGCGTGCACGGTTCTGTCGCTTGCTATTACAGATTCATTAATCGAAGCTTCCGGGTTGTCACTCGCAGGCGCGGCACTCGCGGACGCCTGATTGGTCGAGCGCAACTCCGCGTGCTAACGTGAACAGAGATCGCGACTCTCGAACAGGAACGCAGCAGGATGATTTCGCATGTATTCGTTGGAGTGAATGACTTTGACCGCGCGTTGAAGTTCTATTCGGCTGTCATGAGCGAGTTGGGACATCAACTGAAGTTTTGCGGGCCAGATAGACCGTGGGCTGGTTGGATGGCTGTGGGTATGCCGCGTCCGCTTTTACTTATCGGCAGGCCATATGATGGCAACCCCGCAGAACACGGGAACGGCCAGATGGTGGCATTGCTTGCGCCTGATCGTCGTTCAGTCGACAACGCATACGCTACCGCGCTGGCACATTCAGGTTCTTGCGAAGGCCCTCCCGGTTTGCGCGCGCACTATCACCCGAACTATTACGGGGCGTATTTTCGCGACCCAGAGGGAAACAAGATTTGCGTGTGTTGTCACGATCCAGAGTGCGCATAGCTATTCCGGCAGGCTCCGGAGTGCTCCCGCCGATGCGGCTGCGAAGGCGAGCCATGCGCACATGCTTCGGAAAGACGCTCTAGACAATAAGGTCCAGCGCCTTGGCGAACCTGGCGACCGAACCCTCGACGTCATGCAGTTTGTCCAGGCCGAATAATCCGACGCGGAAGGTTTTGAAGTCTTCAGGCTCGTCGCATTGAAGAGGAACGCCGGCCGCGATCTGCAAACCGGCATCGGCGAACTTCTTGCCGGATCGTATGCCGTCATCGTCCGTATAGCAGACCACGACGCCCGGAGCCTGAAAACCTTCGGCCGCCACGCTTTTGAAGCCTTTATCACTCAGCAGTGAGCGAATGCGCTTGCCGAGTTCAAGCTGCTCGGCTCTCACTTTGTCCAAGCCATATGCTTCGGTTTCCTTCATGACGTCGCGCAGCGTCGCGAGACTGTCCGTCGGCATCGTGGCGTGGTACGCGAACCCGCCGTTCTCGTAGACTTCCATGATCTGCAGCCACTTGCGAAGATCACAGGCGAAGCTGGTGCTGGTCGTCGCGTCGATTCGTTCGCGGGCGAGCGGGCTGAGCATGACCATGGCGCAGCAAGGTGACGCGCTCCATCCTTTTTGCGGTGCGCTGATCAGCACATCGATGCCACTGGCCTGCATGTCCACCCAAATCGTGCCGGAGGCAATGCAGTCGAGAACGAACATGCCGCCGACCGCATGCACGGCGTCGGACACCGCGCGCATATAGGCATCGGGCAGCATCATTCCGGATGCGGTTTCCACATGCGGCGCGAACACCAGATCCGGCTTGTGCTCCTTGATCGCGGCGACCACTTCTTCGATCGGAGCCGGTGCATAGGCGGCCTGCCTTTGTTGGCCGACCGGACGGGCCTTCAACACGATCGATTCGGACGGAATGCCGCCCATGTCGAAAATTTGCGACCAGCGGTAGCTGAACCAGCCATTGCGGATGACCAGACACTTCCTATTCGTCGCGAACTGCCGGGCGACGGCTTCCATGCCGAACGTGCCGCTGCCCGGGACGATTACGGCCGACTTCGCGTTGTAGACTTTTTTCAGGGCGCCGGAGATATCGCGTACGACGCCTTGAAAGAGCTCCGACATATGATTGATCGATCGGTCGGTGTACACGACCGAATATTCGAGGAGTCCCTCGGGGTCGACATCGGGAAGTAAACCTGGCACGTCCGCCTCCTGTAATTGACGAGTAAAAGAATCGAAAACAGATTCTAACGAAAGCAACCCGCAACGGCATCGGCCGAGACGCCTTCGTTACCCATCCGGCCGACGCCGTTGGCCTCGTCTCAGCCGCTGCTCACGGGAAGATCGGTGTGGTGGGTTCCGCGCCCTCCAGATCGGCCTTCGGTACATGCTGCGCGACCATCTGCTCGATCTCCTCTTCTCGTGATCCAGGCACGTCGGCCATGATCAGGAACTGGCCGTCGCGTATGGCGCCGCGAAAACGCTCGAGTTGTGCGTTCGGTTCGCCGACGCCGATCATCGCGGCCGTCCAGGCCCCGAAGCCGGCTCCCGCCAACGTCAATGCGACGACGGCTCCGCCCGCAATGGCGAGCTCCGCGGGAGGAAACGCCAGCGCCACGAGGCCAACGAGCGCTCCAGTCGCACCGCCGAGCGCCACGCCGCGTTCGAGCGAGTGCACGACGTCGCTGCTTTGCAGCAAAGTTGCCTCGGGTAACTCTTCGAGTGCGACGCTGTGATTCGCGAGAACATGGATATGCCGCCATGTGATGCGCGACCGCAGCAAGTCGTCTACGATCGCCTTCGCCGTCGTCGTGTCGGGTGCGAGGAAATAAAGGCGTCTCATCTCGATCCTCCATCAATCAAGCCGCCCGCCAACGGGACGATGCTGTTTATCGTACGCCTGCCGCAGGCAATACTGTGGGCGGACGATCACTGCTGTATGCCAGCTTGCAAATTCAGGAAATTCTCTTAAACACGTATGGTTAAGCATAAATCTGCTGCCCGACAATTTCGCGTAGTTCCGGCAACCATGCAGATTTACAGTCCACATTACGTTAGGCGTCCAATCGGAGGGAAACGATGACACGCGTTCGCGTTCAGGGCTTCACCATCTCGCTCGACGGATACGGTGCAGGCCCGAATCAGGACATTGACAATCCGCTCGGCGTTGGCGGGACGGAATTGCATCAGTGGCTAGTCCCAACCCGCACGTTCCAGCGGGCCTTGTTCGGCAAGGACGGCGGTACGACCGGCGTTAACGATGATTTCGCCGCCCGTGGCTTTGAGAATGTCGGGGCCTGGATTCTTGGCAGGAACATGTTCGGCCCCATTCGTGGGGAGTGGCCGGACACCAATTGGAAAGGATGGTGGGGAGACAGTCCGCCGTATCACGTCCCGGTCTTCGTCCTGACCCATCATCCGCGTGCCCCGATCGAGATGAAAGGCGGCACGACGTTCCACTTCATCACAGGGGGCATTCGCGAGGCGCTCGACCGCGCCCGCGAGGCCGCTGCCGGAATGGACGTGCGGATCGGCGGTGGGCCGCAGACAATCCGGCAGTATCTCCGCGAGGGCCTCATCGACGAACTGCACATTGCCATCGCGCCGGTCCTGCTCGGCCGGGGAGAATCGCTGTTCGAAGGGATCGACTTGCGGGCTCTGGGGTACGAATGCGTTGAATTCGTAGCGTCGGACAAAGCCACGCATGTCGTTTTAAGGCGCCGGGGACACACGGACGCCTAACCCGGTTTCGTACCGCATACTTCGGTGAATCGCCCCGCGAAAGGATCGACATGGTTGCCAACCTTGCACGCTCCTGGTTGACCTGGAGCGCGCCTGCGGCCGCTGCGCAGGCCGCCGGTCACCCGCTCGTGGCGCTGGAATCGACCATCATCGCGCATGGCATGCCCTACCCGGAGAACGTTCGCACCGCGCGCGAAGTGGAGGCGTTGATCCGTGACGCGGGCGCCGAGCCGGCGACGATCGCGCTGATTGGCGGCCGAATCCACATCGGCCTTTCGGATGACGAACTGGAAATGATCGGCCGTTCCGACCACGTGCATAAGGTCAGCCGCCGTGACCTGCCGGCGGTGCTGGCTGGCGGCGGCCTGGGCGCCACGACCGTGGCTGGCACGATGATCTGCGCGGCGTTGGCCGGCATCGAGGTCTTCGTCACCGGCGGCATTGGCGGCGTACATCGAGGCGCCCAGGACACCTTCGACATCTCGGCCGACCTGCAGGAACTGGCGAAGACCTCGGTGGCGGTGATCTGCGCCGGTGCGAAGTCCATCCTGGACATCGGCCTCACGCTGGAATACCTGGAAACCCACGGCGTGCCGGTGCTCAGTTGCGAACAGGACAATTTTGCGGCGTTCTACACGCGTGACAGCGGCTTTCGCGCGGACTTCAGGCTGGACGACGCGGCGGAGCAGGCACGCTTCATCCGCACCAAGTGGGACCTCGGCCTCGACGGCGGTGTGGTGTTGAGCACGCCAGTGCCGGAAGCGGCAGCGATGTCGGCCGAAGAGATCGACGCGCTGACTCGCCAGGCGCTCGGCGATGCCGCTGCGCAAGGAATCACCGGTAAGGCCGTCACCCCCTTCCTGCTGGCGCGCATCAAGGCGTTGACAGGCGGGCGCAGCCTGGCGACAAACATCGCGCTCGTAAAACACAATGCCGAGGTCGGCGCAAGGCTGGCGCTGGCGTTGGCACGCTCGAAGCGCGGGTCGGGCGCGGTGTAACCGCGTGCTATCTTTGACGGATTCGAAACCTTCCTGTCAGGAGGGCTCGTGGACGTCGCCGTATGGCTGCACAGCCTCGGAATGGAGCGGTATGAACCGGTGTTTCGCGAAAACGCCATCGACGCCGACGTGCTCTACAATCTCACCGCGGAAGATCTGAAAGAACTGGGTATAGCGTCGGTAGGTCATCGCCGCAAACTGCTCGCCGCGTTGACTGAATTGCGGACGCGAAGCGAACCCCGGCACGGCGCCGCGAGCCCAGCCGAGGCGAAGGGCGAACGACGGCAAGTCGCCGTCCTTTTCGCCGATCTGGCCGGCTTCACGCAGATGAGCCGTGAAGTCGACGCGGAGGAAGTACTCGCCGTGCTCGAACGCTACTTCGAGCAGGCAGACCGCACCATCGAGCAGCACGGCGGGCACGTCGACAAGCATGTCGGCGACTGCGTGATGGCCGTATTCGGCGCGCCGGTCTCGCATGGAAATGACGTCGAACGCGCCGTGCGGGCGGCACTCGCGATTAGGGACCGGATGCCCGGCCTGTCGCGCTCTATCGGCCGCCCGGTCTCCGTGCATATCGGCATAGCCGGCGGCGAAGTCGTCGCAAGCGGCACCGGCAGCGCGACTCACCGCGAATACACCGTCACCGGCGACACGGTCAACCTCGCGTCGCGTCTCACCGATGCGGCCGAGCCCGGGCAAATCCTGATATCGGAAACCGTGCGACGCCCGCTGGCTGACCGCCTCGACTGCGTCGAACGCGGCGCGTTGTCGGTCAAAGGCTTCGCGGAAGCGGTCACGGCGTGGTCTATTGCCGGCCTGCTGCGCTCACGCCCGGGCCGGCCGTTGGTCGGCCGGCATCATGAGATGCAACAGTTTCGATCCGTGCTCGATTCGTGCCGTGAGACCGGCGTCGGACGCACCGTTCTGTTGCGCGGTGAGGCCGGAATCGGCAAAACGCGGCTGGTCGAGGAATTCGAACGCGAGGCACGGGAGTCAGGATTCCTTTCTCATACGGGCCTCGTGCTCGACTTCGGTGCGTCAACCGGACGTGGCGCAATTCAGTCTCTCGTGCGCGGCATGTTGGCGCCCGACGGTTCAACTGATGGAGATGCGAATGCCGCCGGCGTCTTGCGCGCGCTCGATACCGGTTTGATCGACGCCGGCGACGCGCTCTTTCTCGAAGATCTGGTCGATGTGCCGATGGAATTCGAGGACCGGGCGGTCTACGAGGCCATGGACAACGAAATGCGCGTTCGCGGCCGGCGCAACGCCCTCACCCGGCTCGTCCAACGCGCGAGCCGCCAGCAGCCTCGAGTGCTTGTCGTCGAGGACATTCACTGGTCGGACGAATCGACGCTTCGCGACCTCGCCGGGCTGTCGGCAACCATGGCGGGATGTCCGGCCGTACTCGTGCTGACCGCGCGAACGCACGGCGATTCGAGCAAAGAGCCGTGGCGCGCGGCGATGGGCGAGCCGTATTCACTGATCGATCTGGGTCCGCTGAGCGCCAGCGACGCGTATGCGATGGCCAGATCGTTTCCCGGGGCGCAGGCCGATTTGGCGGGACGCTGCATCGCACGGGCGGCGGGCAATCCGCTGTTTCTCGAACAGTTGCTGAACGACGCGCAGGACGGTCAAGGGACAGGCGTACCCGGGTCGGTGCGAAGCCTCGTGCAGGCGCGGCTGGATCGACTCGATCCCGCCAATAAGACGGTGCTGCAGGCTGCCTCGGTGCTCGGCCAGTTGTTTGAGAAGGAGGCAGTCGATTTTCTCGTCGATGGAGAGGACGCCGGCGCCGATGCCGGCGCTGCGCTGGAGCCGCTAGTGATCGGTCTGCTGTTACGACGACAAGGTAGCGGATTCATCTTCCATCACGCACTGATTCGCGACGCCATTTATGACGGGCTGCTGAAAAGCCGGCGCCGCGAGTTGCACCGTCGCGCCGCACAGTGGTACGGCGAACGCGACCTCGTGCTGCGGGCCGAGCATCTCGATCGCGCGGGAGACCCCGGGGCAGCGCTCGCCTATTGCGACGCGGCGCGCGCGCAGGCGTCGGACTATCACCATGAAACCGCGCTGCGGCTCGTCGAACGCGGGCTCGAGCTCGCCGATCAACATAACGAGCGCGCCGCACTCGAGTGTCTGCGTGGCGACGTCCTGCACGACCTCGGCGACATGAAGTCGGCGCTCCATGCGTTCGAAACCGCCCTCGAATTCGCGACGACCGACGCGGAGCGTTGCCGCGCATGGATCGGGCGGGCGACTGTGAAGCGGATCATCGACGATCTGGACGGTGCCTGGGCCGACCTCGACCATGCCGCCGAAGCCGCCCAAGGCCTTGTGCGCGAACAGGCGCGCATTCACTTCCTGCGCGGCAATCTGTGTTTTCCTCGCGGCGATATCGACGGTTGCGTGCGTGAACACGGACGCAGCCTTGCCCTCGCGCGCGACGCGCGTGACCCCGAACAGGAGGCGGCCGCACTTGGCGGCCTCGGAGACGCAGAGTACATGCGCGGGCGGATGATCAGCGCCCACGACGCCTTTAGCCGCTGCATCGAACTCTGCCAATGCCATGGTTTCGGACGGATCGAGGTTGCCAATCTGCCGATGCGGGCCATCACCACATGGTTTACCGGCGAAGCCGCGAGCGCACTCGACGCCGCGCTCGCCAGCGTCGCCGCGGCGCAGAAGGTGGGTCATCCCCGGGCGCTTGCCGTCGCACATCACGCGGCCTGGCACTGCCTGCACGATCGCGCGGAGTGGGATCGCGCGTGGGAGCACGTCGCTCCTGCGCTACAGTGCGCGCGCGAGCTGAGATCGAGGCGCTTCGAAGGTGAAGCGCTCGCATTTAGCGCGGAAATGCATCGTGTCACCGGCCGTCAGCGCGAAGCGCGCGCCGATATCGAAGCGGCGCTGTCGATCAGCCGCGAGACCGGCATGAACTACCTGGGCGCGGCTTATCTCGGCGTGCTCGCGCGCACGACGGATGACCCCGTGGTCTTCGCACAGGCGCTCGCGGAAGGCGAAGCTTTGCTTGCGGCCGGAGCGGTGAGCCATAACCACTTTCTGTTTCGACGCGATGCGATAGATGCATGCATCGACCGCAAACGCTGGGATGCGGCCGCGCATCATGCCGCGGCCCTTGAAGACTACGCGCGCCGCGAACCATCGCCCTTTTCTGGTTTTTTCGTGGCGCGCGCAAGGGCGCTCGTCTCGTATGGAACCGGCAATCGCGATCCCGCGCTGCTGAAGGAACTGCGGCGGCTACGGCAGGAGGGCGGCGGCCTGGGTTTCCTTTATGCGCTCCAGACCATCGACGCTGCGCTCGCGGACGAGGCGGATCGAGGACGATGAGTTCACCACTGGTTTGAAAGGCATCCTTTGTTCGTCCTGTGTCTCCTGCTGGCGTTATTCTTGTTCGCTCAACATTGAACCCGACAGGTGCCGTGATGGATAAGAACGACGCGGCCGGCTTGCTCCCTATGCACGGCGTGCAGCCACGTACCGAGGAAACGCTCGATCCGGACGATTGGACTGCGCTGCGCACACTCTCGCACCGCATCGTCGACGATGCGGTCGACTACCTGAGCGACGTTCGCGACCGGCCAGTGTGGCAAAGCATGCCCGAGGATGCCAAGGCCTTCTTCGAGCAGCCGCTGCCACGCTCGGCGTCATCGGCGGAAAGCATCTATCACGAGCTTGGCGACAATTTGATGCCCTATCCACTGGGCAACATACATCCTCGCTTCTGGTCTTGGTATATGGGCGCAAGCAACTTCACCGGGGCACTGGGAGACTTCCTGGCGGCCATTCAGGGTTCCAACCTGGGTGGCGGCAATCATGCGGCGGCTTTGATGGACCAGCAGGTGGTCGACTGGTGCAAGGAGATGGTCGGCTTTCCCGCTTCGGCCAGCGGCACATTGGTCAGCGGCGGCTCAATGGCCAATATCATTGCCTTGACTGTGGCGCGCAACGCGAAGGCCGGAATCGACGTGCGGGAGCATGGTGTAGCCGCCATCGACCGGCCGTTGCGCTTTTACGGCTCGGATCAGATGCATAGCTGCCATCGTAAGGCGATGGAGTCGCTCGGCTTGGGAAACACGGCGTTGCGGCGGATTCCGACAGACGCGGCGTTGAGAATCGACGTTGCCGCTCTGCGCAATGCGATCGCAGACGACCGGGCTGCGGGGTTTCAGCCTGCGTGCGTGATCGCGACGGCAGGGACCGTCAATACCGGCGCGATCGACGATCTGATGGCGCTGGCCGATTTGGCCGCTGAAGAGGACGTCTGGCTACACGTCGACGGATGCATCGGCGCGCTGATTGCGATTGCACCCGACAATGCATATCGCGTTGCGGGCATCGCGCGCGCTGATTCGATCGCGCTCGATCCTCATAAGTGGTTGCACGCCCCGTTTGAGGTCGGCTGCGCGCTCGTTCGCGACGCCGCTGCGCATCGAGGCGCATTCGCGCTGACTCCGGAATATCTGCAACCGACACCGCGTGGAATTGCTTCGGCTCCCTGGTTATACGAGTATGGATTGTAGACGTCCAGAGGTTTCCGCGCGCTCAAAGTCTGGATGGCTCTGAAAGAGCATGGTGTCGAGAAGTTCGGCCGTCTGATCGACCAAAACATCGCGCAGGGTCGCTACCTCAGTGAGCTCATCGTCTCTGAGCAACGCCTCGAGTTGGTCGTGCCGACCAACATCAACATCGTATGCTTCAGATATCGACCAGAGAACGAGATGGAAGAGGAAGCCTTAAAGGCTCTCAACATCGAAATCATGTTGCAGCTTCAGGAGGCCGGTATCGCTGCGTTGTCCGACACAACGGTGCAAGGAGTACATTGCCTCAGGGTCGCGATATGCAATCACCGGACCCGTCGGGACGACCTGGATCTGCTGGTCAAGGAAGTCGTTCGACTCGGAGATCAGATTTTGCGTGGATCGTAGCAACTGACTTGGACTGCGTTGGTATGCTTAACGCTATGAACGGCGGAGCCGCGCCCCATCTTTCTGTCTTGAACCGCAAGGTCGACAGAACCCAACGGAGGCAGCATGAATAAAAGCAATGCGAGCAGAATAATCGGCGCAACCTTAGTCGCGACCATCGCGAGTGGCTCGGCCTATGCGAACGGGCAACCCGGTCTCAGCGCGACGACCGACGTGATTGCACAAAAGGTGGCGGCATCGGGTTCACCTCCTCGACCCAAGCCGGATACTTCGATAGTTCGCGACGTTCGCCGGGCCCTCAGGCGCGTACCCGATATGGATGATTCAAAGATTCATATCAGGGCGAGCCACGGCGTCGTTACGCTCACCGGGACGGTGCCGGAAAGCTGGCAGATCTCGCGCGCCGCCAATGCGGCGAGATCAGTGCTCGGTGTCAAGTCGGTGAGGAACAGATTGACCGTGCGAGAGAGCGACGAAGCAGCCATTGAGCAGCGTCCCGCGGCATCGGCCGGATAAGTAGGTGATGCTCGACAGATCGGACCGGATTGCACCTTTCGTGTGGGCCGGTCGCCTGCGTCTGCTGTCGCCCTACGTTGTACTCCACCCCAAACTGAATATCGAAGAGGTCTGGGTCGAAGGCCGCTCGACGCCAAGAGGCTCCCCCTAGCTTCAACTGAAACCGGAGGACGTGGCAGCGATTCTCGCTGACGCTATGGAAGGCGTGAACGCGAAGCTGGCGGCGATAGACGCCTCATGGACGCAGCACTAACCATTTCGCTTCCTGACGATAAAGGCGGCTTAATGCCGCCTTTTTTAATCCTGCACCGGCAGGAATATGCAATAGAAATCGAGATATCCGAAACAATCGTAAACAGTTGTCAAAACGGGCTTATCCCGAATTAAAGCGATTGACCGTGATCCGTTTCGATGATTAATTCGCGAGGTATCGCCTGAAAACTCTTGCGGAGTGCAATGGAGCGACTTAAACAGCAAAGCAGTGGAACGGATTGGACAGTCGAGGAAGAATGCGATCTTTGCCGTATCACCTATTCGATCTACTCAAACTTCCCGCCAATGCCGCACGCACCGGCCCTGAACGCCGAAACCGGCGAGTCCTTTCCGTTTGACCGGGTTCGTGAGCTGAAATCCGGCTACGCGATGGCCGAAGCGCTGGGTTACGCATGGGCGTGCAACTGTCGCGGGCGTGCCCCCAAACGGTTCAATGAGCAGTTCGAGCTAAGAGACTCCACCGGCAAGCGACAGGCGGGGGTGCGTTACAGGATTCGCGTCGGTTCGAGGGTCATCGCGAAAGGTGTCACCGATTTCCAAGGGCGTACCCAGCGTGTTTCGACAGATAACGCAAAACAGGTTTCCATCGAAGTTGCCGGGCAATAGGGGTGGAAAGCAGGTGAGTCTTCCATCACTGGTGAACACATGATGAATGAATTTTTGAAAAAGAATAGCCAATATTTCAAGACCGACGAGAATGAAGAATGGACCGAGGTCGGCACAGCCATTACCAATACAACTCCTGGGTCAATATCCAATGTCGTGATCAATACGACCCGTATCTGCCCCAACATGAGTAATAACGAGTTTAGAAAAGAGGTCATGCGGGCGCGCGATGCTGGTGCATCCTTAATCAAGGAGCGCATTGCTGCAGTAGCACGCTGGGACGCCAAAGAGCAAGACCGTGCCAAAATTTATTTCGCCCGCGCGGACGAAGAAATCCGAAGCACTCTGGCTGCTGGCCTGCCGCGCTTACTCGCCGCGATGCAAGAACTCGTGCCAGACAAAATTGTGCGATGGGATAGCGAACTGAACAGGAGTCTTACATGTTCACCCAAACCGGACCACGGTGACAACGCGGCTGCTGTTTGCAAGCCCGACTCGCAGAACCGCGTTATTGCCATATATTCGAAGTTTTGTAGCTTCAAATTTGGCGCATTGTGGCGAGAATGTAAGATCAAAACGCTAATCCACGAATGTACTCACTTTACCGACACTTTTGACTCCCTTGACCGCGTGTATGCTGACACTGAAGCTGGTCTCAAGACATATGCGGAGAATCATCCCGACGAAGCGATCCGCAACGCGGACAACATCACCGGTTATATCGCAACATTCGACAGGGAAGTGACATGAGTACTATGCCAGATTTCAGCCGCCGTATTGCTGCCGTGTCCATCATATCCATGTGTCTTTATGGATCAGCTAGTGCATGCTCGATCTCAAAGGTAGCGGGACTCCAGTTACCATTCAGCACCACGGATCTTTCAAATGCAAATAGGCTGACCATTGCAGACGCAGTGATTACAGCAAGGCAATGGCCTGAAGTGCAAATTCAGGCAGTTGTAATTGCCGGTGCCTATATTAGCGAAGGCAATTTGGAACAGCTAAAAAAAGATCGTGCCGAGAACGTGAAAGCGTATTTGAAACAACTTGGTATCAGGAGTGAAAATATCATAATCGAGCCCAAGACTTTTACGGATCAAATGGTAGCAAAGCGCCCGGACGGCACATTGGACATTGAGCAGATCGTCGTGGAACTAACCCCGATCTGTAGCGGCGGCTGTGAACGACTATGCGACGATCCGCACGTAGTGCCGACGAGCAAGGCTATCAGATAGAAATTCGCCCCGCTTAGGCGGGGGCTTTTACCTTGGGCACTTCGGCGTTGCAGATCGCGCGTCGTGTCACGCAACGACCGAACATGTCACTGATTTCCAGGGGCGTTGTGCGATTTGACAGCGAAACAAACAGGAAGCTGTCCTGTGCAGTCAGGCCAGATACGGGAGACAATCAGGCCGTAGTCTGCAAACCTGATTCGGAAAAGCGTGTCATCGCTGTCTATTCCAAATTTTGCAGCAGTCCATTTGGTCAGTTGTGGAGCACCTGTAAGATAAAAACAATAATTCACGAATGCACTCACTTCACCGACACTTTTAATTCAGAAGACTGGGTGTACACCGATAAGGCATCGGGCGCACGGATATTCGCCGAAAATCATCCGGATCAGGCTATCCGAAACGCAGACAACATAACCGGCTATATCGCAACATTTGACGGAGTAAATCTCACATGAGTAGAAGGCTGAATTACAGGGCTGGCGCCGTGGCCGCACTGCTCGCCATCTCGCTCTGCTTTTTTGGATCAGTTCGTGCATGCACGATAGGAGAGAACGTAGCGCTTGAATTGCCCTTCAACGCTACCGCGCTTTCGACGGCGGATCGACGTGCGATTGCGGGAGCCGTAGGTGAGGCAAAGAAGTGGCCCAATGTGCAGATTCAGGCGATTGTTATGGCTGGCGCGTATATTGGTGAGCGCAATCTGGAAGAGTTGCAAGACCGCCGTGGTCAGGTTGTGAAAGCGTATTTGAGGAAGCTTGGCATCAGGAGCGAGTACATCATGATCGATCCCACAACTCTTACTGAGGGATATGTTGTGAAGCGCCGCGACGGTAGCCCGACTGTTCGCCAGATCGAAATCGAGTTGACTCCGATCTGTAAAGGTAGCTGCGCGTGGATGTGCGACGATCCCCGAGTCACGCCCCGTAGCAGAGTGATCAACCCGTAAGAACCCGAACAGGCTCCCGCTTCGGCGGGGCTCCGCAAAGTCGTGAGTCTTGCAGGCAAGCGGCACCACCATGACTGGGCATAGGCCACGTCCGCGCGTAGTGCCGCGAGTGAGTATGGAAATCGCGCACGCGCTTCGTCATGCGAACGTGCGCCACCCAACGGGAGATATCCGGCGAAGCAGTCTTTCTCGCCGACGAGCAGCCCGTCGAACTGCCCATGCTGTCGCGATAGACGATCACCTCTGGAGCCGGCCCGTCCATCACCGCGAGTGCCGCCGCCACGACGCTCTCAGCCGCGTTGGTCACGCTGCGGCAACCGGGCGTGTGCAGGTGCTGAATGACCGGCACACCCGAGAAGAAGCACACCAGCGCGAAGCCACATGGCTTGGGATTTCCGTGCACATCGGGCGACCTCGCATTTTGCAAGTGTGTGGCAATGTGTGGAAAATGCTGTGGCCATGGACTGCAACAAAAAAACAAAAAACAACATGAACCGGAAGTTGCCGGAAGGTTTGCTGAGAGCGCGGACAGGTGAAAATTCGCCGCAAATCCTTGGGGTAATGGGCTTTGACGCATGTCCGGAATCCGCGAGACACCTACCCACCTCGCCTTTTTCGAGCGGAGGCCGCGGGCATTGAACCGCAATAAAAATCGCGAACGGCGAGGAAACATGTGTTATTTTGTGGCATTGTGACGGCCGAAACCCGACACGCCGTAGCGCGCTGGTGCGCGCGATGAACGCCGACGAGATCGACGTGCTGGTCACCGATGCGCCGCTCGACGCGCACTATGCCCAGATCTTCGCCGCGGCACGCGTAGAGGTGCGCTATCCGGGCAGCACGGACGCGCCGATGACCGCTGCCCTCGCAGAAGAGACGGAAGGGCCGGGCGAGGCAGCGCATCGATGGCCCCTGCGCCGTCTGCCCGACGCAACTTGCCAGCCAACCAGCGACGCCACCGCCGACGATGCGCACGGAGAGCCACACCATGCTCGATAACCGCTCAGCGGGGCCCGTGCCCGCTTCATTGAACCCGAACCGCCGACTCGCGATCGAGCGCATCGACTACATCGTGCAAAGCCTCGAGGCGAGCGGCTCGGTCAGCGTCGCAAACCTGTCGGCGACGCTCGGCGTGTCGCGCGAAACGATCCGCCGCGACCTGAAGATTCTCGCGGAACAGGGCCGCGCGAATCTCGTGCACGGCGGCGCGGCGAAGCGGCCCGTCGCCGAACCGTCGCTGGCAAGCCGCGAGGCGGTCAACGCGCTGGGCAAGGCGGCCATTGGTGCCGCGGCCGCACGACTCGTCGCGGATGGCATGGTCGTGCTGATCGACTCAGGCTCGACTACGCTGGGCCTCGCCGAGGCGCTGCAGCATCATCGCGACCTGACCGTTATCACCAACAGCCTGCCGATCGCGCTGATGCTGTGCCGCGCGCCCGGGGTGAAGGTCGTCGTGCTCGGCGGCGACATCGACCCGAACGACGAAGCCGCTATCGGCGTCGAGACGATGACCGCGCTCAGCCATTTCCGCGCCGATCTCGTGTTTGTCGGCGTGGGCGGCATCTCGCCCGAAGGCGAATTCACCGACTACTCGCGACTCGCCGCCGAGCAACGTCATCTGATGATGAAGTCGGGCAAGAAGGTTTACGTGCTCGCGGACCACAGCAAGTTTGAACAGCAGACCCCCGTGCTGATCGCGCCTGTGCCGCATATCGCCGGACTGATCGTCGACGCCGAGCCGCCCGCGGGCATCGTCCGCGCCTGCGCCGAACAGCGCTGGGAAGTCATCATCGCCAATCGCCACAGCTAGCATGACGATGACGCTTCCCGTGTTTTTCGCCGTGCTGTCGGCCGCGCTTTTGCATGCGGGCTGGAACGCGGTGATCAAGGTGCGCCTCGATCCTTTTCTGGCGATGACCCTGCTGTGCATCGCCTGCGGTCTGATCGCCCTGCCGTCGCTCCCGTTCACCGGATTCGCTCGGCCTGCTGCGTGGCCCTGGGTGGCGGGATCGGTGGCCCTTCATTTCGGTTACTACGTGTGTCTGAGCGAGGCATACCGTCGTGCCGACATGAGCCAGATCTACCCGATCGCGCGCGGCTCCGCGCCGCTGATCACCGCGCTCGTCTCAGTCACGATCTTGCACGAGACGATGAGCGCGGGAGCCATCGCGGGAGTCGTGCTGCTCGGCAGCGGCGTGTTGCTGCTGTCGCTGCGCGGCCGCCATCACTCCGCATCTGAAAACCGTGTCGCGCTCGGCTTCGCGCTGCTCACGGCGGTGACGATCGCGGGCTACACGGTCGTCGACGGCGTAGGCGCACGCGTCGCCGGCAATCCGAACTCCTACGCGGCGACGCTATTCGTGTTCGATGTATTACCGATGCTGACGCTTTGCCTGTATCGCTACGGGCCGGCCGGCATGGCGCCGATGCGGCGTTTCCTGCTGCCGGGGTTCGCGGGCGGCGCGATGTCGCTCGCGGCGTACTGGATCGTGATCTGGGCGATGACCGTCGCTCCGATCGCCCTCGTTGCGGCAGTGCGCGAGACGAGCGTGGTGTTCGCCGGCATCATCGCCGTGTATGTGCTCAAGGAGCCGTTCAGCCGCGTGCGAACCGCGGCCGCTACGTTGACGTTGGCTGGCCTCGCGCTGATGCGGCTGTTCTGATTCCGAGCGTGGGTTTCGGCGCTGACGGCAGGCCACTGGCCTTCTGACCGGTGCCGCAACCGGCCGCGCGATGCACTGATCAACCCCGGTCACCCCCTCCGGCCTCCCGATGCGGGTTTGTCCCGAGCGGAGGCCGCTTTCCCATATCCATCACGGACTTCGCCAACTTCCAGGCGGCGTTTCGCGGGTCCGACTGGAATGTGGCATTTTTTGGCATCTTGACTGTTTTTGTTGCAGCTCCTAGAGTGGGTCTCACGCCCCTGCGCAGTACCCAAATCGACCCACCAGGAGACATCGATGACCGGTTCCACGTATGCATCGCCGGCTTGTTCCGAAACTGGCGATCCGCTGTTGCTGACCCCCGGACCACTGACCACGTCACGCACCGTCAAGGCCGCGATGGTTCACGACTGGGGCTCGCGCGACGCCAACTTCATCGAGATCAATCGCTCGGTGCTCGCGCGCCTTGCCGCGATCGCCAATGGCGCGCGCGACTGGGTGACGGTGCCGATGCAGGGTTCAGGCACCTTCGCCGTCGAGGCGATGCTCACCACCTTCGTGCCGCCCGGCGGCGAGGTGCTGGTGCTGATCAACGGCGCGTATGGCAAGCGCGCGAAGCGCATCCTCGAAATCGCCGGCCGCAAAGCCGTCGTGCACGAAACGGCCGAGGACACGCCGCCCGATCTCGCCGAGATCGACAAGGTGCTGGCCGCCTCGCCGTCGATCACGCATGTGTTCGCGGTCCACTGCGAGACCACCGCGGGCATTCTCAATCCGATTGCGCAGATCGGCGCGCTCGCGGCCCGCTACGGCAAGGGCTATCTGGTCGATTCGATGAGCGCGTTCGGCGCGTTGCCGCTCGACGTGCAGACGATGCATATCGATGCGGTCGCCGCGTCGTCGAACAAGTGCATCGAGGGCGTGCCCGGTCTCGGCTTCGTGATCTGCCGACGTGAAGCGCTCTCCCGCACGCAGGGCAACGCGACCACGCTCGTGCTCGATCTGCACGAGCAGTGGACCAACCTCGAAAAGACCAGCCAGTACCGCTTCACGCCGCCCACGCACGTGATCGTCGCGTTCCATCAAGCGCTGGAGGAATTCGATGCCGAAGGCGGCGTCGCGGGGCGCGGCGCGCGTTATCGCAACAACTGCCGGATTCTCGTCGAGGGCATGCGCGCGCTCGGCTTCAAGCCACTGCTGGCTGAAGCGCTGCAGGCTCCGATCATCGTGACCTTCCATATGCCCGAGGACCCGCGCTTCGAATTCCAGCGCTTCTACGACAGCCTGAAGGCGCGCGGCTATGTGATCTATCCGGGCAAGCTGACCGTCGCGGACTCGTTTCGCATCGGCTGCATCGGCCGGCTCGGCGAGCGCGAGATGCGCGCGGCGCTCGGTGCGATCAGTGAGGTGCTCGATGAAATGGGTATGAACGCGCCAGTCGCGAAAACGGCATGAAGGGGGACATCATGAGTACGCTGCAAGACACCGTGCTGAGCATCAATGGCCGCGACTATCGCTTTCCGGCGGAGCCGGTCGTCGTGATCTGCCTCGACGGTTCGGAGCCCGCCTATATAGAAGAAGCCGCGAAGGCCGGGCACGCGCCGCATCTCGCGAAGCTGCTGCGCACGGGCACGAGCCGCATCGCCCAATGCGTGATTCCGAGCTTCACCAATCCGAACAATCTGTCGATCGTGACGGGCCGTCCGCCGAAGGTGCACGGCATCGCGGGCAACTACTTCTACGACCGCGCGAGCGGCGAAGAAGTGATGATGAACGACGCCCGCTTCCTGCGCGCGCCGACGATCTTCGCCACGTTCCACGACGCCGGCGCGAAAGTCGCCGTCGTCACCGCGAAGGACAAGCTGCGCACGCTGCTCGGCAAGGGGCTCGACTTCACGAGCGGCCGCGCAATCGCCTTTTCGGCTGAAAAGGCCAACGAGGCTACCCGCGCCCAGAACGGCCTCGGCGACGTGCTCGCCTACGTCGGCAAGCCGCTGCCGGATGTGTATTCGGCCGACCTGTCCGAGTTCGTGTTCGCGGCAGGCGTCAAGCTGCTCGACACGTTCCGGCCCGACCTGATGTACCTGTCGACGACCGACTACGTGCAGCACAAGGCGGCGCCGGGCTCGCCCAAGGCCAACGAGTTCTACGCGATGTTCGACCGCTACGTCGGCGCACTCGATGCGGCAGGCTGCGTGCTGGCGATCACCGCCGATCACGGCATGAACGGCAAGCATCGCGCGGATGGCGCGCCCGACGTGCTGTACCTGCAAGACCTGTTCGACGAATGGACCGGCAAAGGCCGCTCGCGCGTGATCCTGCCCATCACCGATCCGTACGTCGCGCATCACGGGGCGCTCGGCTCTTTCGCCACCGTCTATCTGCCCGAGGGGCTCGCAGCGGCTGAAGCAGCGGCGCTGCTCGAACGGCTGCGCCAGACCGAAGGCATCCAGCTCGCGCTGACAAGCGCCGAGGCCTGCGAACGCTTCGAGCTGCCGCCCGACCGTATCGGCGACGTCGTCGTGGTCGGCACACGCGCCAAGGTATTCGGCACCAGCGCCGCGCGTCACGACCTGTCGGGACTGACCGAGCCGTTGCGTTCGCATGGCGGGCTAACGGAGGAGAACGTGCCGCTGATCGTCAACCGCAAGACCGACTGGCCGGCGGACCGCGCGCTGCGCAACTTCGACATCTTCGATGTCGCGCTGAACCACGTATCGCAGTCCGCCGCGGCATAACGCGTCGATCACAACAACCCGCGCGTCCCGCATCTCGCGGCGGCCTGCGGGCTCCACCGGATCATTGAACGAGGTATTCGATGAACGTCATGACCAAACCCGCCTTCAGGCAGGAATCGATGCGCATCGCCGGCCAGCACACGAGCACCGACGAGCTGATCGAAGTCTTCAACCCGTACACGAACGAGGTCGTCGGCACCGTGCCCGCGGGTCGTCCCGAACACGTGCAACAGGCGTTCGCAAAAGCGCACGCATTCAAGCCGCGGCTCACGCGCTTCGAGCGTCAGCGCATCCTGCAGCGCACGGCCGAGATCCTGAGCGAGCGCAAGGAAGACTTCGCGCGCCTGATCACCGCGGAGTCGGGGCTGTGCTGGAAAGATGGGCTTTACGAGGCGAGCCGCGCCTACGACGTGTGGTCGTTCGCGGCGCAGCTCACGATCAAGGACGACGGCGAGGTCTATTCCTGCGATATCAGCCCGAACGGCAAGAACCGCAAGATTTTCACGACGCGGCTGCCGCTGCTCGGCGTGATTTCGGCGATCACGCCTTTCAATCATCCGCTGAACATGGTGAGCCACAAGCTGGCGCCCGCGATCGCGACCAACAACCGCGTGGTGCTGAAGCCCACCGAGCTCACGCCGCTCACCGCGCTCGCGCTTGCCGACGTGCTCTATGAAGCGGGCCTGCCGCCCGAGATGCTGAGTGTCGTCACCGGCAATCCGCGCACGATGGGCGATGCGATGATCACCGATCCGCACTGTGATCTCGTCACGTTCACAGGCTCCGTGCGGGTCGGCAAATATATCGCGCAGCACGCCGGTTATCGCCGCACGGTGCTGGAACTCGGCGGCAACGATCCGCTGATCGTGATGGAGGACGCCGATCTCGACAAGGCCGCGCAGCTCGCGGTAACCGGTGCGACGAAAAATTCGGGGCAGCGCTGCACGGCGGTCAAGCGGATTCTCGTGGTGCAAAGCGTGGCCGACGCGTTCGTCGAGCGCGTGCTCGTGCATGCGAAAAAGCTCAAGTGCGGCGATCCGATGGACCCGTCCATCGACGTGGGCACCGTCATCAACGAGGCCTCCGCGCAACTGTTCGAGCGACGCGTGGCAGACGCGCAGGCCCACGGTGCCCGGGTGCTTTATGGCGCGCCGCGCGAGGGTGCGCTGTTCCATCCGACCGTCGTTGATCACGTGCCGTACGACTGTGAGCTCGTGCGCGAAGAGACTTTCGGCCCGGTGATTCCGATCATCCGCGTGCCCGATGCGATCGAGGAAGTGATCCGGGTTTCGAACTCGACCGCGTATGGCCTTTCGTCGGGCGTCTGCACGAACCGGCTCGACTACATCACGCGCTTCGTCAGGGAGCTGGAAGTCGGCACCGTGAACGTCTGGGAGGTGCCCGGCTATCGCACGGAGATGTCGCCGTTCGGCGGCATCAAGGATTCAGGCAATGGTTACAAGGAGGGCATGGTCGAGGCAATGAAGAGCTACTCGAATGTGCGGACCTGGTCGATGCCCTGGGAGTGACCGGCCGCGCGACCAAGTGAAATGCTGACCTCATCCGAACTCAACGCAAGGAAGGATGGATATGAAAACTCGTCTGATGGCTCTCGCCGCCTGCGCGCTCGCCATGGCAACGCCCCCCATTTACGCACAGTCCGACGTCGTGACCATCTATGCCGCGGATGGTTTGCACGACGGTTCGCCGAGCTGGTTCGGCAATCAGTTCGAAGCCTTCACGAAGGCGACCGGCATCAAGGTGCAGTACATCGAGGCCGGCTCGAGCGGCGTGGTGGACCGGCTGAGCAAGGAGAAGTCGAACACCCAGGCGGACGTGCTCGTGACGCTGCCGCCCTTCATGCAGAAAGCCGCGGCTGACGGCCTGTTGCAGTCCTATTCGCCGGCGGGCGCCGACAAGATCGAGACGCGCGACAAGGACCCGAAAGGCCTGTACTACGCGATGGTCGGCAACTACCCGAGCTTCATCTACAACTCGGCGGTGCTGAAGAGCCCGCCCAAGACCTACGCAGACCTGCTCGCGCCGCAGTTCAAGCAGAAGATCCAGTACTCGACGCCGGGCCAGGCCGGCGACGGCACCGCGCTGATGCTGCAGACCTTCCACGCGTTCGGTGGCAAGCCGGCCGGCTTCGACTATTTGCGCAAGCTGCAGACCAACAACCTCGGGCCTTCCGCATCGACCGGCAAGCTCACGGCGCTCGTCAACAAAGGCGAGCTCTTCGTGGCCAACGGCGATATGCAGATGAACCTCGCGCAGATGCACGACAACCCGAACGTCGCGATGTTCTTCCCGGCCGGTCCCGACGGCCGCCGCACGACCTTTGCGTTGCCCTACTACGTCGGCCTCGTGGCGAACGCGCCGCATGCCGGCAACGGCAAAAAGCTGATCGATTTCCTGTTGAGCGCGCCGGCGCAGCAGGAGGTCAGCAAGGTCGCGTACGGCTTCCCGGTGCGCACGGATGTGCATCCGTCGGACAGCAACTTCCAGACGTTGAACGCGTTGCTGAAGGGCGTCGACATTTGGCAACCCGATTGGAACCAGGTGCTCCAGGAGCTGCGTCCCGACGTGGCCGCCTACAACCAGGCGATTTCCATCGACTAACCCAGCTACCGACGAGCGACTAATGGCAAACACCATGACCATGGAACGGGGGCCGCAGCGGCGCGCCTCCGCTGCGCCGACCGTCATCGCGCACGGAGCGAGCGGTATCGGTTTCGAAGGCGTGTCGGTGGCTTACGGCAGCCAGACCATTCTGGAGTCTCTGACGCTGACCGTGAAGCCCGGCGAGATCGTCGCGCTGATCGGCCCGTCCGGCTCCGGCAAGACGACCGCATTGCGCGCCGTCGCCGGCTTCGTGCAGCCGAGCGCCGGGCGCATCACCATCGGCGATCGCGACGTGACCCGGCTGCCGCCGTACGCACGCAACATCGGTATGGTGGTGCAGAACTACGCGCTGTTTCCGCATATGCGCGTCGAGGACAACGTCGCCTTCGGGCTGCGTGCCCGCGGCGCGGATGCCGAGGTGATTCGCGAACGGGTGCCCGAGTGCCTCGGGCTCGTCGGCATGGCGAAGTATGCGAAGCGCTATCCGCGCGAGCTGTCGGGCGGCCAGCAGCAGCGCGTGGCGATCGCCCGCGCGCTCGCGATCCGTCCGCAGGTGCTGCTGCTCGACGAACCGCTGTCGGCGCTCGACGCGCAGATCCGCCGCTCGATGCTCGACGAACTCGCGAAGCTGCACCGCACGCTGCCGTCGCTCACGGTGCTATACGTGACGCACGATCAGACCGAAGCGCTGACACTCGCGAACCACATCGGCATCATGCGCGACGGCCACCTGGTCGCTTACGGCGACGCGCAAGGGCTCTATCGTCATCCGCCGAACCGCTTCGCCGCCGAGTTCCTCGGCCGCGCGAACGTGCTGCCGGCGCAGCAGCTCGAACCGATGGCCGACGGGCGTGCTCGCGTGCGCTTTCATGGCCAGCTGCTCGAAGGCTGCAACCATCACGGACTCGCGGCCGGCGCCGCCTGCTTCGTGTGCGTGCGGCCGCATCATCTGCAGTTCGTTGCGGGTGGCAGCACGCCAGGCGCCGATGGGCAACGCATGAACCAGATGACGGGGACCGTCGTCAGCGTGCAGTGGCTCGGCGAAATGCACAGCATCGTGCTCGACGTCGAAGGCGAGCTGCTGCGGCTCACCTGCGCGCCGCTCGCGGAGCCGCCGGAGCCGGGCGCGGCGCTCAGCGTACGTTTCGATCCCGCGGATGTCACGCTCGTACCGGAGGCTGAACGTCATGGCTGATATCGTCATCGCGCCGCCGGCCCCCGCGCGAGCGCCCGGCGCGGGGCCAGGCGGCCTGTGGATCGCGCCGCCGCTCGCGGTGCTCGCCGCGCTGTTCTTCTACCCGTTCGGGCTGATCGTCGTGCAGGCGTTGGGCGGCGACCAGCACGCGCTGTCGTTCGCGAACTTCGAGCACGTGCTGCGCTCACGCCAGTTCCTGAGCGGGCTTTATCACACGATCGCGATCGCGGTATCGGCCTCGGCGGGATGCCTCGTGCTCGGCTTCGTGTTCTCGCTCGTGATCGCGTTCGTGCCGTTCCCGGGCGCGCGTTTCGTGGGCCGGCTCATCGATACGTTCATCGCGCTGCCCACCTTCCTCGTCGCGCTCGCGTTCACGTTCGTGTACGGCTCGGCCGGACTGCTGAACCAGTCGCTGATGCAGATGTTCCATCTGCCGCTGCCGCCGCTCAACTTCCTGTACACGCAATGGGGTGTCGTGCTGTCGGAGATCACGGTCTATACGCCGTTCATCATGCGTCCGCTGCTCGCGTGCTTCTCGCAGATCGACAGTGCGCAGATCGAGATGGCGGGCAGCCTCGGCGCGCGGCCGCTGCGCATCATCCGGCAGATCATCCTGCCCGCCGCGTTGCCGGCGCTGCTGGCGGGCGGCAGCCTGTGTCTGCTGTTGACCGTCAACGAGTTCGGCATCGTGCTTTTCATCGGCGCGAAAGACGTGATCACGTTGCCGCTGCTGATCTACGACAAAGCGATCCAGGAATTCGACTACACCACCGCGTGTGTGATCGCCGTCGTCAATATCGCGCTGTCGCTCGGGCTTTATGCCTGCTACCGGGGCGTCGTGTCACTTTGCGGAGGTCGCCGTGCTGCTCTGGGCTAAATGGGGTAAATGGCTGACGTGGGGCGGCACGGCGTTGCTGTTCTGCGCGGTCTACGGGCTGCCGGTCGCGATGATCGCGCTCGCCAGCATCAGCGGACAGTGGAACGGCATCCTGCCGAGCCACCTGACACTCGAACACTACGCGCGGGTGCTGCATACCGATTCGGCGAGCCAGCTTCGCGTGAGCGTACTGACCGGCGTGGTTGCGAGCGTCGCGGCGCTCGTCAGCGGCACATGGGCCGCGCTCGCGCTGCGCCGCATCAAAGGCCTGCCGCGCCGCGTGCTCGACGTGATCTTCTTCGTGCCGAGCGCGGTGCCGTCGGTTTCGATCGGGCTCGGGTTGCTGGTCGCGTTCAGCCGGCCGCCGGTGTTGCTCAACGGCACGGCGACGATCGTCTTCATCGCGCACTTCCTGCTGATCTCGGCGTTCACCTACGGCAACGTGGCGGCCGGGCTTGCGCGGGTCGCGCCCGAATACGGCGAGGTGGCCCAGAGTCTCGGCGCCCGGCCGCTTTACCAGCTCTCGCGCGTGACGCTGCCGCTCGTCGCGCCGTACCTGCTCGCATCGTTCAGCCTGAGCTTCGCGCTGTCGATGGGCGAGCTCGGTGCGACGCTGATGATCTATCCGCCGGGCTGGGTCACACTGCCGGTGGGCATCTTCGCGCTGTCGGACCGTGGTGCGATCTTCGACGCCGCGACGCTCACGATGATCCTCGGTATCGGCACGCTCGCGGTGTTGATGGGGCTCTCGCGCATCTCGAACCGTGCAATGGTGCGTGGATGACGGTGTCGCTGACCCTCAGGGAAAGAGTCGCGAGCTGACGCTCACCGTCACAGCTGCGCAGATGCCGGAGGCGCCGCGCATACTCGGGGAGGCAATCGCGGCGGGCGCTGAGCGGGCCTGAAAGATGCGCACGACAAAAACATAAAGGGAGGTGCCGGATGATAATGATCGTGCTTCATCTCGCGGGTGGCGTCGCGCTGCTGACGTGGGGCCTTCATATGGTCGAGTCCGGTCTGATGCGCGCATTCGGCGCGTCGCTCAAGCGCTTCATGGCGAAGAGTCTCGGCAACCGGCTGAACGCGTTCTGCGCCGGGCTCGCGATCACCGGCGCGCTGCAGAGCAGCACGGCGACCGGCATGATCGCGTCGTCGTTCGCGGCACGCGGTTTGATGCGGCCTGTTACCGGGCTCGCGATCATGCTGGGCGCCAACGTCGGCTCGACGCTGATCGTGCAGGCGTTCTCGCTCGATCTGAGCTGGATCTCGCCGGTGTGTCTGCTGGTTGGCATGACGCTCTTCGAGAAGGGCAAAGGCTCGCGCAATCGTGATCTCGGCCGCGCGTCGATCGGGCTCGGCCTGATGCTGCTTGCGCTCACGCTGCTCGTCTCGACCGTGCAGCCCGCCGAGACCGCCCCTGCCCTGCGCACGGTGCTCGGCGCGCTGGCAGGCGAGCCGGTGCTGAATGCGGCGCTCGCGTGCGTGCTCACTTGGGCCGCGCATTCGAGCATTCCGGTCGTACTGTTCGTGATGTCGCTCGCCAACCTGCATACCGTGCCGATGGACACAGCGATCGCGATGGTGCTCGGCGCGAACATCGGCAGCGCGCTCAACCCGTATTTCGAGGCCGCGAAAGGCGCCGACCGCAGCCGCCGGCGCCTGCCGGCCGGCAATCTCGTGCTGCGCGGCGGCGTGTGCCTGCTGATGCTCGCCGCGTGCGCGCCGCTCGCAACGTTGCTCCAGCAGGTCTACGGCAGCCCCGCCCGTGCAATCGCCGACTTCCACACGGGCGTGAACGTGGCGATCGCCGTGGTCTTCATCGGGCTGCTCGCCCCTGTCGCGCGCCTTCTCGAACGGCTGCTGCCGGCGCCGGGCGCCGCCGAGAACGGCGACGCGCCGCGCTACCTCGACGAAGCCGCGCTGCGGGTGCCCTCGCAGGCGCTCGCATGCGCGACCCGCGAATTGATCCGGATGGGCGATATCGTCGAAGCGATGCTGTGCGCGAGCGTGCCGGTGCTGATCGCAAACGACCGGCGCGCGGTGCACGAGATCGCGGCGCGCGACGATGCGGTGGATATGCTGCACGATGCGATCAAAAGCTACGTGACCGAGGTGACGCGCGAGTCGCTCGACGACGAAGACCGGCGCTGGGCCTCGGCGATCATGACCTCCGTGATAAACCTCGAACATATCGGCGATATCGTGGACAAGAATCTGATGGAGCTGGCGCAGAAAAAGATCAAGGCACAGGTGAGCTTTTCCGCTGAAGGCGCCGAGGACTTGCGCGCGCTGCACCAGTTGGTGATCGACAGTTTTCACCGGGCTCAGGCGCTGCTCGTGTCGGGAAGAACGCAGACCGCGGAGCAACTGCTCGAGGACAAACAGGCGCTGCGGCGCCTTGAACGCGCCGCGCGGGATGCTCATCTCGACCGCCTGCGCGAGGGCAAGCCCGACAGCATCGCGTCGAGCTCATTGCATCTCGACGTGCTGCGCGATCTCGTGCGGATTCAGTCGCACATCTGCGCGCTCGCTTATCCGCTGCTCGAGCGCGAGGCAGCTAACGATGGCGATGCGCAGGTTGCATGAGGCGAGACACGGCGCTTGCGCTACGAAGCTTCATCGAGCGACGACGACATTCGCCGCGTCTCGAGCATACTGCGTCGGCGGCAGTCCGACATGACGCGTGAACGCGACGCTGAATGCGCTTGCCGAGCTGTAGCCGACACGTTCCGCGACCGCCGCGATGCTGACTTCGTTCGAGCGCAGCAGATTCTTGGCGATAGCCATGCGCCACGACAACAGATACTCCATCGGTGCGACGCCGACCGCGCGGCTGAATCGATCGAAGAAAGCGGACCGTGAAAGCGCGGCGGCTTTTGCCAGTTGCGCGATCGTCCAGGGCTGATGCGGGCTTTCGTGCATATGACGGATCGCGAGCGCGAGACGGGGGTCGGCGAGGCCGCGGACGAGTCCGGGCGATGCCCCGGTTCCCGTGGCTCGCAACGCTTCGATGAACAGCACCTCGAGCAGCCGCGCCAGCACGACCTCGCGCGCGGGCCGCTGCGCGCGCGACTCTTCCCTCACGAGCTTGACGAGTGTCGCGAGCCGGCGTTCACCGCGCACCTGCACGAGCTTGGGCAACAGCGAGACAAGCAAGGCCGCGTCCGGCGAACCGAACGCGCAGAGGCCCGCAAGCCATTGGGCTTCTGGCGCGACCGATGCATCGCCGAAACGAAAACTGCCGTCGGGCAGCGCCGCGGGCGCGCTATTGGAGACGTCGTCATCGTCGGGCGGATCGCTGCTCGTCATCGTGAAGCTGAACACCTCGGGCACGAGCACGAAGTCATCGGCCTGCAGAATCAGCGGCTCGCAACCATTGACGGATAGACGCAGCGATCCTTCGAGCACCACGCAGTAGAACGGCTGGCCGACTTCCGTGCGGCTCGCGCGCCAGCGCCCGGCGCCGCTGAGCACTTTCGAGAACGTGGGTGTCGGCTTGAGCAGTGTGACGATTTCGGCGAGCGGGTCGATCATGATCGGACGATTTCGAATGAAACCTGGACGCTCGATTGTAGCGAGTCCTCGCTGTCAGGACTTATTGTGTCGGGACTGTCACCAACCACAGGATTCGACATGAAGACCGTCTTGATTACCGGTTGCTCGTCCGGCTTTGGCCTCGAAATCGCGCGTTATTTTCTGGATCGCGACTGGCGCGTGATCGCGACGATGCGCACGCCACGTGAAGACGTGTTGCCGCGCTCCGATCGTCTTTCGATTCTCGCCCTCGATGTGAAGGACCCGCAAAGCATTCGCGCGGTCATCGATGCGGCCGGGCGGATCGATGTGCTCGTCAACAATGCGGGTATCGGCTTTCTGAATGCGCTCGAAGGAACGCCGATGGACACCGCGCGCGATATCTTCGAGACCAATACGCTCGGCACCATCGCGATGGCGCAGGCCGTATTGCCGCAGTTGCGCGAGCGCCGCGAAGGGGTGATCGTCAATGTGACGTCGACCGTCACGTGCAGACCGCTGCATCTGCTGTCGGTCTACACCGCGAGCAAGTCCGCGGTCAACGCGTTCAGCGAATCGCTCGCACTCGAACTGGAGCAGTTCAATGTGCGCGTGCGTGTCGTGTTGCCGGGACGCGCGCCTTCCACCCGCTTCGGCGAAAACGCGCGGGCACGCATGAAAGACGGATTTCCCGAGCCGTACGACGCGCTCGCGCAGCAGGTTTTCGCTAGGTGGGAGAAAGAAACGGCCGTCACGCATGCATCGGATGTCGCCGAAGCGGTTTGGCTCGCCGCGACCGATTCATCGAGCCCGTTCAACATCCCCGCCGGCGAGGACGCTGTCGAGTGGTACCACGCGCGCGTCAGATAGCACACGCCGGGCAAACATCGCCGCGGCTTTTTCGACCGTCACACCTGGCCGATGCCACCGTCATTCATCAAATCGGCACCCGTCATATAGGAACTCTGTTCTGAGGCGAGAAAGAGCGCCGCGCTGGCCATCTCCTCGGCGCGGGCGAGTCGGCCGATCGGAACCATGCTCTTGTACATGCTCACCAGATCCTCGCGTGTCGCCGACTGGGAATCGAGTATCGGGGTGTCGGTGACACCAGGGCTCAGCATGTTGACGCGAATGCCGCGATCCTTGAATTCGGCAGCCCACGTGCGGGCATAGGAACGCAACGCGGCCTTCGTCGCCGCGTAGGCGGTGTGTCCTGGGATGCCCATCACGTGCATGGCCGACGAAACCAGAATGATCGACCCACCACCCGTCATCATCGGCAGCAGCTTCTGCACCAGAAAGACCGGGCCGCGCGCCATCAGGTTGAATGCCTTGTCGAAATGCTCAGGCGTGATGGTGTCGATCGAAGCCTGCTCGGTAAAGCCCGCGTTCGACACGATGATATCGACGACACCCTTTTCTTCCCTGACAACCGCAACAACACGATCGAGGTCATCGAGATTCGCGGCGTCGGCCTGAATCGCGGTAACGTTGCGTCCGATCAGTTTGACGGCCTCGTCGAGCTGGCCTTGCCGACGGCCGAAGATAAAGACGTGAGCGCCTTCGGCGACGAACCGCTGGGCGATCGCCAAGCCGATACCGGTCGTTCCGCCGCTAATCACGGCGATCTTGCCTGCGAGAGTATTCATTGAAGCTTCCGTCCGATGTTGAATGGAAGTCCCATCGTAATTGCGGCCCCCACGAATGATAATCGGCGGATTTATCATAAGATCCATTCACCGAAAGAATAGGTCCCACGAGAGGAATGCAATGGATCGGTTTCACGAATTGAACGCCTTCTTCGCCGTTGTCGAAGCGGGCGGCTTTTCCGCCGCGGCGCGCAGAACCGGCGAGTCACAGTCCTCTATCAGCAAGTCGATCGGCGCGCTGGAAAAGCGCCTCGGGGTACTGCTATTCAACCGCAGCACACGCAGCGTGACCTTGACCGATCAAGGGCAGAAATACTACGAGCGGACCAAGCCGTTGCTCGACGAGATCGAGGTAGCCGACAGCGAACTGACCAGCAGCACGCTGGATGTCTCGGGCCTTGTGCGGATCGCCTGCGCTTCTACATTCGGCCGCCTGCACGTTCTTCCGCTGATTCCCGAGCTGCTGTCGCGCCATCCCGGTCTTCGGGTCGATCTTGTGTTGTCGGATTTCGTGCGCGATATGGTGGAGGATCGAATCGATCTCGCGATTCGAGTGGGCTCCGTCAACGATCCGGATTCTGTCGTGAAGCGAATTGCCAGCACGCCGCTGGTCTGTGTCGGATCGCGTCGCTATTTCGAGCAACACGGAGTACCGAGGGAACCTGCGGAACTCGCCAATCACAATTGCCTGCTCTACGGTGGTCTGCTGGAATCGGCGAACTGGCCTTTTCATGGGCCACGAGGCCGGTTCAGCGTGCCGGTGCGAGGCAACCTGTCGTCGAATAGCGTCGAGACGATCCGATCGGCCGTGCTCGGGGGCGTGGGAATCGGCCTCTTCGCGAAGCTCTCGCTTGCCGACGAACTCAAGCATCCGGACATCGTGACCGTGCTCGACGATTTCATTCGGGACGCCCGTGATGTGAGCATCATCTGGCCGCGGCGGCGTTTCGTGCCTGCGCGCGTGCGCCGGGTCACTGATTTTTTCGCGGCGGCGCTGCCGCAGCGCTTGTAGGAACGCTCCAGAACGCACTTCAAACGCAGTACGTCACGCGATGTTCACTAGCGGCGCGCGGCGCGTGCTTGCGTCGCTCGACATCGACTCGCGTACATGGCGCGCGAATTCCTGCGCCGCTGGCTGAACCGTCGCGGGCAAGCGCAGACATATCGCGAAGGGAGGCAGTGCAGGCAAGCCGCTTGCGCGAGGCGTGAGCGTCTCCAGATCGGCCGGCACCGTGGAGGCGAGCCAACTCGTGACCGCGAGGCCCGCGCGCACCGTTGCGGCGGTCGCCTCGATGTTTCCGCTCTCGAACACCGTTCGCCACGCGATGCCCTCGTGCGCGAGCGCACCGAGCACCACCGAACGGAAAGCGCAACGCTCGTCTACCATCGACAGCGGCAACGGCCGCTTCTGCCACACCTCACTGCCGCGCCCCTTGACCCACACCAACGGCTCGATGCAGACCACTTCACCTTCGGCTTCGCTCGCGACATATTCGACCAAGGACACGTCCACGCGACCGCTATTCACCGCCTCGCTCAGTTCTGGCGACGCCGCGCACATCAAGGTTATTTCGACGTGCGGATGCGCGTCGGCGAATGCCTTCATCGCGGGCGCGAGCCGCGTTACGAGATCGGGAGGCACGCCCACACGCAAGGCGCCGCGCAACGGCTGCGCGGTCATGTCGGCCCAGATTTCATCGTTCAACTGAAGCAGCTTGCGCGCCTTCACGAGAAACTGCTCGCCTTGGCGCGACAGTTCCAGCCGGCGCGTCTTGCGAACGAACAGAAGGCAATCCAGCACATCTTCGAGGCGCTTTACCTGCTGGCTCACCGCGCCTTGCGTCATGTGCAGCAAATTCGCAGCGACCGTCATGCTGCCGCTATCGGCGACGGCAACGAAGGTGCGGATCAGATCGAGGTCGAGATTTCGGCTCATCTATGCATTATGTCGCGTAATGTACCGCATCAATATTATTAGCTTTTGCGATGCTTTGACGATCCGTACAGTGCAAATTCCCTGATTTCGAATCTGCACCGATGACCTCGATACTCCCGCTTCTGCTCTTCGTCGCCGTCGCCACCGCGACGCCCGGTGGCGCGACCACGCTCGCCACCGCCTCGGGCGCACGTTTCGGTTTCGTACGCTCGATACCGCTGATGCTCGGCATCGCTCTGGGCCTTGCGTTGCTCGCTGCGCTCGCCGCGCTCGGGCTGGGCGGTCTGCTTCTGGCGCTGCCGTCGCTGCAAACGGCGGTGAAAGCGCTCGGCTCCGCCTATCTGCTATGGCTCGCCTGGCGCATCGCGCGCAGCGGGCCGCCAAACGCGGGCAACGGCCCCGCGCGTCCGATTACGCTCGTCAACGGTTTCCTGCTGCTCTGGCTCAATCCGAAAGGGTGGGCGATGACAGTCGGCGCGGCGGCGTCGTTCGCGCTGCTCGCAAACAACCCGAACCGCCTCGCGATGCTGCTCGGAGGAGCGTTCGGGGTGGCTGCCTGCGCTTCGCTCGCGCTATGGTGCGCGCTCGGCGTGCTACTCGCGCGGCTGTTTCGGACGCCACGCCACTGGCGCCTTCTCAATCTCGTGATGGGCGTGCTGCTCGCCGCATCCGTCATTCCGACCTGGCGATAAGCCTGAAGCCGCGTTCGTCGATGCATCGGATAGTTTGGTCGCCGCCCCGTTATCAACGAGGCTGATTCAAACGAACACCTTTTGGAGCCGACCAGGCGTTGGCTGATTCATATCGACTCCTCGACTCAACGCCACCGCAAACCAGGCTGACTCCGCGAATCTCGATGACCTCGACTATTGACGGCGATTTTGCCTGCGAGAGAGAGGCATGGAGATCTTCTGTCTGGTAATGGATGAAAGCCAGATCGTAGTTGCAAGATCGGGGAGTGATAATGCGCAGATTCTTCATAAGGCCAATTCCTGACGAGAATAGCCGTGAGCTCCGGCTCAATCGGTGAGTTGGCCGTTTCATGGCCCGAAGCGTGTCAGTTGTAGCCAAGAACAGCGGCAGACGACACATCTGGCCTCTCAGGCACATTCGAGGCGATCGTCGATACCGTCGATGCAAGAAACGATCGGTACACGGAGCGCGATCGATTTTCAGAGCCATCCTTGCCGTTTCGAGCGCGCGTGGCGCCACTGCTCGAGTCGACGCTGAAAGGCGATTGGTCGAAGCTGTTCATGGTCTTTCTCCGTCTTGCTGGTGTTTGGAATCGGTTGATTTATTCGTCACGGCCAGACCCTTCGGCCATTTACAACGAACTGTTGCTCAGTGCAGTTTGACGTGCGGCGCCGTGCTTCGACGGAGCCGATGCGCGAGGGTATTGACGATCATGCGTGCATAGCCATGCAGCGCCGCAACGTGCATCCGATACAGCGACAGGTACATGAAGCGGGCAAGCAGTCCGTCCACGAGCATGCTGCCGCCGATAAGGCCTCCCATCAGACTCCCCACTGCATTTGCATGCCCGAGCGACACTAGCGAGCCGAGATCGCGATACGCGAACTCCGGAAGCTTTCGTCCCTCGATGCGTCGCCCGAGTGCCTTGACTAAAAACGATGCCTGCTGATGAGCCGCCTGGGCGCGCGGTGGCACATTGCGCTCGAAGCCCAACCACGGACACGCCGCGCAATCGCCGAATGCAAAGACATGGTCGTCCAGCTCGGTTTGAAGCGTGCGACGCACACTGAGTTGCCCCAGATGATTGACTGTCAGACCATCGAGAGTTGAAAGCACTGTGGGCGCCTTGATACCGGCGGCCCACACAGTGAGATCCGCACGAATCGTCTTGCCGTTTTTCGTGCGGATAAATCCGGGCGTGACCTCCGCGACCCGCTCGTCGACCATCAACTTGACACTGAGTTTGCCCAGCAATCTTGCAGCCGCGGCAGACACGCGTTCTTTCAACGCTGGCAGAATCCGCGGCCCTGCTTCAATCAGCACGATCCCGACGTCGTGTGTGGGGTCGAGCCGATGCAAGCCGTACGATGACAGTACCTTCGCGGTATTGCGCAATTCCGCGGACAATTCCACGCCCGTAGCGCCACCACCAACGATCGCGACCTGAACACGAGGCGCGCGTTCGCCAGGCACTCCGCCAGCATCCCGCTCACCTGCGTTTTGTGTTTGTTCGGCGCGAATGCAAGCTGCAATCAGGCGCTTTCTGAAGCGTTCCGCTTGAGCGACGTTGTCAAGCGCGAGCGAGTTCTCCGCCGCGCCCGGCACGCCGAAGTAGTGCGTTGTACTACCGATGGCCAGAATCAACGAGTCGTACTCGATTCGGCGCGGCGGAATCAGTTCAGTTCCGTCGTCGTCGAGGAGTGGCGAAAGCAGGACGTGTCTAGAGCCACGATCCAGTCCGACGAGTTCGCCCTGGATGAACTGGAAGCCGTGCCACTGTGCTTGCGCGGCATACGCCAGTTCCTGTGCGAATGGATCGAGACTTCCCGCTGCGACCTCGTGCAGTAGGGGCTTCCAGATATGCGTCGGGTTGCGGTCGATCAACGTAACGGACGCACGTTGCGCCCCGCCTCTTCGTCGACCGCCATAACGATCGCCTAGCCTCGTTGCGAGTTCAATGCCACCCGCCCCTCCTCCCACGATCACAAAACGATGCATGAAGATTCTCCCTGGTCGACGACGCGCGGTACGGTAATCCAACACAGCGGTTGAGAACCACTATCGCAGATGCCCGACGGCAGGAAAATCTCATAGTTCTGATGGCTGCCTTCAGCTTTTCTGATTGACGGATCGCGCCGTCTGAAAACCGCTTGAGATCGTCTGCTGGGAGATAAGGATCGTTGTCAACGCAGACCCATGGGACAACTTCGGTCAGCGTCAATGGGATGAGGTCGCGGCGGCCATCGAGTTATCCATTGCTCAAACGCGACGACGCCATCATCGCCGGCGCAATCGGCATTGATCGCTAGCGCATGGTCAGGAGCGCGGGATTGATACGGTCGTCAGGCGTGCAGCGCTCGTGCAGTTGATTCCGTCTTTATTCTGCAATGCGCTTAAAGCTGGCGTAGTAATCGTCGGTGTAATAGCACTCGCCGATCTGCTTGCGCGGCCCGCCACAGACTATCCGGCGTTGCCCGCGATCCGTCGCGCCAGGTGTGCGAACCGTATAGGTGTGGTAGTAGCCGCGCGGATGTTTCGGCAGCAAGCCCGCGGTGTTACGAAACAGGACGCCGTCGTCGCTGAACGGGAAGGGGCCGCCTGCTTTGATCAGGCGCAGCGTTTCGGCAGCCTCCGCCGGCAACTGCGCTTTGGTAACAGTGACCAGCGCCACCGTGCCTTGCGCGCCCGAGGCGGCGGCCGCTTCGCTCGCGCTCTGTGCAGGTTGAACCGGCGCCGAGCTCGCAGATGCGCCCGATGCCTCAGTAGCGTTTTGCGGTCCCTGCTTGCCGCATCCGCCGAAGATCACGCTCAACGCGACGATGCAGGAGAAAGCTGACGCTCTCTTCACGAAACGGTTCTCCCTTCGTTGACCAGCGCCCGACGACCAGGATAGATGTAAAGGTATCGCTAATGACGGGGCGAATCAATGTTCGATCGGAAATTGGCACTTTTCCATGACAACCAGGCCGATGGGCTCCACCGCACCTGACGATGCTGTTAGTGAGGCTTCGTCTGGAGAGCGCCATCGGGCGGCCAGATGGCTCCGCTGGCGCGAACATTCGTCGCATGTGGCGAAAAGGCATCTAGTCGCCGTTTGGAGCAGTCATGAAGCGGACCGTCAGGATCGCATCAGGTCAAGTCGACACACCACCCCGCATCGCTCTGTGGGCGCTCGCGATTCATACCTTCACGGTGGGAGTCATTGGAACCGCGATCATCGCGATGATCACGCGGACCGCACGCGGACACACCGGACGCGAACTCGTGGCCGGTAAGGTCGAGGTCGCCTGCTACGGTCTGTTCATTCTGGCGACCTTGATTCGGATGCTCGGCCCCTGGCTCGCGCCGCAGTTCACGATGGCCTGGATATACGCATCCGGTCTATGCTGGGCGGCCGCGCTGGTTCTCTATTGCCGATACGGAGCGTGGCTTGTCCTCGCCCGTCGATGGCAAGCCGGGTTGAAGAACTCGTCCTCTTCGAAGCGGCCAGCAAGCGAGATCCGTCGTAGCCGCTTCGAACGCCTTCATTTCGCCCCGACGCCCGCTCGCTCGCGGCGTTGCCATCGAACCCGTCGAAACAGAGTCGCTTTCCCTGGCCCATCCGCTTTTGTGATCGGACGACCGGACGCGCGAACGATCGTTCGCACTGACTTCACGAATGCGTGGGCAATAGTCAGTAGGCCAACAATGTACAAAAACTACATTTCTTTCGTTGCAAAGATGTAGTTTTTCTACTACTATCGCCTCGTCGGTCGAACTTACGGCCGTTGCCAGACCTAGCCGACACGGTGCGCCTATCGCAATCGAAGGACAACAGACGGCTTCTCTGTACCTTCAATTGTTACCGGTAACATGAGGAGCAAGGTAAGCGTACGCGAGGCGCGTCTTCTCGTGCAATCAGGTCTATGTCGAATCCCTTTCGCGCTTTCATCTGATTAATTAGTCCTGCCAATGACGTCATCAGAAGCGGAGTGCTCGCCCCCTGGTCAGCAGACGAATGCGTGCGGAACCCGCGAGGCAGGCCGTGCCATTTTGTCCGCGACAGAGACAGAGGACCGATTCATTTTCGCCGGACGACCTGACGCAATTCAGGTCGCGGCAATACGTTGTGCCAAAGCAATGGCGCGTTGTGCGAGACGGCTATTGGGTTATTCACGTTCCTCGCAGATATGACGATCACGGACGGAAAGAATGACGAAACGAATTGCTGTGGTGACTGGCGGTATGGGCGGTCTGGGAGAAGCGATCAGTACGAAACTGCACGATGCAGGTTATGCGGTGGTAGTCACGTACTCGCCGAACAACACCGGCGCAGCGGCATGGCTCGCGAACATGGAGGCTAAAGGCAGGAACTTTCGCGCGTATCCGGTCGATGTGGCCGACTACGATTCATGCCAGCACTGCGCAGCCAAAATTCAGTTTGAAGTCGGCCCGGTCGACATTCTGGTGAACAACGCCGGAATCACCGAGGAAATGACGCTCCGGAAGATGAACAAGGTCAACTGGGACGCAGTCATCCGCACCAACCTGGACTCGGTGTTCAACATGACGAAGCCGCTGTGCGAGGAGATGGTCGCGCGGGGTTGGGGACGCATCGTCAACGTTTCGTCCGTCAACGGCTCGAAAGGCTCGATTGGCCAAACGAACTACGCAGCTGCCAAGGCCGGCATGCACGGCTTCACGAAATCGCTGGCGCTGGAAGTAGCGCGTAAGGGCGTTACCGTCAACACGGTTTCGCCGGGATACCTGGCCACCAAGATGGTCACGGCGATCCCTCAGGAGATCCTCGATACGAAGATCCTGCCGCACGTTCCTGTGGGGCGTCTGGGCAAGCCCGAGGAAGTGGCGGCGCTCGTGCTTTACCTCTGCTCCGACGACGCCAGCTTCGTGACCGGCGCCAATGTTGCGATCAACGGCGGCCAGCACATGCAGTAACAGTCGCGCGACGCCCGCGCCAGCCGGTTCGTGCAGAGACACCGCACGAACCGGCCCGAACCGCTGACGCAACACACCTATGCTTTCCAGAGAGGAACGTGTGATGAGTGAAACCTGGATGGGACTGGTGATCGGAGGCACTGCCCTTGGTATCGCAATGTTCATGGTCGTTAGCCACTATCGCCGCGAGCGAATGCGGGCACGAATGCTGCGGGAACTGAATCGTCACGACTCGTGGCATCAAACGCGCGCACGAAAGTGATTGCACGCCGTACATGGATATCCACCAGCGCATATGTATTGCCTGAAAGAAGCAGGCTCACCTGACGCCTGACGAACAGACCGGATTCAGTCGGTCACCACATTGAGAGAAGTGGATGAAAACTACAAGCAGAAAACCGTCTGGAGACAGAGCGAGCCCCTATTCGCCCCAGACTGCCGAGGATGCGATTTCCCATCTCGAACGGGTCCTGTCGGCGGGCGCCGCGGAATCCCTGTTCACCGGCGTCTACTGGCGCGCGCGGGTTCAGCAACTGAGCGCTACGCGAGGGCTGACTCCGTTGCAGCGAGCAAGGCTCGTGAGACTACTCAAGTCTCTTCCATTGCCGGTACGGGGCGAAGACCGATCGTAGACCTGTACGATCATGCGCGCGAGAATCGTGATTCAACGATAGGTTTCCACGTTTGGAGCGGAGTACGAAATGGACGATCCCTACGACCTTCAACGCTTCCTCGATGCACAGGACCCGGTCTACGCCCAGGTATGCGATGAACTGAAGCATGGACGTAAGCGAAGCCACTGGATGTGGTTCGTGTTTCCTCAAATCGAGGGGCTCGGCACCAGCGCAATGGCTCAGCGATTCGCGCTTTCGTCGCTGGCCGAAGCGCAAGCGTACGTGCGCCACCCGATACTTGGCGCACGGCTGCGCGAAACCACGCAACTGGTCAACCTCGTCAGCGACCGCTCCATCGAAGAAATTTTCGGCTATCCGGATCACCTCAAGTTTCGCTCGTCGGTGACCCTGTTCGCGCGCGCCACGAACGACAACGATGTATTTGTCGAAGCTTTGCGCAAATATTTCGGCGGCGAGGCCGATCCGCGAACCCTCCAACTGCTCTAGCCATTTTGGTAGCGGGCCCGCGCACGTGGGGCGCGGCGGACTGCGCAATTCCGTTCTCGGGGAAGTGTGGCGTCACTGCCGACCCGCACCGGCTGCACGGGACCGGTAAAGCAGCAGATGATCGGTCGCGGATTCGGACAGCCAGACCTCGCCTGGACGGCCCATCATCTGACGCACGTTCGCGTGGTCACGCGGCAGTGGCAAGACGTCGAACCGCTCGGTACGCGGATCGAAGCGCACGAGCGCATTAGCGCTCCATTCACTGAGCCAGACGATGTCCTCGTCGTCGACGAATATTGCGTACGCGTGCGGACCGTTGCCGGGCAGCCGCCATTCGCGCCATTGATCCGTCGCAGGATCGAACACGCCGACTTTGCCGGCGTTCCACTCGCTGATCCAGACGCGCCCGCTCGAATCGGCCCAGACGCGGCGCGCGCCCTGATTCGCCGTTGGCGGCTCGATGATCTGTGCCGCGCCCGTCGTCCGGTCGATGCGACCGAGGTAGCTTCCCGCCAGCGAAGCGAAATACAGATCCCCAGTGCGCGTCACGCAGATACCGTAGGGCCCCGCGCCGCGTGGAGCATCGAAGACGCGCATGCGTCCGCTTTGCGGATCGAGCTCGCCGTAGACACCACGTTGCCCGGTAAACCACAGATGCCCCTGTTTATCGAACACGGCAGTATTCAGATTGGCGTCTGACCGGTCCTTGGGCAGCGGAAAACGCGTGACGGCGAGCGTCTTCGGATCGATGCGCACGATTGCATTCTGGCCGCCGTCAGTGACCCACGCCGCACCATCGGGACCGACGATCACGCCATGTGGCGCCGAACCGGTGCCGAGCGCGATCGTGTCGATTTTGCCGCTGCGCGGGTCCAGCCGCCCGAGCGCTCCCCGCGCCTGGGCGGTGTACCACACGGTGCCGTCATGCGCCGGTGCGACGTCATGCGGTGCGCTGCCGGCCGGCACGACGAAGCTTTCGAACGACGACGGCCGCTGTGCTTGCGCCTGCGCGAGGCCAAGGTTGCCCGTGCTCATCGCGCAAGCGCTGGCGCAGATCATCAAGGCAATCACAAACCGGGCGGTCGATCGCGGGGCACAGTTCGTGAGATGAATCAGCATCTGCGGTCTCCGTCGCTGTCTGTGTCAGCTAACGTATCATGAATACCACTTGCCGAGCTCAACCCGACGCTTCAGCGCCCGGCAGCGCTCTACGCGTCTGCTTTCAGCCAGCCGCGGACGCGTGAGAAACAGCGAGCCCGCCTCACCAAGTTCGTAGGGACCGAGGTCGCGCATCGGCCCCGTGACCGAACCATAGTTGATGATCAGGCCGCGCACGCGTGCGGCGCGACAGCTATCGCGCAAGGTGGTCTTGCCGACCGCATCGAACACCACATCGACGCTCCTCCCGTGGGTCAACTCGCGAATCCGATCAGCGAAGGCGCCGTTTTTATAGAGCATCACATGATCCGCGCCGCGCTCTCGCGCGATAGCAGCCTTTTGCGGCGTACTCGTCGTCGCGAACACTTCCGCGCCGCGACGTCTCGCAAGCTGCACGAGCAACTGTCCGATGCCTCCTGAGGCCGCATGCACGAGACAGGTCATGCCCGCTTCGAGCTTCGCCACGTCTTTGATCAGATAGTGCGCCGTCGAACCCTGAAAGATCGACGCAGCCGCAATGTCGTAGCGGATATCGTCGGGCAGTCGCGCGAGCCGCGCGGCGGGCACGATCGCAAAGTCGGCGTATGCGCCCCACGATATGCACCATGCCACGCGATCGCCCGCGCAAAGCGACGTCACAGCTGTCCCGGTTTCGATGACCTCGCCCGCGCCTTCCATGCCCAGCGTGCAGGGAACCCTGACAGGATGGGTGCGCGAATCGCGGTACTTGCCTTGCCGCGTGTGGACGTCCATGAAGTTGACGCCCGCCGCGGCGACACGCACCAGCACCTCGCCGGAACCCGGCTTCGGTATGTCGAGTTCGACACGGCGCAGCATCTCGGGACCGCCGTATTAATGAATCTGGATCGCTCGCATCAACCCGTCTCCGTTGGTTTCGCTCAGTCGTGGTGGTCCGGTTGTCGATTCACACCCGCCGGACGGACGATCAGCGGCGACCCCGCCACGTCGGGCACTAAATTCAGCCCTGCCAATAGAGGGTTTACCCTAGCAAATTCCACTGAAAGCCATTTGAAATGAATGTGACGTTCGTTAGAATGGGTCCTGTGCTGAGACGAATGCGAAAGAGTCCATCAGCGCCTCGCTGTACCGGAGGCAACCGCAGTCGGCTGACAACCTCACATCACTTATGACTTGGAAGGCAGTCGTCATTATTCAGTAGACCTCAATTGAACGGAGAGTAAATCATGAGCCGCCTTACCAACCGAATCGCCACAACGCTCGTCGTGCTCGGCCTGATGACTTCGGGCGCAGCTATCGCGCAGCAGCCAACCACGACGGCGCCCCCGGTCGCAGAGGTTGCTACCGTACCGGCGACTACCCACAATGACCCTATCGTTCAGAAGCGAAACGAGATTCGCGAGGCTAACCGCGAACAACGCGCCCGGACCGCGGAAGCCAGAAAGGCATTCAGGGCCGAAGCTCGCGATGCCCGGCAAGAACGCAACCAGGCGGCGAGCGAATCCCGCGACCGCGCACGCGCGGCCTTGGCTGAATCGGCACAACTTGGCACGACTCAGGCCGGCGCGGCGCATACCACCCAATGAGTCATAAACGCTACGGGGTTTGTTCAGGAAGAGCGGGGGCCGGTCCTCAGCGGAGAAGAGTCCAATCGAAGATGATCAGTCGGCACCCGGCCCTTCCTAACAGCGGAGCCCTCGCATGCGCGAGCGGCTCCGCAATTTTTTATATGGCAGTTTTTAGCAACTTCACCGTAGCAAGCCGGCCGGCCACCTCACTCAAAACCTGAACTGTGCGACGCGGTCAACGAGGTTTGCAGCCTGTTGCCTCAAGCTCTCCGCCGCCGAAGCCCTTTCGTCGACGCGCGCTACGTTTTGCTGCCTTGTTTCGTCCATCTGACAGACCGTTTCACCGACTTGCCCTACGCCGACGCTCTGCTGCGCGCCAGCGTTGCTGATTTCCGAGACGAGAATACTCACTCGCTGAATCGCCTCCACGACGTGCGAGTCAGCGATTTCGTTGCAAGGTCAGCACATGCGGGAGCAAACCGCACCAGGGTAAATACAGATTCGATCGCTCGAAAAGCTTTATAAAATGAGCAGCATTAGCAAGGAGCAATAATGCTTGCTATAGATTAATCCAAGATATCCGCAGAACCGGAGACGCCATGCAGATCGACTACCAAACGATGCGCTTCGACTACGAGCGAGCCGCCGACCACGATGCCGGTGCCCCGCTCACCTATCCGGTCGTCGTGATCGGCGCTGGCCCGGTCGGGTTGTCCGCGGCCATCGATCTGGCCCAGCAGGGCGTTCGCACCGTGCTGCTCGACAACGACGACACGCTGTCGAGCGGTTCGCGCGCAATCTGTTTTGCGAAGCGCACGCTGGAAATTTTCGACCGCCTCGGCTGCGGCAAGCGGATGGTCGACAAAGGCGTGAGCTGGAACGTCGGCAAGGTGTTCCTGCAGGACGAGCTGATCTATACCTTCAACCTGCTGCCCGAAACAGGCCACGCGCGACCTGCATTCATCAACCTGCAGCAGTACTACGTCGAAGGCTATCTGGCAGACCAGGCGAAGCAGACCGCGAATCTGCAAATGCGCTGGAAAAGCAATGTGATCGGGGTGACGCAGCAAGACGACCATGTCGAGTTGCAGGTCGAAACGCCCGACGGCATTTATCCGATGCGCGCTCAATACGTGGTCGCTGCCGACGGCGCGCGCAGCGCGGTGCGCAAGGCGCTCGGTCTCGACAGCCACGGTCGAACCTTCAAAGACCGCTTCCTGATCGCGGATGTGAAAATGAAGGCGCCGTTTCCGACCGAACGCTGGTTCTGGTTCGATCCGCCCTTCCATCGCAATCAATCGGTACTGCTGCACAGGCAACCCAACAACGTCTGGCGCATCGATTTCCAGCTCGGCTGGGACGCCGATCCGGTCGCGGAGAAACAGCCTGAAAAAGTGATTCCGCGCGTCAAAGCGCTGCTCGGCGACGATGCCGAGTTCGAGCTCGAATGGGTCAGCGTCTACACGTTTTCGTGTTTGCGGATGGACAGCTTCCGGCATGGCCGCGTGCTGTTCGCTGGCGATTCGGCGCACGGTGTCTCGCCGTTCGGCGCGCGCGGCGCGAATAGCGGCGTGCAGGATGCCGACAATCTCGCCTGGAAGCTGCGGCTCGTCGTCAACGGCGACGCGCCGCCGGCGCTGCTCGATACCTATGCATCGGAGCGCGAATATGCGGCGGACGAAAACATCCTGAACTCATCGCGCGCCACCGACTTCATCACGCCGAAAAGCGCGGTCTCGCGGATGTTCCGCGACGCCACGCTCAAGCTCGCGAAGGAGTGCCCGTTCGCGCGGCGCATGGTCAACAGCGGCCGTCTGTCGGTGCCGGCGATTCTGCGCGACTCGCCGCTGAACACACCCGACGCCGACGCGTTCACCGGCGCGATGGTGCCCGGCGCAGCTAGCACCGACGCGCCCGTCAAGCTCGCTGGCGAAAACGCCTGGTTCCTGAATCAGACCGGACATGGCGGCTTCACGGGTGTGCACTTCTGCGGCCAGGGAGACGACCTGACGAAATGCGCCGAACAGCTTTGCGCCCTCGCAGGTCTCGCGGTGCCGGTCCACTCGTTGATCGTCGTGCCGCGCGGCGCACCCGTGACCGGTCTGCCGGACATGCCTCACGTCACGGTGATCGAAGATGTAGAAGGCATCGTCACGCATCGCTTCGATGCGCGGCCGGGCACGTTTTATCTGCTGCGTCCGGACCAGCACGTCTGCGCGCGCTGGCGCGCTCTCGACACCGCATCGGTCACCAAGGCCGTGGATCGCGCAACCTGCAACGGATAACCATCATGACCAAGCTGAACATCGAAACGAACATGGCCGATCCCGATGCGTTCTATGAAAAACTCATCGACGCGCACAACGGACTGACCGACGAGCAAAGCCACTTCATGAACGCGAAGCTCGTGCTGCTGCTCGCGAACCACATCGGCGATGCCGACGTGCTGCTCGAAGCGCTTGCGCTGGCGCGCGCGGATTGAACCAGGTTCAGCGCCCAATCCAGCCGAATCGCCACGACAGCCGTCGTGTCGTGGCGAGCAGCCTCTGCGCGGTCGCGCCGCTCAGGCTGAAGTCAGAGCCGCCCGACGGACCGATCACCGCGACCACCAGACTGACGCTGCCCGTGTGATCGAACACGGGCGCGGCCAACGCGCCGATGCCCGGCACCGGCGCATCGAGTGCGTCATCGATACCGTCGTTGCGCACTTTCGCGCGGCGTGCCAGATAGGTCGGGACCAATGACGGCGCGCCCTTTTTCGACGACACGAACACCTCCGCGGCCGGCGCGCCAGCAAGTCTGATCGATTCCTGCGACAACAGCCCGACCAATACGTCGTCCGCGAGATGCGCGGCGAACACGCGCCCTATCGCCGTGTTGACGAGCGACATCACGGTGCCCACGCGCAGGCTCACGTGTTGCGGTCGCGCCGATTCCTCGAAGCGGATAACGGTAGGCCCCAAAGGTCCAAGAATCGCCACTGCGACGCTCATGCCGGACTCCGCCGCGAGCGTGACGATCTCCGGTTCGGCATCGCGAATCGGCGACATGCGCTGCAACGCGATCAGGCCGAGCTCCATGCCGAGCGGTCCCGCGCTGAAAAGACCCGCATCGTCGCGGCTCAGCAAGCCCACCTTGAGCAGACTCACCAGATGCGGAAACGCCTTGGCGGCGGGCATATCGGCGGCGGCGGCCAGATCGCGCAGCGACAGCGGGCGGCCGGCGGCAACGAGTGCCAGCAGGAGATCACCGGTGTTGTCGAGCGCGCTGATGCCGCGCTGAGCTTTCGTATCGCTGAGTGGGGGCGTGTTTGCGTCGGACGCGTCCGGGGTTTCGATCTGCATGATTCTCAGGTGGGTATAACCAGCGCTTCGGTGATGCGTCGGGAAGTTTCGAGCAGCTGACGTGCGACCGCGCCATCCCACGCGACGTCGATCGAGCCCGACGAGCCGATCGCCGTCAACGCGAGCTGCATCCGTTGGTCGCCATCGAACACCGGCACGCTCAGACTGCTGATGCCAGGACTCGGCGCATCGATACCGCGCTCGAGGCCGCGCGCGCGGATCTCATCGAAGCGCTTGCGCCATTCGGCGCTAGCCGACCCTTTGGCAGCGCGGCCGCGCGCCGGCGTCGGCTCGGCCGACTGCGCCTGGCTTCGCGCCATTTCCGCGACCTGCTCGGGTGCGCAAAACGCGCAGAAGACGCGGCCCGTCGATGTCGCTTCGAGCGACATCACCGTGCCGATGTGCAGATTGACATGCAGTGGCGCACCGCTGCGCTCGTACCGGACGATGGTCGGTCCCTGCACGCCCGCCACGCAGATCGCGACGCAAAGACCGATCCGCTCCGCGAGCGCAGCCGCATGGGGCGCCGCGATCCGATAGACGGGTTGCTGTTCGATATGCATGAGGCCAAGCCGCAACGATAGCGGCCCCGGCTCGTAGTTTCCGGTTAGCGCGTCGCGCTTGACGAGGCCAAGGCGCGTCAGGCTCACCAGATACGTATGCGCCTGCGCCGACGACAACTGCGCCTCGCCGGCCAGTTCGGTCAGCCCGAGCGGCTCGCGCTGTCGCGCCAGCGCCTGCAGCAGCCGTCCGCCGACCTCGACGCTTTGGATGCCACGCTGTTTCTTTTCGCTTGTCGTATCAGCCATCGTGTTGTCCGACCTTGCCTCGAAGGAGATTCGGCCCGTTCGGTGTCGCCCGTGGAAGGCCTAGATGGTATCCGATCGGACCGTGCCGACCAACCAACGGAGTTTACCCTAGCTTAGTTAATGACAAGGTATTTTGTCATTGACAAATATCCGTGCGACGACGATTATCAGTCATCCCCCAACGAGTCGCGAGACGGAGACAGACATGGCGAAGGCTTTCGCATCCCAGGCCGACCTGGAAGAAAAGAAGATCACGTGGACCCAATTGTCGGAAAACGCGTATGCGTACACGGCCGAGGGCGACCCTAACTCGGGCGTGATCGTCGGCGACGACGGCGTGCTGATCGTCGACACCACTGCCACGCCGGCCATGGCGCAAGACCTGATCGCGAAGATTCGCAGTGTCACCGACAAGCCGATCAAATACGTCGTGCTGTCGCACTATCATGCGGTGCGCGTGCTGGGCGCGTCGGCGTACTTCAAGGAAGGCGCGCAGCAGGTGATCGCCAGCCGCGGCACTTACGAAATGATCGTCGAGCGCGGCGAAGCCGATATGAAGTCGGAGATCGAACGCTTCCCGCGCCTTTTTGCAGGCGTCGAAACGGTGCCCGGCCTGACGTGGCCGACGCTGGTGTTCGAAAAGGAAATGACGCTCTTTCTCGGCAAGCTGGAAGTGCGCATCGCACATCTCGGCTCCGGCCACACGAAGGGCGACACGATCGTCTGGCTGCCATCGCAGAAGGTGTTGTTCTCCGGCGACCTGGTCGAGTACGACGCGGCCTGTTACTGCGGCGACGCGCAACTCGAACAATGGCCGGCAACGCTCGAAGCATTGCGCGCGCTGAATGCGGAGAAGCTGGTGCCGGGTCGCGGCCCCGCGCTGCTGTCGCCGGCGGAAGTGAACAAGGGCCTCGACTACACGAAAGACTTCGTCACCACGCTATTGCAAGCGGGCCGTGACGCATTCAGGGACAAGCTCGATCTGAAGGGTGCGATGGCGCTCACGCGCAAGGCGATGGACCCGAAGTTCGGCAATGTCTTCATCTATGAGCATTGCCTGCCGTTCGACGTGTCGCGAGCCTACGACGAAGCGAGCGGCATCACCCATCCGCGCATCTGGACCGCGCAGCGCGACAAGGAAATGTGGGACGCGCTGCAGAGCTGATCGCCCCACGCACTCCGGGAAAGACCGTCCGGTCTTTCCTTTTCCCGTTCAAACCATGAAGGCGCGCTAGACGCCTCGGGCGCGCTCGTCTTCGCACAGGCGCGCTCCGCACCTGGAGCGAGACATGCAGCATTCCCTCGATGGCAACGCCATTGGCCACGCCGCGTCCGTCGCGAGCGACGATTCGATGTTCAGAAAGGTCGCGTGGCGCATCGTGCCGTTTCTGTTTCTTTGCTACGTCGTGTCGTTTCTGGACCGGATCAACATCGGCTTCGCGCAATTGCAGATGAAGCATGATCTCGGATTCAGCGACGCGATGTACGGACTCGGCGCAGCCGTGTTCTATGTCGGCTATGTTTTGTGCGAGGTGCCGAGCAACATCCTATTGGCCAAATACGGTGCGCGTAAAACCTTCATGCGGATCATGCTGCTGTGGGGCATCGCGTCGATGTGCATGATGTTCGTGTCGAAGCCCGCGCACTTTTACGTTCTGCGCTTCATGCTGGGCGTGTTCGAGGCGGGCTATTTCCCAGGCATCGTGCTGTATCTGACGTACTGGTTTCCGGCCAGCCGGCGCGCCGCCGTGATCTCGGTGTTTTTCGCGGGCGTGGCGGTCGCGGGCGTGCTCGGCGGACTTTTCTCCGGCTGGATCATGCGCGACATGGGCGGCGTGCTGCAGCTGTTCGGATGGCAGTGGATGTTTGCGATCGAAGGCGCACCGGCTGTGATTCTCGGATTGCTGTCGTGGCGCTATCTGGTCGACAAGCCGCACGACGCGAGCTGGCTCACGCAGGCAGAAAAGGACCGGCTCATCGCGCTTTGCGCGCAAGGTCAGGCGAAAGACAGTGGGCATCACGGTCGCAGCTTCGCTGCGGCGTTGCTCAATCCGCGCGTCTATCTGTTCGCGTTCATCTATTTTTCGCTGACCTGTGCATCGCTGACACTCAACTTCTGGATGCCGTTGATGATTCGTGATTTCGGCGTTCAGGATGTGGTCGCGGTGAGTCTTTATACGGTGGTGCCGAATGCGATCGGCGCGGTGGGTCTGATTCTGATTGCGCGCCGGTCGGATCGGACCGGGGAACGGCGCAGGCATTTTGCTTTCTGCACGGTGGGCGGGGGTCTCGCGCTTGCGGCGCTTACGCTGCACCTGGGCAGCTTTGCTGCGATGCTGGGTATCTTGTCGCTGGCTGCCGTGTTGATTTTCGCGGCGCTGCCGATCTTTTGGGCGGTACCTACGGGCTGTCTGTCTGGGAAAGCGGCTGCGTCGGGGATTGCGTTTATTAGCAGTATTGGGATTACGAGCGGGATCGTCAGTCCGTGGGTGATCGGTCAGATACGTACGATGACGGGGAATATGGATGTCGCCATCTATTTGCTTGCGGGTTTGCTTGTGGTTAGTGGGGTTGCGTTGATGGTTGGTGTGAAAGCCGAGGCGGGGCGGCGTTAAAATGCTCGCCCAGCGGTAGTCATACTGCACCGTTCGACCTACCGCGCTGATCATCTTGACGAAATCAGGCGATTCTCGTTGTTTTATGTGTGATGGACGCGCCGGTACAGCTCGTCCACCGACGTGCGCAAAATGCCCACGGCGTCGCAAGAGAAGCTTTTGCTATAACCCATCGCATACGACGACTTCGACACCGCGGGCTGCGCAAGACCGTATTTCCCCTGCTGCGTGCTCAGATGCCCGTTTGCATCCTTTAGGCCTACGAGGTTGCCGGTCAGATCGTAGTAGTACGTGGCGAGCGGAAGCATCTCAATCTGCGCCCCGTTCTCCAGGTAACCATCACAGTCGACTCGCGCTTGGGAGTGAGAAAACCCATCGTGTCATACGACGAGTTTCAGACTCGCATCCCAGCTTTGTTCCTGCGCGGAAATACTTCGGCCTTCATCGACGGCTGGTACGGGACTACTGCTGCCGCTTTAGATCTGGCCGCTGAACATCAGATTCCCGATCGGAAATGAACCACCATTGCCAGGGATGTAGATGCCGCCGTTCTGAAGCCATTGCCCGGATGACGAGTATTCCGACTTTCCGATCGCATGGCCGGTCGCGTCGTACTGAGTTGACCAGTAGCTGCCGTCATTGTTATAGCTGTACTTGTAGAACCCCGTCAGATTCCCAAGTGCATTGAACGAGTCAAATTCTGTTTCCTGCAAGGCCGAGTTAAACAGATATGCATCGTAACTATTGTCTGCGTGGAACTGATAGACGGTGCGACCTCCGTCAGCGTTGAAGTTGATCTGCTGCGTGATGTGACCGGACGAGTCCCACTGGAAGTCCTGGTACAGTCTCCCACTGGAATCGTACTTTGCGAGTTCCTGTTGCATTCCGTTCGCGCCATATAGCGTTGCGGTTTGCGAATTGTCACCGTTGATCATATGGACAATGATGCTGCCGTTACTCTTAAAGTCGTTTTCCTGCGTCAGATGGCCGTTCGTGAAGAACTGGTCCTGCGTCTTGAAGCCATTGGCGGCGAACGTCGCGTATTCGATGATCTGGCCGTTCGGACCGTACAGCGAGACGTTCTGCGTGCCATCCACGTGGAAGTCATACTTGGTGGTGTTGCCACCTTGCACGTAGTCGTAACGGGTGGTCTCGGTCCCGTTCGTGAAAAACAGGTCCTGGGTCTTGAAGCCGTTGGCGGCGAACGTCGCGTATTCGGTGAGCTGGCCGTTCGGACCGAACAGGGAGACATTCTGCGTGCCGTCCACGTGGAAGTCATACTTGGTGGTGTTGCCGCCCTGCACGTAATCGTATCGCGTGGTCTCTATCCCGTTTGAGAAATACAGGTCCTGCGTCTTGAAGCCATTGGCGGCGAACGTCGCGTATTCGGTGAGCTGGCCGTTCGGGCCGAACAGGGAGACATTCTGAGTGCCGTCCACGTAGAAGTCATACTTGGTGGTGTTGCCACCCTGGACGTAGTCGTATCGCGTGGTCTCCGTCCCGTTCGAGAAAAACAGGTCCTGCGTCTTGAAGCCGTTGGCGGCGAACGTCGCGTATTCGGTGAGCTGACCGTTCGGACCGAACAGCGAGACGTTCTGCGTGCCGTCCAAATGGAACTCATACTTGGTGGTGTTGCCACCCTGAACGTAGTCGTATCGCGTGGTCTCTATTCCGTTCGAGAAAAACAGGTCATGCGTCTTGAAGCCGTTGGCGGCGAACGTTGCGTATTCGATCATCTGGCCGTTCGGATCAAATACCCCTGCAACCTGAGTGCCGTCCGTATGAAATTCGTACTCGACATAGCTATGATCAGGGCGGAAGTCGTACTGCTGCGTCTTTTGGCCGTTGGCGTAAAAGACGTCCTGAATCAGGAAACCACTCGCATCGTACGCTGCATACTCGGAGATGATCCCGTTCGGCCCAAACAACGCCAAACTCTGTGAGCCATCGAGATTGAAGTCGTGCTGAAGTATGCTGCCATCCAGCCCGAAGTCGTATTGCCGGCTTGTCGATCCATCGGACCGGAAAATGTACGCAGTCGTCTTGTTGCCGCTCACGTCAAAGAATGTATTCGAGATCGCTGTTCCGGTGGCGTCATACACCATCGCGCTCTGTGTCTTGTCGCCGTTGATCGTGTGAATGACGGACGTGAGATCGTTGGAATAGTCGTTCTGCTGCGTCACTTGTCCATTGACGATGACTTTTTCCGAAACTCCGTTCGCGGTGACGGTCACCTGCGAGGTCAGGGAACCGTGTGTGTCGTACACCGAGGTCCGCACATTGCCGGACGGATCGGTCACGGTAACCTGCACACCCTCGGTCGTCACGACGACCTGCTTTCCGTCTCCGGAAATGATGGCCCCACCAGTGTTGGACACGATAGAGACTTCGTCGACCTGGGAGCCGAAGAAAACTTCAAGCGCGACTTTCAGCGCATACTGGTTTGCCGCCTGCTGCTCTGCCGTTCCATCCGAAACGCCTGCCACCGGAAGATCGGGAAATACAGTCTTTGCAATCGCTTCCGACGTAGCATTTTTGAACTCCTGCTGATTGCTGATATCGCCGAAATTGATGTCATAGTGCACCAGAGCGCCGGTCACGCTATCCAGGAGTAGCTTGAGCGCCGTGCCGACAGCCGCGCCAACAGTGGCCGGAGCTTCGATTCGCATTGCCCAGTTGGCGATCTCTTCTACCTTGTCGAACTTGCCGGCCTGCACGTACGCGATATTCGCCTTCGTCACGGCCTCGAAAAGCGAGAAGGCCGCCTTGGCGTCGCCAACGACGCTTCCATCGGATTGCAGGATTTGCTGCCAGAGTGCCTCGCGGTCAACGTCGTTCAACAGTGCAAATGGTGTATCTAGCGTCCATACGTCATGGCTAAGGTTGTGCGACTCGAACACCTGGTTGTGGATATTACAAGCCTGCTCGGAGTTCAGATCCTTTGTCGCCACCCCGTTCGATAACTGATTTTGAGCCTGCACTATCAAGGCATTAACATATGCCTTGGCGAGGTCTAATTTAATTGATGCCATTTCCGTACTATCAACCGGATGGCCAGTCTGAGTTCCCGATAGACTGAGAAATTCGATTGCAGTGGAACCGCTTACTGTGTTGTTTAAATCCACCCCAAGCGCGAGGTTGGCGTAAGAATAACCTTGCGACTTGAGATAATTGTAAACACCCGCAACGTCTCCGGACGCCAGCTGATCGCTGAGGCTGTTGAGAGTCGCAAGGGATATTGCATTTGGCATGACAGACGTTTCCTATTATTTATTTTGCTTGAACGAAATGACGATACGACGTGTGTTTTTCTGGATTTCCCTCCAATATTTCAAATTGTCTTTTGCATAGTTCGCATCAAGGAGAATGCCGAGTTCAGGAATGGTGAATGTTTGGTGGCAAAACTTCGGACCGCCGGCCCCTGCTCCACAGACGATGTAGGTTGTGGACCTGAGTGGGTCATAAAATATCTCAATGTTATCGACGCTTGTCTTTGAATAATCCGGGCCAATTTTCTTCTCGTTAATCAATCCGTACATCGCATTCGGACTTTTCTGAAAATACCAATCGTGTTTAGGGCGCCAAGAAATCTGGCCAATTTTTTGCCGATCAATGAGATCGGAGAACCAACGTCCGGGGTCGCTTCCAATGCCGTCGATAGGCTGGATGTCTACCTGAGTCCATTCATTCCTCCTAGCATCGCGGCCTTTCCGACCAATCCAACTGTCACGGTTTGAATCATTCAGCGGCGCGAAGTCCGGCAGATGCAACATGATCGAGAAAGAACGAATCGGTACATCCGGCCCCGGGGCATGGCGCTTCGGCGGTCGCGCCCAGATATCGTCGCCCTCGTACTCCACTCCAAAAAACTTGTATTCGGCTGGAATCACCATTCGCACGCCATGGATTGTGCCCATACCGGGCATTGGTGGCTTTGCCGGTTCTACTCTGGAACATCCAGCCGTACCCAAGCTGAATGCGACGAGAAACGTAATCAGTGTCTTACGCATAACTTTTTCGCAATTAATCACGCACGGATGTGCGGATGCCATCCTTCATCGGCTCAGGCAGGTAGTGCAGCGCCGAGCGCGCATAGGTCTGGATGAATACCTCTGCGCGCAAACCGGGACCCAGTACGACTGCTTTTTCGAAATGCCCGTTTGCATTCCGGAGTGCTGCAGGCGATAGGTCAATGCGCGCGGTGTAGAAAGGCTGGCAGTGGTATCCTTGTTCACGAGCGTATCGAGATCGATATCCTCGAGTTTTGAGGTAGTTATAGACACCCGTGACATCACCGGATTTGAGCGGGGCGTCGAGGTTACTAAGCGTGGCGAGGGAGATTTCATTTCGCATGACAAACATCTCCTGTTCTTAGTTTTGCTTGAATGAAATGACAATACGACGTATGTTTTTCTGAATGCCCTCCCAAAATTTAAGATTGCTTTTTGCATAACGGGCGTCAACGAGAACGCCAAGCTCTGGAATAAGGAAAGTTTGATGGCAATAATTTGGTCCGCCGGCCCCTGTTCCACACACGATGAAAGTCGCGGATCGGTTCGGGTCATAAAAAAACTCAACGTGACGAATGCTGACCATTGAATAATCAGGACCGACGATTTTTTCGTTGACGAGGCCATGAACCAACATCGGCTCTTTTTTGAAATGAGAGTCGCTTTCAAATTGCTGCTCAATCTTCCCTTCCATCTGCCGTGTAATATAAAAATCCGAGAACCACCTCTGGGTATCTTTCCAGACACCCTCAATCGGATGTATGTCCACCTGAGTCCATTCATTCCTCCTAGCATCGTCGCCTTTCCGACCAATTCAACTGTCACGGTTTGAATCATTCAGCGGCGCGAAGTCCGGCAGATGCAACATGATCGAGAAAGAACGAATCGGTACATCCGGCCCCGGGGCATGGCGCTTCGGCGGTCGCGCCCAGATATCGTCGCCCTCGTACTCCACTCCAAAGAACTTGTATTCGGCCGGAATCACCATTCGCACGCCATGGATGGTGCCCATACCGGGCATTGGTGGCTTTGCCGGTTCTACTCTGGAACATCCAGCCGTGCCCAAGCTGAATGCGACGAGAAACGTAATCAGTGTCTTGCTCATAACTTTTTCGCAATTAATCCCGCATGGATTTACGGATTCCATCCTTCATCGGCTCAAGCAGGTAATCCAGCGCCGAGCGCGCATACGTCTGAATGAATACCTCCGCGTGCAAACCGGGACCTAGTACGACTTCTTTTTTTGCAATGCTGTTTGCTTTCCGGAGTGCTGCAGGAGATACCTCAATGCGCGCGGTGTAGAAAGGCTGGCGGGTATCCTTGTCCACGAGCGTATCGGCAGCGATATAAATGACCTTGCCTTCAAGAATCGGCGTTATGCGTGAGTTATAGGCAGTGAGCCGCACGTCGGCCGCACTCTGCAGCGCAATCTCCCGGATGTGGTCCGGCTTGATTTTCGCTTCGATCACCAGTGGAGTATTTTCCGGGACGATATCGACGATCGACTCGCGCGGGCCAATTACAGCGCCGACCGTATGCACATTCAGCCCGACAATGACGCCCGCAACCGGCGCCGTAATCTGCGTACGCGTGCTCAGATCCTTCGCTGGACGGATCTCGTCGGCGAGTTGGAATGCCTTGCTGGTCGCTTCCTTCAGTTCGTCGCTGGCAGCTTTCGAATAATCGTTTTTCAGGCTGCTTATCTTCAGTTCGATGTCAGTCCGCTTCTGATTTGCGCGCACCAGTTCGGCCGAGCCCGAATGGACGCGGGAGAGCGACTCCGCCTCGGCACGTCGTAAGTCCACCACCTTCGTTTCGGCCACAAACCCTTCTTTCAGCAGTTGCTCGTTGGTGTGCAACTGCTGCTCTGAGAGCGCATGTCCACGACTTGCCGTAGTCACCACCTGCTGACTGAGTGCAATCTCCTGTCGGGTCTGTCCCAGTTCCATCTGCAGGAGGGACAACTGATCGAACAACGCCCGCTTGCGGGCGGTGAACAGCGCCATTTCATGCCGCAGCAATTCCGCCACACGCGCGTCGTCGCGCTGGTCCGTCAATCGTTCCCGGAAAACCGGGGCCTTTTTCAGGTCCCGCTCGGCGCTCAGGCGCGCGATCTTCGCTTCTTCGGCGTCGAGTTGGACCTCCAGGGCTGCTAGCGCAGCACCGGGTCGCACGTTGTCCAGAACAAGCAGGGTTTGTCCAGCTTTGACTGCATCACCGTCGTTGACCAGGATTTCTTTCACGATGCCACCTTCCTGATGCTGGACGGTCTTGCGCTCGCCGTCGGTCTGTACGACACCTTCGGCGATAACTGCGCCCGAGAGCGGTGCAAGTGCCGCCCAACCTCCTACCGCCGCAATGCCTAGTGCGATACCCAGGCATCCATTCACGATGAGCTTTCGTGGCAATGGCAGGCAGTCTGCCTGGTTGTCTTCAGTCGACTGTAACCATCGCTTTGTTTTTTTGACAGCATTTGCAACAAGGTTTGATGCTTTCACAACAGGGTTCTCACTGCAGGGTCCAAAGCTCTCGACATCGCAGGCGCGATGGATGAAGAACGGATTGCGGGTGTAGGCGGAACGGCAATTTCGTCAGCTGTGTTCTGACCGGTTTTCGTCGCGAACTCATTGCGTGTTCCGAAACGCTCGACCTGACCAGACCTCATCAATAGCACCCGGTCGGCAATCGCCATCAATGCTGGTCGATGCGTGACCGCGATGACCGTGACTCCGTCCGCCCTGATCTGCCTCAGGGCTGCATCGAGCGTTTCTTCGCCATCGCTGTCGAGATTGGCGTTTGGCTCATCCAGAAGCAGCAGCTTCGGGTCTCCGTATAACGCTCGCGCGAGTGAGATGCGCTGCCGTTGTCCACCAGAGAGCGTTTCGCCTGACTCCCCGATCTGCGTGTCGTAGCCGTTGGGCAGACCGAGAATCATCTCGTGCGCCCCCGCGCGCTTCGCTGCACGCACTATCGAATCGGAATCTAGCTGCAAAGGCCGTGCAGTTCTTCCAATATTCTCCGCGACCGTCCCGGCGAAAAGCTCGACATCCTGGGGCACGTATCCCAGGTACTGACCGAGTCTGTCTCGTGGCCACTGCGACACATCCGCGCCATCGAGCCGTACCGCCCCAACCTGAGGACGCCACAGGCCGGCAATTACCCGCAGGAGCGTCGATTTTCCCGACGCACTGGGACCGATGATCACCAGCGTCTCACCCGCACCGAGGGAGAACTGCACATCGCGCAATAGAAGCCGACCGGCCTGCCCTGGCACCCGGGACGGAACACTGAAGGTCACTCGCTCAACACACACAGCCCCAGCCGGGGCTGGCAATGCGATAGCGTCGTGTTCAGAGGAGGGTTTGAGAAGTTCATTGAGTCGCCCCCACGCCTGACGGAGTTCGCCGAATTGCTTCCAGCTTCCGATCATCTGTTCGATGGGCGCGAGCGCTTTGCCCAGCAGGATAGTGGTAGCGAGCATGACACCGGGCGTTGCGTGTTCGTTGATCACGAGCCATGCGCCAGCAGCCATCATGATGACCTGAATCGCCTGCCGCAAAACCTTCGTCACGTTCCTGTAGAACGCGCTGCTGTCTGCCACCTGCTGCTGTGCCTCGATGTATTCGCGCTTGCGGATATCCCAGGCGCGCACGATTTTTTCCGCCATGCCAAGCACCGTTACGACCTCGGCATTCCGGACAATCTGGCTGTAGGCGAGGTCGCATTCACGCTGCTTGTCCGTGTAAGTGCCGATGTTCTTCGCGATCACCCGGTCGTTGAGTAGGGCCAGTGCGAACAGTACGATTCCGCTGATCGCGGCGATCAGACACAGTACCCAATGAAAGAGGCAGATGATGACCAGATAGATGACAAGCCAGGGCGCATCGAGAAATGCGATAACCCCGGGCCCTGAGAGAAAGCCACGCAATGTGTTGATGTCCGTCTGGGTCGCGACCAGGGACGACTGACGCTGCCTCGCGCTGGCATCAAGCCGCGCCAGCAGCGCGAGCCGGTCCAGCCGGGCGCAGAGTTGCAGGCCGAGATCCGCCAGAATGCGGCCGCGCACCACGTCGACCAGCAGCATCATGGCTAGCGTGATAGCCATAAAGGCCATCAGCATCAACAGCGTCTCAATGCTGCGGCTCGGCAGTACGCGGTCATACACCTGCAGAAGATAGATCGTCGGGGTGAGCACCAGAAGATTCGAGATGACACCAAATCCACTCGCCAGAACCAGATGGCGCCTGATCAGCAGATACATTCTCACTCCCCCGCGTTTGAATTCTGTACAGGCCGTTCTGCATCGCTATTGCTCGCGAGCAACGCATTCAGGGATTCAATGTCTGTCCGCTCGAGACGCGCAGCACTTGCCTTGAGCCGCAGGCCCTGAACCAAAGTTTCCTGACGCGCTTTGGCGAGATCGCGCCGCGCGCTGTAAAGCTTGTCTTGGGCCGATAGCACGTCGGCGTTCACGCGGACGCCCACGCGGTAACCGGTCTGGTTTGATCTGAGAGCAATCGCCGCGGACTTCACTGCGGTCTTCAGTGCATCGATCTTCGCTAGCCCCCGCGTCACTCCGAGCCAGGCCTCATGCGCTTCGAGTTCGGCGCTGCGCCGCGCATCGTCGAGATCGTGTTCGGCCTTCTCCCTCAGCGCAGCGGCCTCGCGCACCCGACTTCGGGTCATCAGTCCGTCAATGAGCGGTATGGTGATCTGGATGCCAAGTGCACTCGATGTCCCGCGATTGCCGCCCGTATTGAAGTTTGATTGCCCATTGACGTATGCGGCATTGCCGTGATTCACGTTTCCGACGAGAGAAATGGACGGGTAGTCGCCCGCGCGTGCCTTCGAGCGCTCACGTTCGGCAATTTCGAGTGCAACCTGCCTCTGGCGGACACGATAATTAGCGTCAGCCGCGGCATCGATCCATGGATCGGCATCGGGCGGATCAACAGGGGGAATATTAAAACCGTCCCGCATGCCATCAACCCGCGTGACAGGGCTTCCTACGATCTTCTGCAGGGCGGCATATTTTTCATCGAGCTGGCTGTGTGCGGCGATCTCGTCAGCCTGCGCAGAATCAAAACCGGCCTGTGCCTCATTGACGTCCACGACAGTAGCGTCACCCAGTGAAAACCGGCGCGTTGCAAGCGCCAGCTGTTCTGCAACGGCCTCCCTGTGTTTTCGGGACAGCTCGACATCGTCCTGCGCACCAAGGGCTGCGAAGTAGGCTTGTGAAACGCGCAAGAGCAGGTCCTGCTTTGCCTGTGCCAATGCCAGATTTGCTTCGATGACCGACAGCTTGCCCTGTTGATACGTTTCCCATGCATCCCATCTGAAAACCGGCTGAGTCAGGGAAAGCGTGAACCCGTTCGTTGAATAGCCCGGATAACTCATCCCGGGGACTCTCACGCCATTGCGATAGTTTGATTGCTGAAGAGTGACCCGAGGAAGAAGCCCGGCGCGCCCCTGAGGTTCCTTTTCGATCTCTGCATGCCAGGTAGCTTCCGCACTTTTGAGCTTTGCGTCGTTCGCCAACGCGGAATCGGTGAGTGACGTGAGGTCTGCGGCACCACCGGCATTGAACACACAAACCAGAACCATAATTAATACTCGCCTCATTCGGCCGTACTCTCTTCTACCAATAAGCTTTCGGGCTGTCGAAGATATGCCAAAAAGCCCTTTGGGATTATTAGGTACTGTCAATTGAATGCGAAATGACAACGGATTTCGAAAATCGGATAGGTCCGATGGACGATTTTCTGGATATGTGAGGAATCGAATGCCCGACAAGATGACTGCTTGCTTTACCGCCCGCCACTAGCTGGAAGGCGGCATTGCGCCGCCTTTGTCGAGCGTCTATCGTTCGCGACGACGCTGCCAACGGGTGAATCCAATCTCAGCACCGGCCATGCCCAACCGCGCAGACCACGCAGACCGACAGTCAACTGAAGCGTTCAGGCATGGCTAATGCGGACGTATCGCGGCGGCGCGTTCATCGGCGAGCACTGCAGTTGGGACCGCTCGCCGTTGAGCGGTTACGTGGTCTCGTACGTGACGTTCGAGAACGGCAAGCCGGTCGGCGCGCCAAAGGACGTCGTGACGGGCGCCGGCGGCTGATGCGTGCAGCGCGATCGCCTGCCGTGTGGATACACTGGTGCGAATACCGCGACGGCGTGAGGACTTCCATGACGAACCCGGCGAACCGCTCGTCCAACAGCTGGCGCTTGCTGCTCGCGCTCGTGCTGAGCGGATCGGCGCTATGGAGTGCCGATCCCGCTTGCGCGGTGTACGCGATCGCGCAATACGGCGAGCCCAAATATCCCGCCGATTTCAAACACTTCGATTACGTCAATCCCGACGCCCCCCGCGACGGCACGCTCGTGCTCGCGAATCCGAACCGGCTGACGAGCTTCGACAAATTCAACCCATTTACACTGCGAGGCAATCCCGCACCGGGACTGGGACTGATGTTCGAAAGCCTGACGACCGGCAGCGCCGACGAAGTGGCGAGCGCGTACTGCCTGCTCGCCGACGACATCGACGTCGCCAGGGACGGCCTGTCCACAACCTTCCACATCAATCCGAAAGCGCGCTTCTCGAACGGCGATCCGGTCACCGCAGCGGACGTGAAGTTCTCGTTCGAGACGCTGAAAAGTCCGCAGGCGCTGCCGCAGTTCGCGGTGTACTTCGGGCAGATCGCGCGCGCGGTGGTGATCGACCGGCTCACGATTCGCTTCGATTTCAAGGTCGCGACACGCGAAATGCCGCTGCTCGCGGGCGGAATTCCGGTGTTTTCGCACAAGTGGGGCATGCGGCCGGACGGCACGCGCATTCCTTTCGATCAACTCGCGTTCGAGAAGCCGATCGCAAGCGGCGATTATCTGATCGATCGATACGACAACGGCCGAACCATCAGCTACGAGCGCAACCCGAACTACTGGGGTGCGTCGCTGCCGGTCCGCGTGGGCACGCACAATTTCGCGCGCATCGACTACAAGCTGTATGCGGACGCGGTCGCGCAACTCGAAGCGTTCAAGGCGGGCGAGTACGACGTGCTCGTCGAACACACCGCACAGAGCTGGGTACGGCGCGATGTCGGCAAGCGCTTCGACAGCGGCGAGCTGATCAAGCGCGAGTTTCCTCATCACAACGGCGTGGGCATGCAGGGCTTTTTCATCAACCTGCGGCGGCCGCTCTTTCAGGACGTGCGCGTGCGCGAGGCGCTCGATCTCGCGTTCGACTTCGAGTGGCTCAACCGGCAGCTTTTCTACGATCAATACAAGCGCACCGACAGCTTCTTCGTCAACACGGACCTTCAGGCCAAGGGCAAACCCAGCGCAGGCGAACTCGCGATTCTCGAGCCATTGCGCCAGGAACTCGATCCCGCCGTGTTCGGCGAGATGCCGCAACAGCCCAACACCGATCCACCGGGATCGCTGCGCGCCAACCTGATCAAGGGGCGCGAGCTGCTGGCCCAAGCGGGCTGGACGTATCGCGACGGCGCGCTGCGCAACGCGAACGGTCAGCCATTCGTCTTCGAGCTGCTCGGCGACACGGGCGGCGGCGTGTCGATGGAACCGGTCGCCGCCGCGTTCGGCCGCAATCTGCAGAAGCTCGGCATCACGATGAACTTTCGCACCGCCGATTTCGCACTGATTCAAAAGCGCATCGACGCGTTCGACTTCGACATGACGACCGTGCGCCTGCCCGACGTGCAGGTGCCAGGCACCGAGCAGCTATCGCGTTTCGGCAGCCAGTACGCGGACGAGCCCGGCTCCGACAATCTCGCCGGCGTGAAGTCGCCGGCCATCGACGCGATCCTGCGCAAGGTGCTGGGCGCGCAAACGGATGAGCAGCTCGTCGATGCGACCCACGCGCTCGATCGGGTGTTGATGAACGGCTACTACGTGATCCCGCACTGGTATTCCGCGGTTCATCGCATCGCGTACCGAAACAGCCTCGCCTATCCGGCGATGCTGCCGCTTTACTTCTCCGCCGACGAATGGGTTCTGTCGACGTGGTGGCGGAAGGCGGCTGGATCGAATCTTGCACGCCCTCCATGATTGGAGGACAACGATCATGAGCAGACTACTCTTTGCAATCACCGTATCGGTCGGCCTCGCGGGCTGCGTCGTCGCCCCGCCGCCGCCCAGCTATGGCTATGGGTATGAGCCAGCGCCCGCTTATGGCTATGCGCCCGGGTACTACGTCGCACCGCCGTCCGTGAGCCTCGGCATCGGCATTGGCGGCTACTGGGGTGGCCATGGAGGCCATTGGCACGGCCATTGAATCGGACGATCCGAGAGGGCTCTTCTAAACCAGGGTAAACATCCATCCTTGCACGAAGCACTTCAAAATGGTTGGTGTACGGAGTATATTCGCGTTCAGCAGATATTTACTGAACGGAGGAGGACGTCATGCAATTTCATCTCAACGGTTTCCGGGTCGGCGATCCGACAATCGAGCCAGCCATCGGCAACGCACATGCTGCGCAGATGCCGGAGAAGGTCGACGTGCTGATCGTCGGCAGCGGCCCTGCCGGAGTCGTGCTGGCGGCGCAACTGTCGCAATTCCCGTCGATCAACACGCGCATCGTCGAGCGTCGCGACGGACCGTTGCAGATGGGACAGGCCGATGGCGTAGCGTGCCGTACCGTCGAGATGTTCAATGCGTTCGGCCTCGCGGATCGCCTGCTGCAAGAAGCCTATTGGGTCAATGAAACGGTATTCTGGCGACCCGATGCAAATGACCGCGGCGCGATCAGTCGTACCGGCCGGGTTCAGGATACCGAAACGGGTCTTTCGGAATTTCCGCACGTCATCGTCAATCAGGCGCGTATTCAGGAGTATCTGCTCGACGTGATGCGTCGCTCCGCGCGCCGGATCGAACCGGACTACGGCCTCGAACTGGTCGACGTCCAGCGCGACGATACGAATGAATACCCGGTGCTGGTCACGCTGCGGCGCACCGATCCCGCACGGCTCGACGAGACCGTGACCGTGCGCGCGCGCTATGTCGTCGGTTGCGACGGCGCGCGTAGCCGGGTACGCACCGCCATCGGACAAACGCTGCGCGGCGACGCGGCCAACCATGCGTGGGGCGTGATGGACGCGCTGGCCGTTACCGACTTCCCGGACATCCGGCTGAAAGCGGCGATTCAATCCGCGAGCAAGGGCAACCTGTTGATCATTCCGCGTGAAGGCGGATATCTGGTCCGCTTCTATGTCGACCTCGGCGACGTCACCCCGGAGAATCGCGACAACCTCAAGCAGATCACGGTCGATCGCATCATCGAGACGGCGCAAAGCATCCTCCATCCCTATACGCTCGACGTCAAGGAAGTCGCGTGGTTCTCGGTCTACGAGGTCGGTCAGCGTCTCACCGACCGCTTCGACGACGCGATCGCCGCCGACGGCACTTCGCGCGAACCGCGCGTGTTCATCGCGGGCGACGCCTGCCATACGCATAGCGCCAAAGCGGGCCAAGGCATGAACGTGTCGATGCAGGACGGCTTCAATCTCGGCTGGAAGCTCGGCGCGGTGCTGGAAGGCCGTAGCGACGCCGATCTGCTGCGCACGTATTCGGACGAGCGCCAACCCATTGCGCAGGAGCTGATCGATTTCGACAAGGAATGGTCGGCAATGATGGCCGCTCCGCCGAAGGACCCCAACCGGCCCGAAGCAGGTGGTGTCGATCCTGCGGAGCTTCAGGCGTACTTCGTTCGCGCTGGCCGCTACACGGCAGGCGTCGCGACGCGTTACCGGCCGGCCACACTGACCGGCGAAGCGACGCATCAGGCGCTCGCCAAAGGCTTTACGATCGGCACGCGCTTTCACTCGTCGCCTGTGGTTCGCCTCGCTGACGCAAAACCGTTCCATCTCGGGCATGCGGCGCAAGCCGACGGCCGTTGGCGTCTGTACGCTTTTGCGGACGCGTCAGGTCGTGCGCTGAATGCGTTGTGCGAGCATCTCGACGAATCGCCGGAATCCGTTTTGCGGCTCTTCACGCCGCAGGACGCCGACGTGGACAGCGTTCTCGATCTGCGCGCGGTATTGCAACAGCCGCATCGCGAAGTCCGTCTCCAGGACATCCCTGCTCTGCTGCTGCCGCGCAAGGGTCGCCACGGTCTGATCGACTACGAAAAGGCATTTACGAGCGACGCGACGACTGATATCTTCGACGAGCGCGGCATCGATCGCGAACAAGGTGCGCTCGTGGTGGTACGTCCCGACCAATACGTGGCCCATGTTCTCCCATTGAATGCGTACGCGGAGTTGAACGCCTTCTTCCGGCCCATCTTTCGCGTGCGTTAAACCATAAGTAAATTCGACACTCCGAAATTGCCGATCAAACCTGAAGACGCCGGCGCGCTCCCCAAATTTACTGGCAGTCTGGTGCGCCGTGCCCAACAGCGCCATGCAGCGGTCTGGCTGAGCGAGGTTTCCGCGGAGATCACGAGCGTGCAGTACGCGGCGCTCGAGGTCTTACACGAGACACCAGGCGTCAGTCAGCGGCAACTCGGAGACAAGCTCGATGTGGATCGTTCGACGATCGCCGATCTGGTTGCACGTATGGTGCGCAATGGCCAGATCGAGCGCGCCGACGATCCTGTCGACAAGCGCAGTTATGTGCTGTATCTCACCGCTGCCGGTAAGAAGCAGCTTGCGGCTTTGCGTCCGCGCGTCGAGCAGGTCGAGCGCATTCTCACTGAACGGCTGACGGCAAGCGAATTGGCGCAGTTGCGCCGGCTGCTTGCGGCACTGTTGCCGCCGCAGGATTAATTCCCTTACTGCTCCAATAAGCCCGCCGGCCGAACGCCTGTCAAAGCTTGCCCGGTCGAGGGTCGGGCACGAAGCCATCCCGGTTCGGCATGCGGATAGCGGCGAGCGAATGCGCGTCGAGGCGCGCATCGTCCGGCACGATGCCGTTGCGGTTCAAGATCCACGCGCTGAGCGCATACACCTCATCCGCGCTCAGCGACTGCGGCGCGTTATACGGCATCGCCCGGTTTATATAGTCGAACAGTGTCGTCGCATACGGCCAGTAGCTGCCAACGGTGCGCTTCGGATTCGCGGTCGTGAGCGTGCCCGCTCCACCGATCAGTTGATCGCCGATCAGCCCCTCGCCTTTCGCTCCATGACAGGCCGCGCATTTCGCCGCGAAAATGCGGCCACCCGTTGCGACGTCGCCGCTGCCGTCGGGCAAGCCGTGGCCGTTCGGTGCGACATCGATATTCCACGCGCTTAGATCGGCTTCGCTGACAGGCTTGCCGATCGCGTCGACGGATGAACGCCAGCGCGCTTGCGCGGCGGCAGCGGACTGCGCGTCGCGGGTTGCATCGAATGAAGACGAACAGCCAGCGAGCAGACTGCTAGCCGTGACCCATGCCAGCAGAGCGCGCATCGTTTTCGATTTCGAAGCACCGAACCGCACATGCTCACGCATTTTTAACGCTCCCATCGGCTTCGATGCGCCACTGCTGAATGCCGTTGTAGTGATAGTTCGAGTTCAGACCACGCGCCGCGACGAGCGCCTCGCGTGTCGGTTGCACGTAGCCTGTCGAGTCCGTTGCGCGCGAGAGGATGACGGTCGGCGCACCGTTCCACACGAAGCCGGCCTGGAAGCGCGTCAACGCGCGATCGCGCGCGGGTTCATCGAGCACCGCGGCTTGCCATGTCGCGCCACCGTCGGTCGATACCTCGACCTTGCGGATCGCTCCGCGCCCTGACCACGCGAGTCCGACGATCGGATAGAAGCCCTGCACCGTGAGCCGCTGTCCCGCGGACGGCCGCGTGATCACCGACTTCGCGTCCATCTCGAACACGAATTGACGCGCGCGGCCGTCGGGCAGGATGCCCGTGTATTTCGACGTCTCTTCGCGCGTCTGCAACGGCGCATCGACGACTTTCAGCCGCCGCAGCCATTTCACGTTGGTATTGCCCTCGAAGCCCGGCACCAACAGACGCAGCGGATAGCCGTTCTCCGGCCGCAGGCGTTCGCCGTTTTGCGCATAGACGACGAGCGCGCGGTCCAAAATCCGATCGAGCGGCAAACTGCGTGTCATCGCGGCGGCGTCCGCGCCTTCGGCAAGCAGCCATTGCGGCGTTCCGCCGTCGCTGGTCACCGTGCGTCCGCCGACGGCTTCGAGCAACGTCGACAGCCTGACGCCGGTCCACTCGCAGCACGACAGTAAGCCATGCGTGATCTGCACAGGCAGCCCGCTCGGTCCTTTCCATTCGCTCGCCGTGTTGCCCGAACACTCGAGAAAATGAATGCGCGACTCCGAAGGCAGGCGCAGCAGATCGTCCATCGTGAAGAGCTTCGGCTCGCGCACGAGACCATGAATCACGAGCCGGTGCGTGTCTGGATCGATATCGGGCACCCCGGCATGATGCCGCTCATAGACGAGCCCATTCGGCGTGATCGAGCCATGCAGATCCGCGAGCGGCGTCAGCGACGAGGCGGCGCCCGGCATCGGCCATGCCCGCGCGGCACGACGAATCACGTTCGACTCGCGCGGCGACGGCAGCCCGTACGGATGCTCGAGAATCGGCGCGCCGGGAGTTTGTGTCCACGGGTCGACGCCCAGCGGCTTCAGCAGCGTCGCCGCCTTCAGGTTCGGCGCGGCCAACGCGGACAGCGCGAGACCGCCCAACAGGCGCCGACGCGGCGACGCGGGTTTCGACGCATCATGCGCGTCGCTAGTGATACGTGGAGGTCGCGACATGCTCGTGCCGGCGAGGCGGCCTGGGTTGATCGACAAGCGCACGAGTATAGGTAGTGTGCGCGCCCCGATCAAAGCCGATTGCGACTAAGGTTATGACGGCCGGCGATATGCCGCGCGCGCACAACTCACCGATGACACCGTCAATCCGGTGCGATTTCCGCGATCACGCTAAACGATTCAAGCGTATAGCCCATATTGAAGTATCCCGCGCGCGCGTAAGTCGCAATGCGCTCGAGTCGCTCGGGATCGTCGCGCGGCGGGTCGCGATGGACCCGCTGCCGCACGGCTTCGAAGGCAGCGGACACGGCCCGGCGATAGAACGATGCGAGATTCATTGACATCGTGCGCCCTCCTGCTGATGGCATGCATTCGAATCTAGTCAGCAGCGCGTGCTTGTGCAAACAAGCATTTGTGCAATGCTTTGCGCCGCCGATGCAATGTCGGTCTGGCGGTGCCGGCGAAACGGGTTGTCCGCTTACGCTCAACCGCGATAACGATAGCGCTCGATATTATTTGTGCGCTAACGAGCGCCTCTCTACGATCTCCGGACCTTCACTTCGATCGCATTTCAAACATGACCACGACCAAAGCACTCAGGGCCGCACTCCTCTCGGTTCTCGTTACATGCGGCATCGTCAGCGCGCAACCGGCGCTTGCGGCAGGACAAACGGTGCGAGTCGGCATCATGTCCGGCGAGGACGAAGACGTGTGGCGTGCGGTCGCCGCCAATGCGGCCAGGCAGGGCATCACCGTCAAGATCACGACCTTCTCCGACTATACGCAGCCGAACGAAGCGCTCGCCGAACACGACCTCGATGCGAACTCGTTCCAGCACAAGCCGTATCTCGATGCGCAGATCGCCGCGCGCCACTATCAGATCGTGCCCGTCGGCTACACCTACGTGCAGCCGATCGGTCTCTACTCGCGCAACGTGAAATCGATCGCGGCGCTGCCGCAGAATGCGACGATCGGCGTGCCGAACGATCCGAGCAACGAAGGCCGCGCGCTGCTTCTGCTACAGGCGAACGGGCTGATCAAGTTGCGCCCCGACGTCGGCCTGCTGCCGACCGCGCGCGACATCGCGGACAATCCGAAGCACATTCAGATCAAGGAGCTCGACGCGGGCATCGTCGGCCGTGCGATCGGCGACCTCGACGCCGCCGTCGTCAATACCGACTGGGCGATCAAGGCGGGCATCAAGATTCCGCAGGAACGCATCGCGCAGGAGAAGGTGCCGGGCAATCCGTATCGCAACTTCATCGCGGTCAACGCGAAAGACGCGAACGCTGCGTGGGTGAAGACGATCGTCGACAGCTACCAGCAGACCAACGTCGCCTCGGCGATCCTGACCGTCTATCACGGCGCCACGCTGCCCGCATGGGATGGCGCGCCCCAGCACTGATCCGACACGCGAATCACGCACGAATCACTCGCGACTCGAGCGGCGGCGCTTCGGCCGCCGCGCATCCTGCCTTCTTCATTGCCCTCCCGATCGTATTGCCCGTCATGTCAATTACCAGCACGCTTCACGACCGCCGCACCTTCCTGAAACTTTCGCTCGGCGCCGCGGCGGCCGCGGCAGCGCCGCTTTCGTTCGCGCAAGGCAATGCGCGTACGCTGCGCGTCGGCAACCAGAAGGGTTATCTGAATCTGCTGAAGGGCCGCGGTACGCTCGAGAAACGGCTCGCGCCGCTGAACGTATCCGTCACATGGACCGAGTTCGCGGCGGGCCCCGTGCAACTGGAAGCACTGAACGTCGGCTCGATCGATTTCGGCGACGTCGGCGAAGCACCGCCGATCTTCGCGCAGGCCGCCGGCGCACCGTTGGCCTATGTGGCGGCGACCGACAAGCGACCGCAGTCGGAAGCGGTGCTGGTGCCGCCGCAATCGACGATCCGCTCGGTCGCGGACCTGAAGGGCAAGCGGATCGCCCTCAACAAAGGCAGCAATGTCCACTACTTTCTCGTCAAGCTGCTGCGTCAGCATGGCCTGCAATACGGCGACGTAAAGCTCGTGTTCCTCGCGCCCGCCGATGCGCGCGCGGCGTTCGAGCGCGCGTCGATCGACGCGTGGGTCATCTGGGATCCGTTCTTCGCCGCGGCGGAGCATTCGCTCGGCGCTCGCGTGATTGCCGATGCGAGCGGCGTAGTCGGCAATCGCGCGTTCTACTTCTCGTCGCAGAGTTATGCGGCGAACAATCCCGACGTGATCCGCATCGTGATCGAAGAGCTCGACAAGGTCGATGAGTGGGGCAAGCAGAACAAGGATCAGCTCGCGAGCGAACTCGCGCAGCTATGGGGTCTGCCAAAGCAGGTCGTCGACGCGGCGGTGCGGCGTCAGCAGTTCGGCACGCAGCCGATTACCCGCGCGATTCTCGGCGAGCAGCAACAGATCGCCGATACGTTCCTCGATCTCGGCCTGATTCCGAAGCACGTCGACGTGCTGAAGGCGGCGCCTTCGAATCTCGCGTAAACGCACCGGCGGCGCAACGACGCCGCCCCCGTCAACGCTCGGAGACCGGCCGCGTTGGCGTAGCCTGTGGTTCCTGCGGGGCGTCGCTGTACTCCGTCATGCGCCGCACCGAACTCACGCAGGCCGCGATCAACGCGAGCGCCGCACCAATGCCCGCAATCAGCGTCAGGTGCCGGCCGTGCACGAGCCCGAACACGATCGACACCGCCACCGCGCCGCTCGACTGGCCGAGCAGACGTCCCATCGCTTGCAGGCCGGAGGCGCCGCCGCTGCGATGCCGCGGCGCACTGCCGATGATTACGCGATTGTTCGGCGACTGAAAGATGCCGAAGCCGAGGCCGCAGACCGCGAGCCGCCACACGATGTCGAAACGCGTCGCCGTGTCGCCGAGCTGGCAGAGCATCGCGAGTCCGCAGCCGAACACGACGAGCCCGACGCTGCTGATGCGTCCCGGAGCCCACCGGTCGGACAGCCGGCCCGCAACCGGCCCGATCAACGCGGTCACGAGCGGCCATGGTGTCATCAGAAAGCCGGTTTGGGTTTCCGATAGCTTCAGCGTCTGCTCGAAATAGAACGGCAGCACGATGTACGCCATCGTCTGTGCCGCGAACGAGCAGATCGACGTGGCCATCGACAATGAAAACACCGGCATGCGCAGCAGGTCGATGGGCAGCATCGGCTTCGCGAGCCGGCTTTCGCGCCGCACGAACAGCACACCGGCCACCAGTGCGAGCGCGACCATCGCGACGCCGCGCTGCGTCGCCCCCGGCTGCTTGAAAGCGGCGAGACCCGAGATCAGCAGGCCGAAGGTGAGCGCGTTGAGCAGGACGCTCAGGCCGCTCAGGCGAGCGCCCGATTTCGGTGTCACCGGCAAAGTGCGCGCGCCGATCGACAGCGCCAGCACGCCGAGCGGCACGTTGACGAGGAACAGCCACTGCCAGTGCGCGACCGACAGAATCACCGACGCGATGCTCGGCCCCGCCGCCGACGAAACGGCCACCACCAGGGACGATAAACCGACGCCGACGCCAAGCCGTGCCTTCGGAAAAACGAAGCGCACCAGCGCGATACTCACGCTCATGATGCCGCCCGCACCGAAGCCCTGAAACACGCGCGCGACCGCCAGCACCAGCAGCGTGTGCGCATTCGCGCAGGCGAACGACGCCAGCGTGAAGAGCACGAGTCCGTAGCAATAGACACGCTTGTAGCCGAGGCCGTCGCCGAGCACCGCGAGCGGCAGCAAAGACACCGTGATCGCCAGCTGATACGCGTTGACGACCCAGATCGCATTCGCCGGCGATACGGCAAGGTCGTTGCTGATGGTGGGCAGCGCGACGTTGACTATCGAGGTGTCGAGCACCGACATCGTCATCGCGATGGCGATCGCGAGGTACGCAAACGCGCGTTGGGGATTGGGCAGGCCGTCGGTCATGATGCAAGCGGGTCGAAAGAAAATACGCGGGCGACGGCGTGCCGCGCGGCGGCCATCGCGGGTGCATTGTTGCAACTCTGACTCGCGGGAGCAAGATTGCACCGGATACCGGGATGATGGCCACCCGGCTCGTCAGGCATGGCACGTGCGGCGCCTGAATCGGGACGCAGTTGACCTTACTGCGCCAAAGGTTGTAACCGTGTAGGAATCGTCGCCGCGATCGAGGTCGGCGAGGCACGCATGAAAACAAAACGCCCTTTTTACACGATCGGCCATTCGACGCATCCGTTGCAGGAATTCGTCGACTTGCTGAAAGGCGAGCAGATCGCCTTGCTGGTGGACGTGCGCAGCATCCCGCGCTCGCGAACCAACCCGCAGTTCAATCGCGACACGCTGCCCGCCTCGCTCGCAGCGGAGCATATCGACTACGTGCATCTCGCCGCACTCGGCGGACGCCGCAGTAGGCGCAAGGACGACGCGCCTTCGCCGAATGCGTACTGGACGCATCCGGCCTTTCGCAACTATGCCGACTATGCAATGAGCGACGCGTTCCGCGAGGGACTGGCGCAACTGCTGACGCTCGGTCATCGGCAGCGCTGCGCGATCATGTGCTCGGAAGCGGTCTGGTGGCGTTGCCACCGGCGTGTCATTACGGACTATCTGCTGATGCACGATGAAACCGTGCTGCACATCATGGACGCGCATCACACGAACGCCGCCACGCTGACGCCTGGCGCCGAGCCCCAGGCCGACGGCACGCTGATCTATCCGGCTCAGGCGCAGAACTGAGCCGACTCACGACACGACTGCACGCCAGTCGCCCCGCACCGCTTTATGGCCGTTACCACCAAACGTACGTCGAAACACGACACGTCGCTCGACACGCTGCTTCACGATATCCGCGCCTGCACGCTGTGCGCACCCATGCTGCCGCACGCGCCCCGACCCGTGCTTGCGGCATCCGCGAGCGCGCGTATTCTGGTCATCGGGCAAGCTCCGGGCGCGCGCGTGCATGCGTCCGGGGTGCCCTGGAGCGACGCGAGCGGCGCGCGCCTGCGCACATGGCTCGGCGTCGACGACACGACCTTCTACGATGCGTCCAGGTTCGCCATCGTGCCGATGGGCTTCTGTTTTCCGGGCCGCGGCGCGAGCGGCGACCTGCCGCCTCGGCCCGAGTGCGCGAGCCGCTGGCATGGCCAATTGCTCGCGCGGATGCGTTCGGTGAAATTGACGCTGCTGATCGGACAATACGCGCAGCGCTTTGGCCTCGGCGACGCGTTTGGCCCGACCTCGACCGATACGCTCGTCAGATGGGCCGAGTTTGGACCCCATGTGATGCCGCTGCCGCATCCGTCGCCGCGCAATGTCGCGTGGTTCAAGCGCAATCCGTGGTTCGAAGGCGAAGTGTTGCCGACGTTGCGTGCGCATGTGGCGACGGTGTTGGCGGGCGAAACGCTTTGAGCGCCGCGCACCACGAAGCGGCGGCCGCGGGCGCGTCCTGTGTGCTGCGGTGCGCCACCCGGTGCCGCGCCGCGCTTTCGCCAGTCCGCCGACAGCGGCGCAGACCATCCATTGCACCCCGTCGGGCGCCACTATCCACAACTTCGTAACCCCGCCGTCCCACTCTTCGGAATGGTGCGGGTATACATGGATTAGGCGGTGCAACCGCACTGCACTAACATTTTTGCGGTACCGCACGGCGCGTATCGAGCGCCTCGAATCGGGGTTGCACGTCGCCACGCCAAAGTCTCGCGCTGCCCAGCGCACTCCCGGTGCCTTCCAGCATCTGCACACGATCGACGCAACGTCGAGCGCATCGACCAACGAAGAGAAGAATCGGAGGATGAGATGGCACAGCAACGGGATGACAACCAGCAACAAGGCAACAACTCTTTCAATCCGACGCGGCGCGGGCTGATGCAGGGCGCCGGACTCGGCGCGGCGCTTTCGCTGATGGGTGCGCTAGGCGGCGCGGGCGGGCTGATCGGCAGCGCGCAAGCAGCGGAGTCGGCGTTTCCGTCGCACAAGAAGTGGAAGATCGTGTTCGTCAATCACGTCACCACCAACCCGTTCTTCGTGCCGACGCAATACGGCATTCAGGATGCCTGCTCGCTGCTCAACATGGATTATCAGTGGACCGGCTCGGCCACCTCCGACGCCGGCGAAATGGTCCGCGCCGTGAATTCGGCGATCGCCGCGAAGGCCGACGCCATCGCGGTGCCGATCGTCGATCCGAGCGCTTTCGACAAGCCAATCCAGGCCGCGCTCGACGCCGGCATTCCGGTGTTCGCCTATAACGCCGACGCGCCGCGCGGCAAGAAGAATCCGCGCCTCGCGTATATCGGCCAGGACTTGTATCTGTCCGGCTACCAGATGGGCGAGCGCATCGTGAGCCTGATCGACAGCGGCATGGTCGCGCTGTTCATTGCGACGCCGGGGCAGCTCAACATTCAGCCGCGCATGGACGGGGCGAGCGACGCGATCAAGAAGTCCGGCAAGAAGATCGACATCCAGACCGTGGCCACGGGCGCGACCGTCAACGAGGAACTGTCGAAGATCAAGGCGTTCTATCTGGGACACCAGGACCTGAAGGGCATGTTCGCCGTGGATGCGGGCAGCACGCAGGGCGTCGCGCAGGTGATGAAGGAATCGAACCTGCCCGCGAAGGGCGTGCACGGCGGCGGCTTCGACCTGCTGCCGACCACGATCCAGCTGATCCACGAAGGCTACCTCGACTTCACCATCGACCAGCAGCCGTACGTTCAAGGTTTCTATACGGTGATGCAGGCGTTCGTGTTCCTCAGCTCGGGCGGCCTCGTCGGGCCGGCCGAAATCAACACCGGCCTGAAGTTCGTGACCAAGGAGAACGTCGAGCCGTACCTCAATACCTCGACGCGCTTCGAAGGCAAGACCGATAAGCAGCAAATCGTCCCGCGGTCCGGCGCAATCAAGTCCTGATGAATACAGTGAACGAAACCAGCAACACCGAAGCAGTCCGCGCGCCCCGGCGCGCGGGCGTTTCATTCGCGTCTCAGTGGGCGGCCGAGCTGCGCATCCTGCTCGTGGCCGTGCTGCTGGCCGCCTACTTCGAATTCGCGAACCACGATTTCCTGCTCACCAACGCGAGCCTCGTCAACCTGTCGCAGTTCATCGCGCCGGTGGCGATCATTGCGTTCGGCGAAATCATGTTGATGATCGGCGGCGACATCGATCTGTCGGCGGGCATGGTGTTCGCGTTCGCGCCATTCATGATGGTGTTCGCGAATGACGCGGGCGCGCCGATGTGGCTCGCCGTGATCGCGGGGCTCGTGGCGGCGGGCGCGGTCGGCTTCGTGAACGGAGCGGTGACGGTGTGGCTGCGGCTGCCCTCGTTCGTCACGACGCTCGGTACGCTCTTTCTGATCAACGGCATCACGCTCACGATCTCGCGCGGCACGCCCGCCCCCACGCCGGGCTCGCCCGCGTTCGCCGCGGTCATGGGCGCGTGGGGCTACAGCGAGATCATCTGGACCCTCGTGATCGCGTTCGCGATGCACGTGCTGTTGCGGCATACACGCTGGGGCCTGCACACGCAGGCCGCGGGTGCGAATCCGCTCGGCGCGAGCGAGGCCGGCATTCATGTGAAGCGGCTGCGCCTCGGCAACTTCGTCCTCGCCGCGGTGCTGGCGGGCTTCACCGGCATGCTCGAAGCCTTTCGCATTACCTCGATCGACCCGCAGGCGGGCGGCAACCAGATCATGTTCCTTGCGGTGGCCGCCGCCGTGATCGGCGGCACCCCGCTGACGGGCGGCTCGGGCACCATCGTGGGCGGCCTCATCGGCGCGGCGGTGCTCGGCATTCTCAACGACGGCTTTACGCTGATCGGCATCAACGCGTTTACGTTCAACATAATTCTTGGCGCCGCGATTCTGGCGGCGATGATCTTCAACATCCACGTCGGGCGCATTCGCCGCAAGGGTGGACGCTGATGGACCAATCGCAAACCTCCTCGGCGGGCGCGAACGCCACCTCCGCTGCGCTCGGCGGCGCGAACACGCCGCTCGCGTTGCAAGGCGACAACCTCGTCAAGCGCTTCGGCGCGGTGACGGCGCTCGACGGCGTCTCGCTCACGCTCGGCAAGGGCGAGATCCTCGGCATCCTCGGCGACAACGGCGCGGGCAAGTCCACGCTCGTGAAGATCCTCACGGGCTTTCATCAGCAAACGAGCGGCACGCTCCACATCGACGGCGAGGAGACGCTGTTGCGCTCGGTCGATCATGCGCGCTCGCTCGGCATCGAATGCGTGTATCAGGATCTCGCGCTCGCGAATTCGCTGAGCATCTACCACAACATGTTCCTGAACCGCGAAATCGTGCGGCGCGGACCGTTCAGGCTGCTCGACCACAAGCAGATGCGCGAGCGCGCGGCGCAATGTCTCGACGATATCGGCGTGCACGTGCCTTCGGTGGATTTGCCCGTGGAACGTCTGTCGGGCGGCCAGCGCCAGGCGATCGCCGTGGCGCGCGCCGTGCATTCGAACGCGAAGATCCTGTTGCTCGACGAGCCGCTCGCCGCGATGGGCGCGCGCGAGGCGGGGCTCATCATCGACCTGCTGATGCGCTTGAAGGAAAAAGGCGGCCTGTCGATCATCATGATCATGCACAACTATGCGCAGACGCTCGATATCGCGGATCGCATCATGTTGATGCAGCGAGGCCGCGTGACCTACGAGCAACAGAGCGCGCTGACTTCGGTGGCGGAACTGATGGACATCGTGCAGCGGGAATACCGGGCCATGCGCGCCGGCGGCGCGCAGTGAGCCCGTTGCTCCGAATCAGAAATCGATCTTCGCGTTCACGCTGACCATGCGCGGATCGCCCGGGGCGATGTAGTCCGTGTACTGGAACATCCAGTAGCGGCGATTCGTGATGTTGTCGATCGCCGCGCGCAGCGTCACGTCGTGCCCACCGATGCGCGTCAAATAGTTCGCTCCGACGTTCACGATCATGTAGCCGCCCGTCTGCAGGTCGCCGGCCGGCCGCACCTTCGTGCTGCTCGTGAACTTCGCGTCCGCGCCGACCTGCAGGCCCGGCACGGCGGGCACGTCGTAGGTTACGCGGCCGGCGGTGACGAACAGCGGCGCTCCGGCCACCCGGTTGCCGTTAAAGGCCTGTCCCTTCGCGTACCAGGTGTCGAGCAGCATCAGGTTGCCGGTCACCTGCCAGTTGCGGCCGACGCGCACACTGCCGCCCGCTTCGAGACCCTGGTAGATCGAGTTGCCGTCCTGCACGTAGACATTCTGGCTGTTCGCGTACGCGGCCCCGCGTTCGATGCGGAACAGCGCGGCCGTCGCCGCCCAGCGCTCATGCTCGCTCTTGATGCCGACCTCGTACTGACGCGAGCGCAGCGGACGCAGCAGCGCGCCGGCATTCGCGTAGATGTCGGCCACCATCGCGCCCTGCTCGAGCGATTCCACGTAGCTCGCGTAAAGCGTGGTGTGCGGCTCGAGCTTGTACATCAGCGCGACGGTCGGCGTCAGCACGCCGTTCTGCCCGTACGAAGACGACAGCGAACCGTTGATGTTGTACGACTGCTGATCGTAGTTCGTGTAGCGCAGGCCCGCGAGCAGTGACCAGCGATCCGTCAGCTGGAGCGTGTCGCTCGCGAACAGCGCCTTCTGTGTGATCTCGTTGGCGCGATATTTGTCGAGTCCTGCGCCCGAATAAAAGCGCCACGGGTTTGGCTGATACAGGTTGCCGTTGCCCAGCGTGAAGTAATTCGACACGGCGCTGTAGTCGTTCGTCTGGTACTGCCACGACGCGCCGAGCGCCAGTTGATGCGTGAATATGGCGGTCTTCACCGTGCCTTCGAATACGCCCTGCCAGTAGATGTCCTGGTGGCCTTCGTCGCCGTTCCAGCGGCTGTCGGTGTAATCGCCCGCCTGGTTCAGCAGCGTCAGCGTGCTTTCGTTGCGGTCGCGCGAGGACTTGCTGTAGCTCGCCGACGTGTTGAACGACCAGTTCGGCGTGATCTGATACCTGACGCCCGCCGTGTACAACTGCAGGTTCGTGTTCAGATGCTGATCGGTGCCGCCGAGCAGGTTGGTGCCGCCGCTGATCGGCGCCGGCAGGCTCGTGCCCGTATATCTGCCCGTGTAGATCGCGGGCGTCTGGCCGCTTGAGCGGCTTTGCTGATAGATCGCGTCGAAGTAGACATCGAGGTCGCGCGTGAGGCGGCCGTCGAGCGACACCGCCAGCGAATTGCGATTGATGTCACCCGCGTTATAGGTCTTGCCGGCCTCGTGCGTGTAGTTGATGCGCGCGCCGAACCTGTCGTCCGGGCCGAAGCGCCGGCTCAAATCGACGTGCTGGCTGAACACGCTGTCCATCCGGTAGCCGGCCGACACGCTCGTCACCGGCTGATCCGCCGGCTTCTTCGTCACATAGTTGACGACCCCGCCCGGTTGCACGAAGCCGTACATGAAACCGCCAAGGCCCTTCAGCAGTTCGACGCGTTCGAGGTTTTCATAAGGCATCGTGATGCCGTACGAGATGAACGGATTGCCGTTGATGCGAAAGCCGTTCTGCCAATCGATTGGCAGGCCGCGAATCGAGATGTACGTGGCCCACGCGCTGTACGCATTGGTGCTGTCGGTGACCGATGCATCGACCGCGAATACGTCGCCGAGCTTGTTCGCCTGACGGTCGGCGAGCTCCTCGCCAGTCACGACGGTGGTCGAGAACGGCGTGTCGAGCTGCGAACGGGTACCCAGCGCACCGACCGACACGGGCGTGCGCAAGTGCATCGGCGAATCCGTCTGGGCGGCCGCGTTGACGTTGACGGCCGGTAGCGCCTGCTCGCCGCCGCTAGCGGCCTGCGCCGTGGCAGCTGGGCTACTGGCTGGCGCCGCGGCTTCTTCCCCGCCGGAGGCGCTTTGCGCGAAAGCGGATTGCGCGGCGCCGGCAAAGACCAGCCAAACCGCAATCTGCATGTGACGATGGACTGTGAGCCTTATTGGACGTGTGGTTTTTTGATTTTTCATGTCTACCAGCGAGCAAGCGCCTCCATCTGTTGTCAATGCGATTGATTCGCATTTATGCGGCGCGATGGTAGCAGAGGCTTTTGCATTTTGAAAGCATTACGGAGGGATTCGAATCGCTTTCGGTGGTGACGGCGCCACAGAAGTGGCGCCCCGCGTGGGATGCGCGGCTCTAACGGGGGTGGATGGACGAAGCCCCACTGAATTGAGGGTTTCTGTCTGGAAACTTATCGAAGTCGACGAGGCCGGCGAGCGTTCCGTCGGAATCCGCTGAGGTTACTAAACGAGCGCGCTGGCCTTCCGTGGCCAAGCTGTTCGACATCGTGAAGAGGGAATAACGGGCCGTGCGCGCCGGCGGTGCACAGCTGGCGGCAATCGCTTCACCAACGGCACACAGCGGCCCGTTATAGCGAATCAGGAGGCGCTGCGATGTCTCGACAACGTGGACTGGTGATGAGTGTCGTCGTTCACTAGCGCGGCACCCTCAGCCGATACGGTCAAGTGTCCTTCCAATGAGAGCCGCAGGACGAGAAGCATGATCAACGGCGACACCGGCGAAAGATGTCGCAGGAATGATCCGTAGTCCGGCTCGAAAATAGCTTGCGTTGACAGGAAACTGACCAGAAAACAGAAACACAGAGTCTCGAATCGGCCCACCGGAAATAGTGTCGCAGCGGCGCGATATCGCAAGAACACAGCCGCAAAAGTGAAAAACACGCCAATGCCGCCCAGCATTTGCAACGGAGAACCCGACGTGATCAACCGCAACGGCAAAACGAAAGTCGCCAGCGTGATGGCTACGTTCGCCACGCCAACGAACATACTGCTGCCCGGAATGAACTGTACGATCATCGACCCCACTTCCTCGGGGTCCCGCCACTCATTGGCACTCTGCCTCGCGAAATCCAGTGATTCGCCATAGGCCTTCTGGAACACGAAGGCCACAATCACAAACATGGCTAGTGCGAAAAGGATCAATGAAATCGGCTTTCTGAAGCCATTTGGCGCCAAATAAAGAAACACCGTCGCGGCCAGCGTAATAGCCCAGTACGATCTGAAGTACACAGCCACCAGAGTCGCCAGGACTACAAACAAAGCCAATATCGCGCGCGATGAGTTGTAAAACAGCAACAAGAAAACCACGATCGAAATAACCACTTCTTTTGACGGAACGCCGATGTAGACAGTCTGATTGACGAGCCAGAAGGCGACCAGAACGAACTCGATCGGCTTCAGCGAAGTGACACCAGACCTCCAGATGGCGAAAAGCATGCCGATAGTCGACGCGAGAAAGCCCATCAAAGAAATAGAGAAATTCTGGAGGCCGAAAAAGTTGAAAAACCACGCGAGATTGTCGAATGAGTCGCCAAACGCCTTGAAAGCCGTGACGGTCTTCATCCGGTCGAAGATCACCAGTTCGTCAAACAGAAACCGCGCCGGCAACGTGCTATCGTGAAACGCGGAGATCGCATACAGCGCGATGAATAGAATGAACCAGACCGCCGCCGACACGCCTGGACTCGCATTCCTGCCGATGATGCCGGGGAGTTTTACAATGCGCATTCTTTTTCCCTGAACGATTGAGCGACTCGCCTGTCACGGCGCTTCAAAGCTAGGTTGTCGGTTCGGATAGGCGTCCGGCCCCTTGCCGATCTTGAGCGCCTGGTAAGTACCCACGCTTGCCACAAGCGTTCCACAGACACTGAGCAGAACAAGCGATTGGATGAAACCGACGCCGAGGAAATGAGCCGTCGCAAAGATCAGGAAAATCGATACGGCGTTGACCATTTGAAACATCAAGTCGATCTTCAGCCGGTTCGCAACAATGAATACCTGAGCCATCGAGCCATAGATCGCCATCGTGATGAAATAGGGAATAAAGATCAGGTACACCGACATCGACGGTTCCCATTCGTCGCCCATCTTCACGTGGATAATGAGGCTAAGGCCTGCATAGCACGCTGCTACCAGACAAATGCTGATCAACGTCAGCATAGAGAAGAACTGCTTCGATGGATTCACTCCGTCTTTTTTGTGGCCGTCGAAATAGTCGATCAGATCACGGCGGAAGACGGCGCCCAAACTTTGCGACAAGAGGGACGCAGGGAAGTAACCCACGCGATACGCCAGCGCGAAGATGCCGGCGTCACGATGATCGAAGATCATCGGCATCAGGATCGCGGACGCATAGATCACGAATGAATTCAGCGTAGTGGTCGGAATGCCAAATTTTGCATACTGGATCTGAAGCGTGGAGAACCTAAGGAAGGACACCGGGATCAACTGGCGGGCCGAATAAAGGCAGATCACGGCCGGCACAACGGACGAGACCAGAAAAATCCAGCTATAGATGTTGAATACGGTGGTGCCACTGACCTCGCCTTTCGAAAACATCATCATACAGACAAAGTAGACGGCGAATGCGGCATTGGGAAAGAACCGGATCGTTGCGATCTGCGTGTACTTTCGTTCGGTGGTGAGCGCTCCGCACAATGCCTGTTGCAGGAACACGCCCAGTGCCAAACCGATAACAGGTATGTATTCCGTGTGGCCGGCGGCTGTGGTGGCCACCACGAGTGCCACGCCGATCATGATGGCGACCGCGCTGGAACTCGTCATTGCGCGCACGGCTTGTGCCTTGTCCGCCGCCATGCAGGCGACCTCCAGACGCAAGCCGATCACCGACCCGATAAAAAGACCACCTGCCATGAGTTGGCTGAAGTACCCGAGAGCCGTCGGTCCGCAAAACTTCCCGATCAATAGAATCGAAACGAAATTGAGCGCCTGACTCAGCACCACTCCAGCGACACTTACGATCGAATGTTTGATATTCACAATTTATCTACGTCGAAGTCCGGGTGAATTTTTTTTCGCTCTACACGACGATGGTGGTCGTCTGAGAGCTAGCCTTTCTGCGTCCTTCCGCTGGCCGGCAATGCGTCGAGATAGGAAGCATTGCGATAGAGGCCGGCGCGCGCACCCAGACTGTAGCGATAGACATCCGTATCGATCCCGTTGAAGATCACACCCTTCACCCGGGCATTCGCCTGCTTGAGCTGCGCGGTCGCTTCCAGCACCTGCGCGATGGAAGTCGTCTCGAAGCGCGTCACCAGCAGCACGGTGCCGCAGCTATCCGCGAGCGCGGTCGCGTCGGATACGGCCAGCACGGGCGGCGTATCGATCAGCACGATATCGTAGTCGCTCGTCTTCGCGAGGAACTGCTGCATGCGCTCGCCCACCAGCAGCTCGGCCGGGTTCTCCGGGATCGCGCCGCGCGCAACGAAGTCGAGGCCCGGGCGCACGTCACGCATGATCACCGCCTCGGACGTCACCTCCGACGTCAGATAGTCCGCCAGCCCCGGTGTCGAGTCCAGCCCAAAGTACTGCTCCAGATGGCCTTTGCGCAGGTCCGCGTCGATCAGCAACACCCGCTTGCCGGCCGCCGCGACGACCGCCGCCAGATTCGCGGAGAGGAACGACTTGCCCACCTGTTCGGTCGGCCCCGTCAGCAGCACGCGATTGTCGCCCGACTCCGATTCAAGCATTGCAAAATGCAGCGCGGTTCTGAGCCGGCGCAGGCTTTCAATCGACGGGTCGCGCGGAAACTCGCTCGCCAGCAGGAACTTCCCGTCAGCGGGCAGCTTCGGCGCCTTGCCGATGCGCGCGACGTTCGCCTGCGACAGCGGCACGGTCGCGTACACGTTCAGGCCGGTCTGTTCCTCGATCTCCTGCGCGTCGGTCACGCCCCGATAGAGCGCCGTCCGCGCGAACGCCGCACCCGCACCCAGAATCAGGCCGCCCAACGCCGCATAGATGATCACCAGCAGTTTGTTCGGCTTGATCGGGTCTTTCGGCACCACCGGGTTATCGATCAGCCGCGCCGTCCCCACCTTGCCCGCGCGAACCAGCTTCAGCTGTTGCATGTTGTTCAACATGCCGACATAAAGCTCGTTGTTCACGTTCATGTCACGGGTCAGGCGTACCGCGTTCTGCTCCAGCTCCGGCAGCGCCTGTTCCTGCTGCGACAGGCTGCCGATCCTGCTGCCCAGCATGCCAATCTGCTGATCGAGCGCCTGGATCGCCGGGTGACCCGGCGCGTAGATCGCGCTCATTTCCGCGCGCTTCTGCTTCAGTTCCAGCAGGCTGCGCTGCGTGGCCACGCTCTGATCCAGATAGGCCTTGCCCTGCTCACTCAGGTTGAACACGCCCATGCGGTTGCGCATGTCGTTATAGCGCCCCTCGGCGCGCTCCAGGTCGCTCTTGAGCTGCGGCAGCTGTGCGCTCAGGAACTCGAGCGACTTCTCGGCTTCCGCCGCCTTGCGCTTCAGATTCTGGTCGACATACGCATTGCCGATTTCGGCAAGCGTGCTGGCCGTCAGCATCCG
>NZ_JBFPKM010000024.1:0-94270 GCF_040948755.1 Paraburkholderia sp. BR13444 | reverse complement strand
TCTTCACGCACCTGAACGCCGAACAGGGCCAGCAGTACCTCGCGTTCTCGGGCGGCTCGGGCATCACGCCGGTGCTCGCGATCATCAAGACCACGCTCGAGGTCGAGCCGCGCAGCACCTTCACGCTGGTGTACGGCAACCGCAGCGTCGACCAGATCATGTTCGCCGAGGAGCTCGAGGATCTGAAGAACCGCTTCATGAACCGCTTCGTGCTGTATCACGTGCTGTCGGACGACCTGCAGGACGTCGAGCTGTTTAACGGCGTGCTCGACCAGCAGAAGTGCGCGGCGTTCCTCGAGCAGCTGCTGCCAGCCGACGCGATCGACGAGGCGTTCATCTGCGGCCCCGCGCCGATGATGGACGCGGCCGAGGCGGCGCTGAAGGCCGCCGGCGTGCCGCCCGCGAAGGTGCACGTCGAGCGCTTCGGCACGCCGCTGCCGCAGGCGGGCGTGCCGCCCGTCGAGATCACCGCGGACACCCCGGCGGCCGACCTCGAGATCGTGCTCGACGGCAAACGGCGCAGGCTGCGCCTGCCGTATCAGGGCGTGAGCGTGCTCGACGTCGGGCTACGCGCCGGTCTCGCGCTGCCGTACGCGTGCAAGGGCGGCGTGTGCTGCACGTGTCGCGCGAAGGTGCTCGAGGGCGAAGTGAAGATGGAAAAGAACTACACGCTCGAAGAACACGAGGTCCGCGATGGGTTCGTGCTGACGTGCCAGTGTCATCCGGTGAGCGAGAAGGTTGTCGTCAGTTACGACGAACGATAAGCACAAGCGCATCACACCCCCGTCTTCGATCAAAGTTCCATCTCATGTCTCATTCACTGTTCAACAAGCAGCGACGGTAGGTACGGCGTCACGTGCCGCCGCGCGAAGCCGCTCATGTCTGATCGCACCGCGCAACCCTGTTGCGGATGCAAAGCCTGAATCGTTCAATTTCTCTACCGGAAAACACCATGACCGAAGCCTTTATCTGTGATGCCATTCGCACTCCGTTCGGACGTTATGCAGGCGTACTGAAGGATGTTCGCGCGGACGACCTCGGCGCCGTGCCGATTCACGCGCTGATGCAGCGCAATCCGTCGGTGGACTGGCAGCAGGTCGCGGACGTCCTCTACGGATGCGCGAACCAGGCCGGCGAGGACAATCGCAACGTCGCCCGCATGTCCGCGTTGCTCGCGGGCTTGCCGATCGACGTCCCCGGCTCCACGATCAACCGCCTGTGCGGCTCGGGGATGGACGCGGTGGGCAGCGCCGCGCGCGCGATCCGCGCGGGCGATGGCGACCTTTACATTGCGGGCGGCGTCGAAAGCATGACGCGCGCACCTTTCGTGGTCGGCAAGTCGGCGACGGCGTTCTCGCGCTCCGCCGAAATCCATGACACGACGATCGGCTGGCGCTTCGTCAATTCGCTGATGCGCAGCCAGTACGGCGTCGACTCGATGCCCGAAACCGCGGAAAACGTGGCCGACGACTTCGGCGTGGACCGCGGCTCGCAAGACCGCTTTGCGCTGCGCAGCCAGCAACGCGCCGCGCGCGCTCAGGCGGACGGCACGCTGGCCCAGGAAATCACCGCGGTGCGCATTCCCCAAAAGAAGGGCGAACCCCTCGTGGTCGATCGCGACGAACATCCGCGCGAGACCTCGCTCGAGGCGCTGGCGAAACTCAAAGGTGTGGTGCGCCCCAACGGCACGGTGACGGCGGGTAACGCTTCGGGTGTCAACGACGGCGCTTGCGCGCTGCTGATCGCAGGCGAAGAGGCAGCGAAGCGCAACCATCTGACGCCGCGTGCCCGCATCCTGGGCATGGCTACGGCGGGCGTCGAGCCGCGCATCATGGGCATCGGACCGGCACCGGCCACCGAGAAGCTGCTTGCGCGCCTCGGCATGACGCTCGACCAGTTCGACGTGATCGAGCTGAACGAAGCGTTCGCGTCGCAGGGTATCGCGGTGCTGCGCCGTCTCGGCGTCGCGGAGGACGATCCCCGCGTCAATCCGAACGGCGGTGCGATCGCGTTGGGCCATCCGCTCGGCGCTTCGGGTGCCAGGCTGGTCACGACGGCGACCTACGAACTCGAACGCCGCAACGCACGCTTCGCGCTTTGCACGATGTGCATCGGCGTTGGCCAGGGCATCGCGATTGCGATCGAGCGCGTTTGAGCGGAGCCACTAGCATGTCGAGCGTATTGAAGACTTCCACGATCGTTGGCATCGTCGGCGCGGGCGCGATGGGTGCGGGCATCGCCCAGGTGGCCGCGCTCGCCGGACACCGGGTCGCCCTGTTCGATCTCGATGCCGTTACGGTCGCAAAGGCCATTAAGGGCATCGCCGCGAATCTCGCGAGGCTCGTCGACAAAGGCCGCCTCGACGCAACGGCTGCCGCTCAAGCGAACGGAAGGCTGTTTGCGGTCGACCAGCTGGCCGCGATGCGCGATGCGGGGCTCGTCATCGAAGCCGTCGCCGAACGGCTGGAAGTGAAGCGCAAGATTTTTGCCGAGCTCGAAGAGCACGTGGACGACGCTTGCATTCTCGCGACCAACACTTCGTCGATTTCCGTCACGGCGATCGGTGCGACGCTGAAGATTCCGTCGCGCCTCGTGGGCATGCACTTCTTCAATCCCGCGCCCGTGATGGCGCTGGTCGAAGTGGTCAGCGGCCTCGCCACATCGCCGGACGTCGCGACCTGCGTGTACGAAACGGCCGCCGCGTGGGGCAAGACGCCCGTCTACGCACGCTCGACGCCCGGCTTCATCGTGAACCGCGTGGCACGTCCGTTTTACGCCGAAGGTCTGCGGCTTCTGAACGAACAGGCAGCGAGTGCCGCGTCGATCGACGAGGTGATCCGCGAGGCGGGCGGCTTCCGGATGGGACCGTTCGAGCTGATGGACCTGATCGGACACGACGTCAATTTCGCGGTCACCGAGTCGGTGTTTCGTGCGTATTTCAACGATCCCCGGTTCACGCCATCGTTGATTCAGCAGGAGCTGGTCAATGCGGGTTTTCTGGGCCGCAAATCGGGACGTGGTTTCTACGAATATGGTCCGAACGCCGCGCGCCCGAGCCCGCGGCTTGCGCCACCCGCGGATTCTCCGCGGGTCGTCAATCTGTTTCCGCAGTCCGGCGTGATCGCGCGGCTTCAACAAAGGCTGCTGGATGCCGGGCTCGTTACCGCGACGATGCCAGAAACCGAACGCGTCGACGGTGTGGTCGCGCAAATCGACGACGCGCTGCTGCGACTGACCGACGGGCGCACGGCAACTCAATGCGCTCACGACATGGATCACGACAACGTGGTGCTCGTCGACCTCGCACTCGACTACGCCGGCTGCAGCACGGTCGCGCTCGCCCGTGCGCGGCAATGCAGTGATTCGGCCTATGCGGCCGTTGTCGGCGCGATGCAGGCGGCCGGCTACTCGGTCGTGCCGATGGCCGATGTGGCCGGCATGATCGTGATGCGAACCGTCGCGATGCTGGTGAACGAAGCGGCCGATGCAGTCAATCAGGGCGTGTGCACGGCCGCGGATCTCGACCTGGCGATGGAAAAAGGCGTCAACTATCCGTTGGGCCCGCTGCAGTGGGCGGATAACGCGGGCGTCGCTCTGTTCTCTACGGTACTGAGCAATCTCTGCACCCATTACGGTGAAGACCGGTACCGCGTTTCACCGCTACTAGCCGCACTTTCGTGGTCGCGTGCGTCATGGCATGCCCACGCTGCCATCGACAGCGCAGCCTGACTCGAATCAATCCAATTCCAGTATTCCGGAGACTCCCATGGTCCGACGCACCCCTCAATCCGACGAACTCGAACCGATCGAACGCGCCAGCCGCGACGAGCTGCAGGCTCTGCAACTGACTCGCCTCAAATGGTCGGTCCGCCATGCCTACGACAACGTGGCGCATTACCGCAAGGCGTTCGATGCCGCTGGCGTGCATCCGGACGATCTGAAGGAACTGTCCGATCTGGCCAGGTTTCCGACCATGACGAAGAAGGACCTGCGCGACAACTATCCGTTCGGTCTTTTCGCGGTACCGCGCGACCAGGTGGTGCGTGTGCATGCATCGAGCGGGACCACGGGCAAGCCGACGGTCGTGGGCTACACCGCACGCGACATCGATACCTGGGCCGACATCGTCGCGCGTTCGATCCGCGCTGCCGGCGGCCGTCGCGGCGACACGCTGCACAACGCGTTCGGCTATGGCCTGTTCACGGGCGGGCTGGGCATTCACTACGGCGCGGAGCGGCTCGGCTGCATGGTGGTGCCGATGTCCGGCGGCCAGACGGAAAAGCAGGTTCAGCTGATCCGCGACTTCGAACCGTCGATCATTCTGGTCACGCCGTCGTACATGCTTAACCTGATCGACGAGATGACGCGCCAAGGGATGAATCCGGCCGAATCGTCGCTGAAGGTTGGTGTCTTCGGCGGCGAGCCCTGGACCCAGGCCATGCGTAGCGAAATCGAAACGCGGGCGGGAATCGACGCGGTCGACATTTACGGCCTCTCAGAAGTGATGGGCCCCGGCGTCGCGGCGGAGTGCATCGAAAGCAAGGACGGTCCGGTGATCTGGGAAGACCACTTCTACCCGGAAATCATCGATCCCGTTACCGGCGAGGTGCTGCCGGATGGAAGCGAAGGCGAACTGGTCTTTACTTCGCTGACGAAGGAAGCCATGCCGGTCATCCGCTATCGCACGCGCGATCTGACCTCGCTGTTGCCCCCGACTTCCCGCGCGATGCGCCGGCTCGCGAAGATCACCGGACGCTCCGACGACATGCTGATCATCCGGGGCGTCAACGTGTTTCCGAGCCAGATCGAAGAGCTGATTCTCGCGATTCCCAAGCTGAGCGCGCAATATCAATTGACGGTCAAACGCGACGGGCATCTGGATTCTCTGGCGGTGTGCGTCGAAGCGCGGCCGGAGGTCGGCGAGTCGTTGAGCGACCACGATCGGACAGCGCTCGCGCGCGAACTGCAGCATCGCATCAAGACGATGGTCGGCGTCTCGACGACGGTCTCGGTCGCGCTTGCCGGACATATTCCAATGACCGCCACCGGCAAGGCGAAACGCGTCGTCGATCTGCGGGGCGCGAACCTGTAAGCATCGTTCAGAGGCGCTGCGCGCGGGGACTCGCGCAACGCCCGCTCTGCCCGTTCAACGTGGCCGCGCGAGGCTGAGTTAGCCAGCGATGCCGCCCTTTTGCACCGCTTTGCCTTTCGGCCGCTTCTCCGCCAGCCGGACAGAGTCCTTCGCCGGTTTAGCCTCGCGCTTGCGGCCCGCTGCCCGTGTCGCTTCCCGGAACGACGCGGCGCGCGCCTCGCCTAGCGCAATCAGCGCATCGGTGAGCTGCGCCATATGCGTTTCCATCGATCTGTTGTCGCCAGATTGAAAGGAGACGAAAGCGCCGTCGAAGCCGAGCATGCCGAAATACGCCAGTTCGTCGGCGACCGCTGACGCCGCGGCGTCGCCTTCAGCGCTGAACGCGCTGCGGATCATCTCGCGCATATAGTCGCGGCCTTCGTTGCGCACCTCGATCACCGTCTGGATCGCCTCCGGCTCCGCGGCCTCGTTGCTCATCACCATGACGACCAACAGGCGCAGGAAGTTCTCGCGGTGCTGGAACACCTCCCCCGTCTTCTTCAGATACCAGCCCAGACGCTCGCGCGACGTGCCGCCCTCCGGGGGATTCTGGTGAGCTTCACGCATCGCGGCGAAGAAGCCCCGCGCGCCTTGGGCCATCACCTCCGCCAACAGCCCGGCCTTGGAGCCGAAATGATGATAAATCGCGCTCTTCGGAATTCCGGTTGCTTCGACCAGCGCCGACATCGAGGTGCCGGTGTAGCCATAGGCCGACATCACGCGGGCGGCCGCGTCGAGGATTTCCTGGCGCGATCTCTGGCCGCGTCGATTGCCAATTTGCTGTGTGGTTTCCATTCGAAAAGTATACCGCTTCGCCCCCTTTTCTACCGTATTGGACCGATCGGTTCATTACTGGTTTGCCCTGGCTGTTCGCGATTGGACCGATCGGTACACTAATTCCAACTGTGGGAATGAGCCAGACCAGCGTCCGGATCGGGCGTTGTTCCTCATCGCCCGATCCGGACACGAGCACGCACCGGAGAGTGCTTCGCACCATTTCCGGGCCAATGGCCCGTCATCAGAACTTGAACATAAGGAGAGCTATGCACAGCGTGTCGACACTGGGGTATATGGTCCTTGGCGTAAGCGACCTGGCGGCATGGGAGGGGTTCGCCGTCAACGTACTGGGTTTGCAGGTGGGCAGGCGCGTCGCCGGCGAATCGCTCGGCCTGCGTATGGATGATTACGAGCAGCGCTTCCTGTTGGTCAAGAGCGAGCTCGACGACTTCCTCGCCGCCGGCTGGGAATTCGAAACGGATGCGCAGCTCGACGCGTTCGTCGATCAGGCGCGTGCCCGCGGAGCCGGGATCGTCGAGGCGGATCGTGAAATCGCCGAGCAGCGCCGCGTAGCCCGCCTGTTCGTGTGCCACGATCCCGACGGCATCAGCCACGAGTTCTATAGCTGCGCGTACCGCGCTCACACACGCGACGCATTCCGCTCCTCGGCACTGCGCGGAGCATTCAGCACAGGACGCCTGGGTGCTGGCCACTTCGTCACGGTGCCCAAGCAGAGTGCGCGCGCCAAGGCGTTTTGCCAGGACGTGCTCGGCCTGAAGCTCAGCGACTCCATCACTGGCGAAGCCGCACCGGGCGTGAACCTCGACGTCACGTTCTTCCACGCTCGCAGCGGACGTCACCACTCGATGGCGGTCGCGGAAGTGCCGTTCCCGGTCCCCAAACGTATCCACCACATCATGGTCGAGTGCACCGACGCCAACGACGTCGGCCTCGCCTACGACCGCTGCAAGCAGGCCGGCGTGCCGATCCTGATGGAACTGGGCCATCACCCCAACGACCAGATGTTTTCGTTCTACATGATCTCGCCGTCCGGTTTCGCGATCGAATTCGGCGCGGGCGGCATCGTGGTGAACGACGACACATGGGAAATCAAGCGCTACTCCGAACTCAGCGACTGGGGACACAAACTGAATCCGCCGCCCGGAGCGCCCGCCCCCAAAGCGCACTGAATCCCGACTCATCACATAGCTTGACTGCAAGACCATATTCCTGGAGCCACAGTATGACCTTGACCGAAGCCAGCACCAGCAAGTTCGTGACGATCAACGAACCTGGTCTCGAGAACTTCACCATCCATTTCAACGACGCCGGCCACGGCCCGGCCGTCGCCATGCTGCACGGCGGCGGGCCCGGCGCAAGCGGCTGGAGCAACTACTACCGCAATGTCGACGCGCTTGTGAACGCGGGATTTCGAGTGCTGCTCATCGACAGCCCCGGCTTCAACAAATCAGGCGAGATCGTCAGCGACGTGCCCCGCAACCTGCTGAACGCGCGCGCGACCAAAGGGGTGCTCGATGCGCTTGGCATCGCCAACGTGCATCTGGTCGGCAACTCGATGGGCGGAGCATCGGCATTGAGCTTCGCGCTGGAGTATCCGGAACGCCTCGATCGCATGGTGTTGATGGGACCTGGCGCTCAGGGTCCCAGCATCCTCCAGCCTCAGCCGGGCGAAGGCATCAAACGCATGTTCAAGCTGTATGCAGAACCCACCTATGAGAACTTCGAGGCCATGCTCGAAGTGTTCGTGTACTGGCCTGGCGCAATCACCGAGGAGTTGCGTCGCGGACGCTGGAGCAACATCGAGTCGAACCTGAACCACCTGAAGAACTTCATCGCGAGTTCGAAGCTTTGCCCCGTGACCACATGGGACCTGTCCGCACGCTTTCCGCAAATCGCTCACAAGACGCTGATCACGTGGGGCCGCGACGACCGCTTCGTGCCTCTCGATCACGGCCTGCGCATGATCAATACCTTGCAGGATGCGCGACTCCATATCCTGCCGCAGTGCGGCCACTGGGCTCAGTGGGAACACGCCGACGAGTTCAACCGCCTCGTCATTGACTTCCTGAATAACTAAAAAACGGGCGACGGCGGCGGTCGCCGTCATCGCGCTGGCCCTTGCGCTGCGAATACGCGCATCCCGCTGCCACGTTGAACATCCAGAATATCTAGTGGAGACAAGATATGACCAATGAGTACGACGCCGAGGTTGCCATCGTCGGCTATGGGCCGACCGGCGTGATCGCCGCGCTGACCCTCGCGAAACACGGCATTTCCACCATCGCGTTCGAGCAACACAAAGACATTTACCAGCGTGCGCGCGCAGTCACCGTCAACGACTGGACGATGCGCATCTTCCAGAACCTCGGCGTCGACGAACCGGTGCTGAAGCAGATCGATCCGCAACGCGCGCTACGCTGGATGCGCTATGACGGCACCGAGATTTTGCGCATCGAGCACCCGCCTTCGACACTCGGCATCAAGCCGCGCTTTTTCAACATCTATCAACCGACGATGGAGTCCACACTGCGCGAATGCGCGGCGAAGCACGCCGATTACATCGACGTGCGCTACGGCTTCGAAGTCGTGTCGCTGGAGCAGGATGAAACCGGCGTCACGGTGACCGCAAGGGACCTCGCGACTGGCGAAACGAAACAGACCCGCGTGCGCTACGTGATCGGCTGCGATGGCGGCAGCAGTGCCACGCGCGGCAAGCTCGGCGTCAAGCTGCTGGGCGATACGCTCGACGTGCAGTGGATCGTGATCGACTGCCGCGTCAAGCGCTGGTGGCCGGACCGCAACCTGCTGACGTTCTGGTCCGACAAGGAACGGCCGGTGGTGGACATCGCGCTGTCTGGCGGCAACCACCGCTGGGAACTGCCGCTGAAGCCTACCGAGTCGGAAGCCGACTTCGCGACGAACGAGGACGTCTGGCCGCTGCTTAAAGCACTCGGCGTCACCGAGGACGACGTCGAAATCCACCAGTATGCGTTCTATCGCCACCATACGCGGATGGCCGACAAGTGGCGTGTCGGGCGCGTGTTTCTCGCGGGCGACGCGGCGCATCTGATGCCGCCCTGGGCAGGCGCGGGCATGCAAACCGGCATGCGCGACGCGTTCGATCTGGGCTGGAAGCTCGCAGGCGTGCTCAAGGGCACGCTGCCCGAGCAGTTCCTCGACACCTATGAAGCGGAACGTCGGCCCAATGCGGCGTTCTACACCGGCCTTGCCGTGCAACTCGGCCGCATCATCAAACAGGAACTCTCCGAAGAAGAACAGGCCGCGCTCAATGCACCGCCTCCGCCCGACGCGCCGGAGCAGCCGCTCATCGCGCCGCCGGTGCTGGAAGCCGGCTGGCTGCGCGGTCCGCTGGCTCACGACAGCATCGTGGGCCGCATGGTCCCGCAACCCGTCGTGGGCGATAACCGCGGGGTGATGGCACGGCTGGACGACCTGCTCGGCGACGGCTTCGTGCTGCTCGGCGACGACGTCGATCCCGCCACGCTGCTCACGCCCGATGAAAAAGCGGCGTGGGACCAGCTCGGCGCCCGCTACATCGCGCTGCGCCAACAGGATCAGCACACCAAGGGCTGCGACGAATTCGTCGACCTCGACGGCGTACTGCGCCCATGGTTGCGCAAGTACGGTGCGCGCGCAGTCGCACTGCGCCCCGATCGCTTCGTCGCCTCCGCCGACGTCAGCGGCCTTGCGGTACCTGCCTGACACGTCTCAAACCAGGGAGAAACATGAACATGCATGACGCCAACGTCGTCAACGCGCTGGCCTCGCGCTTGCGCAATGCTGAAGCGATGCGCCAGACCATCTCGCCCGTACGCGGCGACATCGCTGCGGGCGGCATCCCGCTCGCCGACGTCGCCAGCGCCTACGCAGTGCAGCAGGCGAACGTCGATCTGCGCGTCGCGAACGGCGAGCGCATCGTCGGCCGCAAGATCGGTCTGACGTCCGTTGCCGTGCAGAAGCAGCTTGGCGTCGATCAGCCCGACTTCGGCGCGCTGTTCGCCGGCATGGCCTACGGCGACAGCGAACCGATGCCGATGTCGAAACTGATCCAGCCGAAGGTCGAAGCCGAAATCGCGCTGGTGCTCGAACACGACCTCACGCACGACAAGCACACGTTCGTCGACATCCTGCGCGCCAGTGCGTACGCATTGGCCGCGATCGAGGTTGTCGACAGCCGCATCGAAAACTGGGACATCCGCTTCGTCGATACGGTCGCGGACAACGCGTCGAGCGCGCTGTTCGTGCTCGGCAGCCGGCCGGTGCCGCTGTCGCGGATCGACCTCGCCGCGTGCGCGATGACGCTGTCGCGCGACGGCGAAGTGCTCTCGCGCGGCAGCGGCACGGCGTGTCTCGGCAATCCGCTGAACGCCGCCGTGTGGCTCGCGGATCGCATGGTCCAGCTCGGCACGCCGCTGCGCGCCGGCGACGTCGTGCTGACCGGCGCGCTCGGCCCGATGGTCGCCGTCAAGGAGCCGGGCACTTACTGCGCGCAGATCGAAGGCCTCGGCAGCGTGCGTGCCACGTTTATCGCTTGAATCAGGACTTTATATGGCTTCCGAAAAACTGAAGGCCGCGATCATCGGCTCGGGCAACATCGGCACCGATCTGATGATCAAGATCATGCGTCACGGCAAGCATCTCGAAGTCGCGGCGATGGTCGGCATCGATCCGAACTCCGACGGCCTCGCGCGCGCCGCGCGGCTTGGCGTCGCGACCACGCATGAAGGCGTCGAAGGTCTGACGCGTCTGCCCGTGTTCAATGACATCGACTTCGTGTTCGACGCGACCTCGGCCGGCGCGCACGTGAAGAACGATGCGCTGTTGCGAAAGCTGAAGCCTTCGATTCGCGTGATCGATCTGACGCCGGCCGCGATCGGGCCGTACTGCGTACCGGTCGTCAATCTCGACGCGCATCTCGGCGCGCCCAACGTGAACATGGTGACCTGCGGCGGACAAGCGACCATTCCGATGGTCGCGGCCGTGTCGCGCGTGGCGAAGGTGCATTACGCGGAAATCGTCGCGTCGATCAGCAGCAAGTCGGCCGGTCCCGGCACGCGCGCGAATATCGATGAATTCACCGAGACCACGTCGAAGGCGATCGAAGCGGTCGGCGGCGCGGCGAAAGGCAAGGCGATCATCGTGCTCAATCCGGCCGAGCCGCCGGTGATGATGCGCGACACCGTCTATACGCTGTCGGACCTCGCAGATCGCGCGAAGGTCGAGGCTTCGATCGAGCAGATGGCCGCCGCGGTTCAAGCGTACGTGCCCGGCTATCGCCTGAAGCAGAAGGTGCAGTTCGATGTAATCCCCGCGAACGCGCCGCTCAATATTCCGGGCCTCGGCAAGTTCAGCGGCCTGAAGACGTCGGTCTTCATCGAGGTCGAAGGCGCCGCGCACTACCTTCCCGCCTATGCCGGCAATCTCGACATCATGACTTCGGCCGCGCTCGCGACCGCCGAGCGCATGGCGCAGGCGCTCGTGCAGGCATCAGAGGCTTAAGGAGACTTTTCGCATGGACAAGAAACTGTATATCTCCGACGTGACGCTGCGCGATGGCAGCCACGCGATTCGTCACCAGTACTCGATCCAGAACGTGCAGGACATCGCGCGCGCATTGGACCGCGCGAAAGTGGATTCGATTGAAGTCGCGCACGGCGACGGCCTGCAAGGTTCGAGCTTCAACTACGGCTTCGGCGCGCATAGCGACCTGGAATGGATCGAAGCGGTCGCGGATGTCGTCGAGCACTCGCAGATCGCGACGCTGCTGCTGCCCGGCATCGGCACGATCCACGACCTGAAGGCTGCGTACAACGCGGGCGCGCGCGTGGTGCGCGTGGCGACCCACTGCACGGAAGCGGACATCTCGAAGCAGCACATCGAATACGCGCGCGAACTCGGCATGGACACCGTCGGCTTCCTGATGATGAGCCACATGACCACGCCGGAGAACCTCGCCATCGAAGCGAAGAAGATGGAGAGCTACGGCGCGACCTGCATTTACGTGGTCGATTCGGGCGGCGCACTGACGATGAACGATGTGCGCGACCGCTTCCGCGCGGTGAAGACCGTGCTGAAACCCGAAACGCAGACGGGCATGCACGCGCACCACAACCTGTCGCTCGGCGTGGCGAATTCGATCGTCGCGGTCGAAGAAGGCTGCGATCGCATCGATGCATCGCTCGCGGGCATGGGCGCGGGCGCGGGCAACGCGCCGCTCGAAGTGTTCATCGCGGCAGCCGAGCGCATGGGTTGGAATCACGGCACCGACCTCTACACGCTGATGGACGCCGCCGACGACATCGTGCGTCCGCTGCAGGACCGGCCGGTGCGCGTGGACCGCGAAACGCTGGCGCTCGGCTACGCGGGCGTGTATTCGAGCTTCCTGCGTCATTCGGAAGTGGCCGCGAAGAAGTACGGTCTGAAGACCGTCGACATTCTGGTCGAGCTGGGCAAGCGCCGCATGGTCGGCGGCCAGGAAGACATGATCGTCGATGTCGCGCTCGACTTGAAGCAGGCACGCCAGGCTTGAAGCGCGCGGACTAGCAGCCTCATTGAAGCTGCACAAAAGATCGATCAAATAAATTATCTGGAGACTGGAATGAAAAAACATTCCATTGCAATTCTTTTTGGATTCCTCCCTGTCGGATACGCGTTCGCCCAGAGCAACGTCACGCTGTACGGCCTGATTGACGGGGGCGTCTCCTATGTGACGAACCAGGGGGGGCATTCGGTCACGAAGTTTGACGACGGCATCTATACGCCGAACCTGTTCGGCTTGCAGGGCGCCGAAGATATCGGCGGTGGAAACAGGGTCATTTTCAAGTTGGAGAACCAGTTTCAGCTCGGTACGGGCGCGACGGTGCAGCCGGGCATCTTCGGGCGGAATGCTTACGTCGGTCTGGATAGTGCCAGCTTCGGCAAGCTGACTTTCGGGAATGTCTTCGATTTCATGACGACGTCGCTGACCGAGGCGGGCAATGCTCCTGCCGTGTTCACTGGCGGCTTGTACAACTTCGCGGCCGGCCCGTTCCAGAAACTGAACATTCCGCAAAACCCGACCGGCTGGTTCGACTGGAGCCGCATGAGCGGCATCCCGGCGGCCAATTCGATCAAGTATCAATCACCGGTGTTTGCGGGCTTGTCCGCTGGGGCAATGTATTCGCTCGGCGGAGTAGCTGGTTCGTTCGGGTCGAATTCAACCGTGAGCTTCGGGTTGAATTACGGTGCCGGTCCGTTCGGAGTCGGGGCCGCCTACACGAAAGCGAAATATCCCGGCTCCAGCAACGGCTCGCCGCAGATTCCAATCACGAACTGGGGTTTCGGCGCTCACTATGTAATCGGACCCGTCTACACGGTCGCGAACATCACGAGCGTGCGCAACTCGTTCAACGGCGCCGCGGCCTTTGCCGCACAAGTCGGCGCCAGTTGGCAGATCACTCCCGCGTGGTCGTTCGGCGGGAACTATATGTACCTGAAAGGTAACGAGGAACTCAACAACAACCACGCGCATCAGCTTGGTGCAACGCTGAACTATTCGCTCTCCAAGCGGAGCATGGTTTATGCGGAGGGCGTTTATCAGAAGGCGAGCGCAGGTTCGCAGGCTGCGATCAACGGCATCATGGGTTCCAACGGATCGTCTAGCACGACGTCGCAAGCCATTGCACGAGTTGGCCTTCGCACCGCGTTCTGATATCCGGCTGTTCTGGGCTGGACGTGGCGATTGGCAACGCTTGCAGGCGGTGACTCCGCAGCGTCGTAACCGCTTTCAACTCGATGCTGCTCGCCTAATTCATAGGTGTCTGATCACACTGCCGGCCAACTTGCGCAGTTCGTCGAACTGCGTGGCGAGTTCGAGGCACAGCATGAACGCCAGCGATGCTGACGGTCCCGGGTAACGCTCCATCCAACGCAGCGCCGGAGTAGCGTAGCGTACGCGAATCGCATCTCGCGTCATTAGATAGGTGATTCCGGCGCCGATGAGCGCGCCCACCAGCAAGTCGGACGGATAGTGAAAGCCGAGATAGGCGCGCGGCACGCAAATGACCAGCACCGCATAGATAAGCACCAGCACACCGACGGCCCGCCACACGAGGAAGATGCCAGTCGCGATCGCCATCCATAGCATTGCGTGATCGCTTGGGAAGGAACTCCATGTCGACAACTGTGCGTCGCCGATGACGCGACCCGCGAAGCGCAGATGCAACTCGCTGCTAAAGACGGGACGCACTCGGAACGGTAACCAGTGAGTCAGCAGCCTTCCGACGAAGAGCGCCAGGAGGCCGCTGAGAAGCGTTGCGAGCACCATTTCCCGCCGCCATTCGCGGCGATCGCCACGCTGAAACCACATCCACCACAGCAACGGTATGAGTACGAGCCCTTTGAACGTGTAGAGGTCTGCAATGACCTCTATGGTTTGGGTCGTGAGATTCTCGAAGTGGATGTTGGATAGATATGTTTCGATAGATGAATCGATGCTGTTCATTGTCTTGTAGGAATATCGAGCTGGTCCCATCGGAAATCAGCATGGTCCATTGGATGTGCCACATTTCACGACGCTTACTTTCACCGACAACTTCTACTGCACAATTTCATCGCAAACTTATGAGGATGGCCTACTACCTGAAGAGATCAAGGAACAACGGTAGTCTGCCCGATGCAACCCGTCGTATGATGCCTGGTAGAGACCGTATAACGCTCATGCGTCGTGGTGGCCTCCCGTCAAGATTCGAGCTCAGCGGGGGCGCAATTCATAGAGCCGATGTTCCGGCAAAGTCGCAACCAGTTGCCAACCATCAAGCGTCTCAGGTAGACGCCGGTACGGGTCGAGCACCGCAAGATAGACCGTCGTGAACCGGCTTTGAAGGTCCGGGAAACGATCCAGCAGTTCAGTCGACCAGGCGCGCAACATCTCTCCATTTGCCAAGACATTCGGTTTGCGGGTGGAGCTGTCGTCCTGGAACTCCCTCAATGCTACGTTCTCGCTCCGGTAAAGCACGGGTTGCTGCCCCGGTTTGAGATACAAATCCGGCACCAGAACGCCATTCACCGTTGCGAGCGCCACCACCTTGTCCAGATATGGATTCCAGCGGTGGGGGTCTTTCCATGGAGACCGGTCGGCGGTGTCCTGCTTGTACTGGAACAATACGGAACCGGCCTTCAGCGAAGCGAACGTATTGCGGTAAGCCTGAATGACAGGCCTGTCGCCACGCCAGTCTTCAGTCACAGTCACGATCCGGAAAACAAAGATAAGCGTGAGCGCGACTGCGCCGATACGTTGAAAACGTGGAGCCACCGAGGGCCGTATGCCGACCAACGCAGTCAGCAAAAACGCGAAGCTGATCGCACATCGCTCGATCACACCGTAGGAAGCAAATGCGTCAAACGGTGCGAGTAGGACTACCAGTGGAAGTGAAAACACGGTTATCCGGAACTCTGGCTCGCACGTCCACCATTTCAGAACGAGACCAATGGCCACGAACAGGCTCAAACCCGCCACGATCGCCACATCGCCCGCACGATTGCCCACCGAGAAGACATCGATGCAGAGAGCGAGCTTCGAAAGTACGTGAATAAGGCCGAAGTGAGTTGACCCGTGGAGGCCACCGGTGGTGCTGCGGACCAACAGTGCAAGAGGAAGCAGCAACGGAACGACGGTCGCGGCCGCGTGGCGAGCCATTGATTGACTCGAGATCTTCCCCTCGCGAAGAAGACAGCCAAGTTCCCACGTGCCTACGACCAGAGCGAAAACGGCGAGTGGAAACAGATGGCAAAAATAAATAACAAGGGCACTGCAGCACGAGACCACGATCCGCGCGAGGGTGGCTCTGCGCAACGCCACATGCGCAGCGATCGCCCAAAATGAAATGCCAAGACCGAACAGAAAGTTATCGTAGCCGCGGATGAGTATCCAGTTATAGAGGAGCAGGAAGCTGACAAGCGGCAACCATGACCAGCGACCATTGGCAACACGGCTCAACACCAGGCAGCCCGAGGTCAATAGCCCGAGTTCAGCGAGGGTAAATAGCCAGGCGGCCCATTCTACCGGTATGAGCTTCGTGAACCACGGGAGGGTCAAGTCCATGGCAAGGTCAGGCACGGCATCCCAATGAACCACAAAGTTTCTCGCATACGAAGCCGGATGAGAAAGGATATCGACCCTGACGATATTGTAAAAGTGTTGCCCGAGAGGCGGATATAGCGTGACGAGGAATGGCACCGACGCAACCACGGTCGCAACCAGCCACACACCCCATAGACGCACTAGCGAAATGCCAGTGTTCATCCGGTCGCTGACAGTCATCGAAACCTCGGAAGGTTGATTGGGAATTTGGAACCCTCCACGCAAGGCATTCTCGAATTGTTCTGTTCACCGAAATTTACGTTTCTCAAGGAAGCTGTCGCGCAGCTCTATTCGAGGACGTTTTCGGTCTCATAGTGCTATATGTCATTTTTTTTACAAGCATACGCGCGGGCCAACATAGCCATTTGTACGTCACCTCACACAAAGGTGAAGACATTCCTTCGGTGTCTCGCTGACGAAGGCACCCGTGAGGTTCCAGGACAGACGCAGCGCAGATGGAATGAAGCGATAAAGCAGACGAAAATCGCTTTGTTACGATGAACGGCCCGGCGTCGATACCTGCTAAGTAGATGGGAATGGCCGGCGCTGCTGCGCAAGCTGGATCGGATCGATCCGTCGTATCGGGAATGAGCGAGAGGGCGCCGCCAACCGTGGCGGCGCCCTCTCCATACAGCTCAGCACGTCAACGGCAACGCGCTAACAGCCTTACGCCGACGAACCAGTAGAAGCCGCCCGCTCCGCTCGCCGCCGATAGAGCCCAAGCGTCGCGCCAAGCCCGCACAGCGCGGCGAAACTGAGCCAGTAGCCGGGCGCGGCCTTGTCGTGTGTGGTTTCGATCAGGAAGGTCGACACGGCCGGCGTGAAGCCGCCGAACAGCGCCGTCGCGAGACTGAACGCCAGCGAAAAACCCGCGACGCGCACCTCCGCCGGCATGACCTCGGTGAGCGCGGCGACCATCGCGCCGTTATACATGCCGAAGAAGAACGAGAACCACAGCAGCACGCTCAGCATGCGGCCGAAGCTCGGCGCCGCGGCGAGCCACGACAGCGCCGGATACGCGGTGAAGATCGCCAGCACGGCAATGGCGAGCAGAATCGGCTTGCGGCCGATCCGGTCAGACAGCGCGCCGCCGATCGGCAGCCAGATGAAGTTCGACACGCCCACCAGCAACGTCACCATCAGGCTATCCGATGTCGACAGTTTGAGAACGGATTTGCCGAAGGTTGGCGTGTAGACGGTGATCAGATAGAACGTGGTCGTCGTCATCGCGGTGAGCAGCATGCCCGCGATCACCGTGCGCCAGTTGCTGAGCAGCATCGCGAAGATTTCGCGCGTCTGCGGATGATGCCGGCGCGCCTCGAACGCGGCGGTTTCCTGCAGCGAGCGGCGCAGCATGAACAGGAACGGCACGATCGCGCAGCCGATGAAGAACGGAATGCGCCAGCCCCACGCGCCGATCTGCTGCGCGCTCATCCAGTGATTCAATCCGTAGCCGAGCGCCGCCGCCATCACGATCGCGACCTGCTGGCTGGCCGACTGCCAGCTCGTGTAGAAACCCCTCGCGCCGGGCGTGGCCATTTCCGCGAGATACACCGACACGCCGCCCAGCTCCGCGCCCGCCGAGAAGCCCTGCAACAGCCGCCCGAGCAGAACGAGCGCGGGCGCGAGCAGGCCGATGGTCGCGTAACCTGGCACGCACGCGATCAGGATCGTGCCGCTCGCCATGATCGACAGCGTGACGATCAGGCCGGTACGCCGCCCCACCTTGTCGATATAGGCGCCGAGAAAGATCGCGCCCAACGGACGCATCAGAAAGCCCGCGCCGAACACGGCGAAGGTCAGCATCAGCGACGCGAACTCGCTCGACGCCGGAAAGAAAATCTTCGAGATCGACGTGGCGTAGAAGCCGAACAAAAAGAAGTCGAACTGCTCGAGGAAGTTGCCGCTCGTCACGCGCAGTACGGCCGCGGCTTTGGACGAGCGAGCCCCGACCGGGGTGCCGGCTAGTGGTTCGGTAGCGTTCATGAATATGTCCCCTGTTGTTATGCCAATATGCGGCGCGTGTCGCGCCTAGTCCGAGCCGAGACCCAAGGTATTGGGCTGGCGCTTTTCGATAGACGATTTGAGCAGCGCCGCCGAGCGGAAAATGCCGTGCGCGAACTTGCCGTACGGAAGCGTCGCGAACAAGGCGATCACGATGCCAAGATGCACCGCCAGCAGCCACGGCATCGCCGCCGTTTCGCGCAAAGCCATCAGCCCGAGGCCCGACGCGCTGGTGAGCAACAGCAGCGCGATGAAGGCACGGTCCATCGGACGCTGACGCGCATCGCCCTGCTCCGGACGGCGCTTCAGGTTGAGCCACAGCAGCCCCAAGGGCCCGACGATCAGGCCGATCCCGCCCGCCGTTCCCAGCAATACCGGCACGCTGAAGAACGGATACGGCGCTTCCTCGCCGAGCAGGTAGTGATAGAGCGTCGCCACCACCGTTGCCGCGAAACACAGCATGAACCCGTAGAACGTGAAGTGGTGAAAGCGCCGCCGCGCGAGCGTGAAGGCATCGTTGGATTCGTTGCAGCCGTCGCCATGCCCGCCGTCGAGATACTTGAGCGTCAGCGCGTTTTTCGCCGCTTCCGCCACGGCCGGCGTGCTCGCGTTCCCGGTTCCCGGCGACACGTCGCGCCAGAAGCGCGTCACGCCGATGCCGAGCGCCACGATCGCGAACAGGAAGACCGCGCCGAACATCGCCGCCAGCAGGTTGTGCGGGAAGATCGCGTAGAAGTTCGCGGGCGCGACGTTACCGCTCAATCCGCCATGCAGTGCGGTGCCGAGCAGCAGAAACAGCGCGAGCCCCGCCGCCAGCGCGACCGACAGCGTCACGCCATTGCGCTTGTACAAGCCGCCCAGCGCCTTGGGCCACGCGTATTCGGTGTAGGTTTCGAGGCGCACTTGCGCCATCGCCTTCGGCACGTTGACCGCGAATTCGTGCGGCGGCGCGTACTGGCATGCGTGGTAGCAGGCGCCGCAGTTATGGCACAGATTGGCCAGATAGTTGACGTCGGCCTTGCCGAATTCGAGGCGCCGCGTCATCGCCGGGAACACCGCGCAGAAGCCTTCGCAATAGCGGCACGCGTTGCAGATCTGCATCTGGCGCGCCACTTCGCCTTCGCTTGTGGTCAGCGGCACGATCGGAATCACGCGCGAGCCGCCGCGCGTGCGTTGCATATCCTGCTTCGATTCGAACGCCGCGGCGCGCGTGCGTTCGGACGCGAGCGTGTCAGTTTGCTGCACAGGAAACCTCCGTAGTCTGCAGTGCGGCGCGCGCGGCCTGAGTGCCGGCAATGCGCCCGAACGCCGTGCCGATCGACATGCCGACACCCGCTGTATAGCCCTTGCCGAGCACGTTGCCCGCCATCATCTCGCCCGCGACGAACAGGTTCTCGCTCGCCTCGCCGCCGAAGTGCACCTGCGCGCGGTCGTTGGTCTTCAGCCCGAGATACGTGAACGTGATGCCGGGACGCAATGCGTAGCCGTAGAACGGCGGCGTGTCGATGGGGCGGGCCCAGTGCGTCTTGGGCGGTGTGACGCCTTCCGTGTGGCAGTCGTCGAGCGAGGTGTGATCGAAGGTGCCGACCCGGCATGACTCGTTGTAACGCGACAGCGTCTGCACGAAGCGTGCTTCCGGCAGCTTCAGTTGGCGCGCGAGTTCGGGCAGCGTGTCGGCCTTCACGCCAGGAAACACCGGCGGCATGAAGCGGCCGATCGCCTTCGAATCGATGATCGAGTAGCCGATCTGTCCCGGCTGATGCGCAACGAGGCGTCCCCAGATCGCATAGCGTTTCGGCCAGAAGTCCTCGCCTTCGTCGTAGAAGCGCTCGGCCTCGCGATTGACGACCACGCCCAGCGACACGCAGTCGATGCGCGTGCAGATGCCACCGTCATAGAGCGGCGCGCGCGCATCGATGGCCACGCAGTGCGACTGCGACGGATCGCCGATCATGTCCGCGCCGGCATCCATCATGTGGCGGATCAGCACGCCCTTGTTGAAACGCGTGCCGCGGATCAGGAAGTTGTCGGCGGGCCACTCGCCGCGCTCGTTTTGCCCCCAGGCCTCGCGCAGCCATTCGCGGTTCGATTCGAAGCCGCCCGCCGCCAGCACGCAGGCGCGCGCCTCGAAGCGCTGGCTGCCACTCCTGGCCGCGACGAAACGGCCGCCGTCCAGTTCCAGCGAATCGACCGGCGTGTCATAGCGAATCTCGACGCCCAGCGCCTCGGCACTGCGGTAATACGCATTCACGAGCGCCTTGCCGCCACCCATGAAAAACGCGTTGGTGCGCGCCACATGCAGCGCGCCCGACAGCGGCGGCTGAAAGCGCACGCCGTGCTTTTGCATCCAGGGCCGGCACGACGACGACGCGCGAATCGTCAGGCGCGCGAGATGCTCATTCGTGATGCCGCCGGTGACCTTCAGCAGGTCTTGCCAGAATTCTTCTTCCGGATAGGCATCGACGAGCACGTCCTGCGGCGCGTCGTGCATGCAGCGCAAATTGCGGGTGTGTTGGGAATTGCCGCCGCGCCATTCGCGCGGCGCCGATTCGAGAAGCAGAACCGACGCGCCGGTTTCGCGCGCCATCAATGCCGCGCAGAGCGCCGCATTGCCTCCTCCGATTACGAGTACGTCGACCATCTTGTGGGCCTCCTTTCGGACGCACTCTAAAGGTCGCGCTCGTCCTCCGCCATCAGCGGGCCGTCAACAGGCCTTCAGTTTTTGTGAAGCCCTCCGACTGACGCAGGCGCGCGCCGGGCCAGCGGCCTTCGCGCACCAGTTCGCGCGCGACGTCGGCGAGCACCACGCGCGCGGCGAGCCCCGCAGGTGAAAGCTCGTCGTCGGAGATGCTCGCGATCATATTGGGCCGCACGGCGAAGCTTTCGGACACGGGCACGCTAGCCAGTACCGCGTTCTCCGGCCGCGCGAGTGCGGCGCCGGGCTGGATGGTCGCGGCGATGCCTGAGCGCACGACGTCCATCAGCAGCGCGAGGCCGTCTACTTCGGCCGCGATGTTCGGTTCATATTTGGCCCGCTTGAACGCGGCGGACAGCAGCGAGCGCAGGCCGTGCGCGCCGCTCGGAAGAACGAGGGGAAGCTTGCCGAGTTGCCCGAGACGCACGCTCGCGCCCGACGGCATGCCTTCGAGCTCGTGCCGGCCGATCACGAACAGCCGCTCGTCGAGCAGCGACACGACGCTCCAGCGCTGCGCGGGCTCCGGGCGAAACAGCACGGCAAGATCGATCTGGCGTGCGCTCAGCATCGACGCGAGATAGCCGGACAGGCTTTCGACGATGCGCAGCCGCACGTCGGGATAGCGCGCGCGCATGGCCTGCATGAACGGCACCCCGAGCACGCTGGCGGTGCTGGGCGCCATGCCGACGCTGACGTGGCCCGAGAGCCGGGCAGCGCGCGCGGCGAGCGCCGCGTCGTCGATATGACGCAGCGCGAGTTGCGCCTGACGCCAGAACGCGAGACCGGCATCGGTCGGCACGACACCACTGGAGGTGCGCTGCAGCAGGCGCGTCGACAGTTCGCCTTCGAGGCGGCTGATCTGCTGACTCAGCGCGGAAGTGACGACGCCGAGTTCGAGCGCGGCCTTTCCCATGCTGCCGTGTTCGACGACGCTTAGGAAATAGCGTAATTGTCTGAGTTCCATTTCACGATCGGCGTGGACGAGAATCGCGGCTATTGTCGCAGATTGGAAACGGGTACTGACGGCGGGTCACGGCTCGCGTTTACGTGAATACCTCGCGATCATCCGCCGGAGTGACGGTCGGTGGGTTATCCGCTCGATTGGCGACGGAGGTCTGGATTTTCGCCGGTCATCCGCCTGATGATCGCGAGCAGCTCTTCGATATCGACGGGTTTGACTAGATGCGTATCGCACCCCGCCTGCGCCGAGTGAGCCACGTCCTCAGGCTGTCCGTATCCCGAGACGGCGACGATTTCGAGGCGCTTGCCCGCCGCCTGATGATCCCTCAGCCGACGCGCAACCTCATAGCCGCTGATTCCCGGCAGCCCAAGATCGAGGAACACGATCTGCGGCTCGAACGCAGCGGCTATCTGAAGCGCGTCTTCGCCGCTGTGCGCGGTGCGCACATCGTGCGCGTCGAGAATCATGGCGAGCGATAGTGCGGCGTCGCTGTTATCTTCGACGATCAGAACACGCAATGGGTCGGACGCCGGTCGACCGGCCTCGGCACCGTCCTTCGCGTCCTGGTGGCGGGCCTGGCAAACGGGTAGACGTATTTCGAATTCGCTGCCCCTGTTCTTGCCTTCGCTCCTCGCGGCAATGGTCCCGCCGTGCATCTCGGTCAGCGTCTTGCACACCGACAGCCCGATCCCAAGACCGCCCCTCGACGGCTCGCCGTGGCAGGAACCCTGTACGAACAGATCGAACACGTGAGGCAGTGCGTCGTCCGAAATACCCGTGCCGGTGTCCGACACGGTCACGGATACTTCCCGGCCGACGAGCGTCGCGCACACGACGATCCTGCCACCGTCGTCGGTGTATTTGATCGCGTTATCGAGCAGATTCGAAAATGTCTGGGTGATCCGCGCCGGGTCGCCGTGCACGTACACCGGGTGCTCCAGCGGCAGACGCACGATGTCGTGATGCCGCTGCGACGCAGCCGGCATCGTGATCTCGAGAGCGTGGTCGAGTGCCAGCCTGATATCGAAGACCTCGCGCTTCAACTCGATCTTGCCGGTGGTGATTCTCGATACATCGAGCAGGTCGTCGATCAGATGCGACAGGTGACCGGTCTGGCGTTCGATCACATTGCGCAGCCACTCGCGTTTGGCGGGATCGGCTCCCGCGCTGTGACCCAGCAGATGCGCGGCGTTGCGCACGGGCGCCAACGGATTGCGCAGCTCGTGCGCGAGCGTGGCCAGAAAGATGTCCTTGCGGCGATCGGCGTCGCGCAGTTTCGCCTCCGCGTCGGCCCGCTCCGTCACGTCGCACAAGCTGCCGATGAACGTGTAATCGTCCTGATGAATGGGCGGTCGCAGATACCCGAACATTTCGACGGTCCTCAGCGCACGGTCGCTTATGCGGTGCAGCCGGAACGCGACATGCACCGGCTCGCCGGAGACCCGCCGGGCCTGGAAATGGCGTCGCAGCAGTTCGACATCGTCCGGATGAACGACCGACGTCATGAACTCGGTTTCCGTCAACGGGCCCCTGTCCTCGGGCTGCCCGGTGATTTCGTACATCCGGCGGTTTTCCCACACGCCTTGTCGCGACGCGCCACACCACTCGAAGATGCCGATGCCGGCCGCGCTCGTCGCGACACGCAGCCGCTCCTCCGTGAGCTTCAGCGCGGTCAGCGCCGTGCGCAGGCTGTCCTGTGCCGCCGCCACCTCGGCCTCCTGACGTTGCATGTAGGCCTCGATCGCGTTTTCGATCATCGCGCGAAAGGTGCGCTCGACAATGTCGTGCGCCCGCATGTGAACGTCGACGGAAGCGGCGACGGGACCGAAATACGCGCGGATCTCGTGCTTCAGAAAGCGCTGCATCAGATCCATGTTGCGAAACAGATCCGTGACCCGCCAGTCGTCCGGCCAGAACCTGCCGGGCTGCGCGATACCTACGTGATCGGTTAAAGACGCGTCGCTGTCGGCGACCAGCAAGGAAGCGCATACCTCGGCCAGCATGTAGGCGAAACAGGCAGTCAGTCCCTGCCCGCTGTCCGCACCGGGGTGCGCGCCCTGCTCCGAAGTCTCGGCGATCCAGCGCTGCATCAGCTGCTCACGGGTACGCCCCAGCCTGCGCGCCAGCCCATTTAGCGTGATCGCGCCTCGGGAATTCTGGTCGAAATCCCGTTTCATCGAGGCGCCCCCGGACAAGCGCGGTGAGCCCGCGATGCCGCCCTGGCACGCTGGCTTATGTCATTCAACTTCTCTCTCATGGCCCGTTTTTTATCGGATATGTCGCTTGCGACTATTAATAGTATCGATCGGCCGAAGTTGGACCCCGGCCCGCCGCAAATCGTCTGACACTGTACCTGCTGCCGGGCGGCGGTTTAACCGAGACAAACCCGCAGCCGCGTCTGGCGAGGCTAGACCAAACGCGTGACACTTACGGGTAAGATTGCCCGAACGCGATCAAGACGCGAAGGAGCCGTGACGATGGAGGAACCTCGGAACTCGACGCGGCACAAGGGCCCCAAGGTCGCGTTTGCCCTGCAAGGCGGCGGTTCGCACGGCGCGTTCACGTGGGGTGTGCTGGACCGTCTGCTGGAGGCCTCGTCGCAGGCAATGCCACTCGATATCGCGGCAATCAGCGGCGCGAGCGCGGGCGGCATCAATGCGACGCTGTGCGCGGCGGGTCTCGCAACCAGCGGGGCAACGAAAGCACGCGACATGCTGCGCGCGTTTTGGGAAGCGGTATCGCGCGCCGGCGCGCTGGCGGGCAACGCGCTCGTCGGCTTTTCCGAACCTGGCCCATTCGGCGGCTGGAATATCGACTGGAATCCCGCCGCCATCATGCTGGAGGCCGTCGGACTCGTCGCTTCGCCTTATGGCAATCCGTTCTACCGCGATCCGCTCGGGCCGGTGATCCGTTCCGCGCTCCCCGAGCACGATCTCGCCGCGCTCAATACGACGCGCGACGGCCCGCAACTATTCATTTGCGCAACCGACGTACGAACCAACCAACGCGCAATCTTCACCCGCCCCGCTATTTCGATTGACGTATTGCGCGCTTCCGCATGCCTGCCGAACGAGTTTCGCACCGTCAGCGTGGACGGCATACCGTACTGGGATGGTGGTTATCTGGGCAACCCGCCTTTGGCGCCGTTGATCGAGCATGCCCAGGACCTGATTCTCGTGCTCGCGAATCCGTTCGTGCGCCACGATATGCCGCCCAAAGATGCGCGCGGCATTCTCGAACGGCTCAATGAAATCGGTTTCAACGCGTCCGTGGTGCTGGAGATCAACGCGATCGAAGCGGTCAACCACGTGCTCGATTCGGTCGGCGAGGAAGCGGCGAGCAAGAGCCGCTACAAGCCCGTCAGGTTTCACCTGATTCGCGACGACGAATTTTTGGCGAAGTTCGGATTCGTGTCGAAGAGCAGCACGTCCTGGTCATTGCTCAGCACGCTGTTCGAGCGTGGCCGTGAAGTCGCCGACGTATGGCTCAAGGGCGGCTACGCGAAGCTCGGGCAAGCGTCTTCGGTGGACGTCAAGGCTTCGTTGATCGATCCGACGCTCAAGCACAGCGGCAACGCGAGCGCGCGACGAAACTGACATGGACGGACGGCGCATTTAACGACATCGCGTAGCAGGCTGGCGCGCTCAGCCTGCGGTGCTGTCAATCGCCTGCGCGCGAGATGACCTTAGCGATGGCCTGCGCCGCCGTCGCAACGTTGTTGTCATTGAGCGCGGCGACGCACATGCGCCCGGACCGGATCAGGTAGACGCCGTGCCGTTCGCGCAGCGTGTCGACCTGCTCCGCCGAGAGCCCCGTGTACGTGAACATGCCGCGCTGCTCGAGGTAGCGCGCGAGCATCGTGTCCGGCACCTTGCCGCGCAGGCATTCATGGATCTCCGCGCGCATGCGCATGATGCGCCGGCACATCGAGGCAAGCTCCTGTTGCCACGATTGCCGCAGCGCCGGTGTGGTCAGCACGCGCGCTACGATCTTCGCGCCATGCGTCGGCGGATTGCTGTAGTTGGCGCGCACAGCGCTCGTCAATTGACCCAATACGCGCGCGGCAATATCCGGTGACTCACAAATCACCGACAGTCCGCCACACCGCTCGCCATACAGCGAGAAGTTCTTCGAGAACGAATTGGCCACCAACGCCGGCACGTTCTGGCGCACCAGTTCACGAATCGCGAATGCGTCGGCGTCGATACCAGCGCCGAAGCCTTGGTACGCCATGTCGATAAATGGCAGCAGGTTCCGCTTTCCAATGACCTCGATCAGTTGCACCCATTGCGCGTCGTTCAGATCGACACCCGTCGGGTTGTGACAGCACGCGTGCAGCAGGACGACGCTGCGCGCCGGCAGAGCGTCGATGGCCGATAGCATCTCTTCGAACTTCAGACCGCCGCTCGACTCGTCGTAGTATGGGTACGCGTTGACTTCGAATCCGGCGCGCTCGAAGATGAAGCGGTGGTTTTCCCACGTCGGATCGCTGATCCATACCCGCGAGCCCGCAAAGTAGCGCTTGATGAAATCCGCACCGACCTTCAGCGCACCCGAGCCGCCCAAGGTCTGCACGGTCGCGATGCGCCCCTCGGTACGCGCCGCCGAGTCGTCGCCGAACACCAGCGATTGCACGGCATCGCGGTAGTGGGCGAAGCCCGCCATCGGCAGGTACGGCTTGGGACCGAGCTCGGCGAGCAGTTGTCCTTCGGCCTCGCGTACCGCTTGCATCACCGGCAAACGGCCTTGATCGTCGTAGTAAATGCCGATGCTCAGATTGACCTTGTGGTCGCGCGAATCCTTCGCGAAGTTTTCGTTCAAAGTGAGGATCGGGTCGCCCGCATAGGCATCGATATGTTCGAACATGCTAGTTCCTTGAATCAGGCCAAAAGATTGCAAAAGCGCCGTGCCTAGCGCGTCGGCACGCCAACGGCAACCGAGGCGCCCGCCCGCCTGTTGCGCAAGCGGTAGCCGACGCCCAGCGCAACGAGCCAAACGGGGATCAGGTAGACCGACATGCGCAGATCCGGTATCAGCCACATCACGACCAGAATGCCGGCAAGGAAGATCAGGCAAAGATAGTTGGTAAGCGGATAACCGAGGCTGCGGAATAGGGTCGTCTCACCGGCGCGCGCTTTCGCAGCGCGGAAACGCAAATGAATGATGCTGATCATTGCCCAGTTGATGATCAGCGCCGAGACGACGAGCCCCATCAGCAGCTCGAATGCCTTGCCCGGCATCAGATAGTTGATTACCACGCAGGCGGCCGTCGCCACGGCGGACACACCCAGCGCGACGAGCGGAATCCCGCGCGCGTTGACCTTCAGCAGAGCGCGCGGCGCATTGCCCTGGCCTGCGAGGCCGTAAAGCATGCGGCTGTTGCAATAGACACCGCTGTTGTACACCGACAGCGCGGCGGTGAGCACCACCGCATTGAGCACGTTGGCGACGAAGTTGCTATTCATCGCGTGGAAGATCAGCACGAACGGACTACCGCCCGCGACGACTTTTTCCCACGGATACAGCGACAGCAGCACGCCGAGTGCGCCGACGTAGAAAATCAGGATCCGGTAGATCACCTGGTTGGTCGCGCGCGGGATCGTGTGCGAAGGATCTTCGGCCTCGGCGGCCGTAATGCCGACGAGTTCCAGTCCACCGAACGAGAACATGATGACGGCCATCGCCATCACGAGACCCGACACGCCGTTCGGGAAGAAGCCGCCGTGGCGCCACAGATTGGCCACGCCCGCCTCAGGACCCGCATGGCCCGAAATCAGCAGATAGCCGCCGAAGCCGATCATGCCAACGATCGCCGCGACCTTGACGATCGAGAACCAGAATTCGAGTTCGCCGTACGACTTCACGCTCGTGAGGTTGATCGCGTTGATCACGCCGAAGCATACGAGCGCGGAGACCCACGTTGGCAGTCCTGGCCACCAGTACTGCATGTAGATGCCAACGGCCGACAGTTCCGCCATGGACACGAGCACGTACAGCACCCAGTAATTCCACCCGGAAACAAAGCCAGAGAATTGCCCGCAGTATTTGCCTGCGAAGTAACTGAAAGAACCTGCGACGGGTTCGTCAACGACCATTTCGCCGAGTTGCCGCATGATGAAGAAAGCGACGATGCCCGCGACCGCGTACCCGAGCAACACGGACGGCCCAGCCGTCTTGATGGTCTGCGCGATGCCGAGAAACAGGCCCGTGCCGATTGCGCCTCCTAGCGCGATCAACTGAATGTGACGATTCTTCAGGCCGCGCTTTAGCGTGCCCTGTTCCTGGTGTGCCACGATGTTGTCTCCTGTGTCCTGCGGTTGGTTCTGGACGCCACGCCTCGCTTTTTTCGCCTGCTCGGGTCAGAGCAGGCGAAATATGCCGAGGCCTCACAGCCGACGCTTGCGACGCCGGTGCCGTTTCTTGCTGGGATAGGTATGGTTCAAGCGGCGATGAACGGGTTGCATGCGCGTCAAACTTTCAGCGTGCCCCGCTCGATCTGATCGCGTTCGAGCGACTCGAAAAGTGCCTTGAAATTGCCTTCCCCGAAACCTTCATCGCCCTTTCGCTGGATGAATTCGAAAAAGACGGGGCCAAGCAGCGGTTTGGAAAAAATCTGTAGCAACAGGCGCGGCGATCCATCCGCAGTCGTTCCATCGAGAAGAATGCCGCGCGACTGCAATTCGCCAACCGGTTGACCGTGGCCTGGCAGGCGGGTTTCGAGCGCATCGTAGTAGTAGCTGTTCGGCCCGGTCATCAGCGGCACGCCAGCCATCTGCAGGTTGTCGATCACCGCGATCAGATCGTCGGTCAGAAAGGCGATGTGTTGAATGCCCTCGCCGTTGAAGGCCATGAGAAATTCTTCGATCTGGCCGCTCCCCTTGCCGGATTCCTCGTTCAATGGAATGCGGATCTTGCCGTCCGGCGCCGTCATCGCCTTCGACGTAAGCCCCGTGTATTCGCCCTCGATGTCGAAGTAGCGTAGCTCCCGGAAGTTGAACAGCGTCTCGTAGAAGTTGGCCCAATAGGTCATGCGGCCGCGATAAACGTTGTGCGTCAGATGATCGACGAGGCGCAAGCCATGACCGGCCGGCCGGCGCTCGACACCTTCGATGAATTCGAAATCGATGTCGTAGATCGACTTGCCGTCTTCGAAGCGGTCGATCAGATAAAGCGGCGCGCCGCCAATGCCTTTGATTGCCGGCAATCGCAACTCCATCGGACCGGTTGCGATTTCGATCGGCTGAGCGCCCAGCGAGAGCGCGCGGGCGTAGGCCTTGTGCGAATCCTTCACGCGAAATGCCATGCCGCACGCACTCGGGCCATGTTCGGCGGCAAAGTAAGCGGCCTGACTATTGCGCTCCCTATTCACGATGAAGTTGATTTCGCCCTGGCGGTAAAGCAGCACGTCTTTCGAACGGTGGCGAGCCACCAGTGTGAAGCCCATTTGCTCGAACAGCGGTTCGAGGACATTGGGTACGGGCGAGGCGAATTCAACGAATTCGAAGCCCATCAGTTGCATTGGATTGTCAAACAGGTCGGCCATGATTTCTCAGGTTCAGCGGAGGATGAATGATTGGTGGCGATCGACGGGCACTGACTGATGCGGAGGCATGTTGGAAAAATGCAAGAAAATTTCCCCATTGGTCACGCAGGGAGAGGCCCTCGAGCCACCTGCTCATCTGACCACCCTTCCCAGCACACGCGCTCGTGTCGCAGCACCATCTGGAATCAGTTTAATTTTTTATCGATGCAATAGGATTTCCTAGCGGACGCAGACAAACCCTGATTTGTGCATTAACATTTCATTTCACTGCGGAACGAGGAAATAAGAGTGCATACAATCGACATCGACCGAATCGACGTGCGTTTGCTGGAGATTCTTCAGTCGCGAGGGCGCATCTCCAATCTCGAGTTGGCGGAGGCGATCAAGCTTTCGCCCGCGCAAACGCTGAGGCGTCATCGCCGGCTCGAGGAAATGGGCGTAATCAAGTGCTACGAGACGCGGCTCGATGCGCAGCTGCTGGGCTTCGGCGTAGTGGCTTTCATCCAGGTGACGATGGAGCGAGGCCATGTGCGCGACCTGTCGAAGTTCAAGCGAATGATCTCGGAACTCACCCAGGTTCAGGAATGCTTCGTCGTAACGGGTGATATCGATTACATGCTCAAAGTCGTCGCGCACGACCTGAAAGCGCTGTCGGAGTTTCTACTGGATACGCTGATGCGTATTCCGGGCGTGAGCGGAGTCAAGTCCAGCGTTTGCCTCGATGAAATCAAATGTACAGGCGCTGTCCCGTTGGCGGCCTAGTGAATCGACTCGGAGACCGTACTGACGCGGGTTTGTTTCCATGCAACATGGTCCTGTCTCGAAGGATAGATGCTCACCAAAACGTGTCGACGTGCATTTTGTCGCACACCTCGACGCCAGGATGCGGCGTGTCGGCGCAGGTCGAAGCCTTAGCACGCCGCCAGGGTTCGTGCAGCGTGTTCCGCCGCGATAGGGCCCAACCGCCCCGCAACCCGTTCGATAGCCGCGATATGACTGAGTGCCGCGCGGTACGTCTCGTCGATACTCCGCTCCCCATCCAGCGCGACGACGCCATTGACGTCGAACACGGCACGATAGGCCGCCACCTGACGCGTCAGAAAACTCATCGGCGGCGGCTGGTCGTTCACGTCGTTCCTTGAGCGCACGCGGCGGTGTGAAGTCGCGCCGGAAACGTTCAGACCAAAGGCGACGTCGGGCCGCAGCACATGGCCAGCGATGCTGCGGAGCACCGGCGCAGTCTCAGCCGGATCGGAACGCGTGCCGATCTCGGCCTGAGAGGTGAACACGTAGCGGTCGCAAAAGACTACGTCGCCGCGTTCCAGTGCCGGTATGACCGTGTCGGTCAGGTGCTGGACGAGGTCGCCCATGATGGACAGCAGAATGCCCAGCATGTCGACGCGACGTACGCTTGCGTCGGGCCCCAGGCTGGCTTTAGAGGCATGCCAGTGGCCGTCGACCATATCCCGGAACACTGCGTCCTTGCGAATGCGACTGGTCGGCGTAAACGTCGTCACGCAATTGAGCCCGGCACAAGTGCACGCGCTTTCGAGCTTTTCCATCAGTGAAGACTTCCCGGCCCCATCCACGCCGCACAACGTGACCAGCACGCCGGGATAAGCATGCGGTTTGAGCTCGAGCGCTTCGAACACGGCATTCGACATGAAATCACCTCAGACCATCACTTCGCGACACTCCGCAAGCACCTCGTCACGGGCCTCGATCGGTGCGAGCACCGCGGTGAAGTGCTTGAGAATCGGCGGTGCCGAGACGATGCGCATACCGCGGATCGAATCGCGTCGCTGGTAGACCCGGATCAACGCCGCCGCAACCGCCGCGAGGTGGCTATCGGTGTAGACGCGGCGAGGAATGGCGAGCCTCAGCAGTTCCAGCCTCGGGGCGCTGACCGCGCCCGTCGATGGATCTTCTTTCAGGAACGCCAACGAGCCCAGACCGACGGCGCGCACGCCGCCCTCCAGGTAAAGCTCGGAAGCCAGCGCCTCGGCTGGGAACTCCGAGCGCGGCACGTGCGGCAAGAAGGCGGCCGCATCGACATACACCGCGTGTCCGCCGGTCGGCCTGAGGATCGGAACGCCGCCGGCAAGCAGTGTGTCTCCTAGCCGTTCGACCTGACCCACGCGGTGTTGCAGGTATCTGTCGTCGACCATCTCGCGCAGACCGATCGCGAGCGCTTCGAGATCGCGGCCTGCCATCCCTCCGTAGGTGACGAAGCCTTCGTGCAGCACGAGCAGCGGCACGACCTGCTCGTAGAGCGCGCGCGACCGTGTCGCGAGCAAGCCGCCGATGTTGACCAGCGCATCCTTTTTGCAACTGAACGTGCAGCCGTCGGCGTAGGAAAACTGCTCCTTCAGAATTTCCGCCACCGACCGGTTCGCATAGCCGCTCTCGCGCTGCTGGATGAAATAAGCATTCTCCGCGCAGCGCGCCGCGTCGAAGTACACGGGAATCGCAAACTCATCGGCCAACGCTTTCACCGCGCGCAGGTTCGCCATCGATACCGGCTGTCCGCCGCCCGCGTTGTTCGTCAGCGAGACCATGACTAGCGGAACGTTGTCGCGTCCTTCGCTCTCGATCACGTTGCGCAGTTTCTGCACGTCCACGTCGCCCTTGAACGGATGCTCGACAGAGGGTTGGTAGCCGATTTCGGCGACGCACGAGATCGCGGTCCCGCCGGCAATCGATACGTGCGCCTCGGTCGAATCGAACGGGGCGTTGAACGGCACCACCTGGCCCGGGCGCACGAGGGTTCGGAACAGGAAGTGCTCGGCCGGCCGTCCCTGGTGAGTCGGCAATACGTATTCGAAGCCGAGCATGTCCCGCACCGCCTGCGTCAGCTTGGTAAAGCTGCGGGAGCCGGCATACGACTCGTCGCCGGTCATGATGCCCGCCCACTGGTTCGCGCTCATCGCGCAGGTGCCGCTGTCCGTCATCAGATCGATATAGACGTCGTCGGCTTCGAGGCGAAACACGTTGTACCCGGCAGCGGCAAGCCGCGCCTGCCGTTGCTCGCGGTCGATCAGCCTGATCGGCTCGACCATCTTGATCCTGTACGGCTCAGGCTGGCTGTTTTCTAAAAGCATGCACTCCTCCTGCGTTGAAAGTACACGGGCCAGCGGATGGCTGGCCGCTTCGGGCATCACATCCCGCGTCAGGCGCTTTGCTCGATCGGCACAATCTCGATCGGCGTCCAGTCCGGATCGCCGCCGTCCGCGGACGCGCGGTGACAAGCGCGCGCGTGATGGGCCGCTTCGAAGCGTTTCTCGATCCGGTTCAGGATCGACCAATACGCGCCGCGCTCGCCTTGCGCGATCGCTTCGACCAACGCGTCGTTCGCGTTGTAGTTGAACAGGCTCGCATTGGTCCCGAAGAACCGCCGGTCATTGCCGATCAGATCGGCAATGAACTGCTGCGGGTCCGGGCCCAATGCGGTCGGCAGATAAAACACCGGGTGCAGCAGATCGTCGTTGCCTTCGATATGGCCGTGCAGATTCGGATTCCCGGCATGGAGGCCTTCGCGGCGGATCATCTGCTCGAGCTCGGTGCCCGGGAAGATCCTCAGCCCGACCGTGACCGAAACGCGCTCCGGATCGACCCGCTTGATGAACTCGATGGTCTCGCGAGCGGTCTCCTGCGTCTCGCCGGGTGCGCCGAACAGCAGTTCGATGATGTGCTCGAGGCCGTGGCGCTTCGCGGTATTGACCGCATGTTCGATGTCGGGAGCACTGAAGGTGCGGCGCAGTATCTTCAGCATCGTTTCGCTGGCGCTATCGACTCCGAAGTTCATGCCGACGCAACCGGCCGCTTTCATCGCGGCTGCGAGTTCGTCGGGAAACGGCCGCGGCATCCCGTACGCATACCACTGGATTTTTCCGGCGAGCCCGTGCCGGATGATGGCCGCGCACAGCGCCATCGGATGCGCGACGCTCAGATTGAATTCCGAGTCGTTGATGTGAAAGACGTTGACCCCGCGCTCCTCGAGCGATGCCATCTCGGCGACGACGTCATCGGGTTCGCGCATGCGCACCGAGCGGCCTTTGATCAGCGGCTCGACGCAATAGATGCAGGAGCGATTGCAGCCGCGTTTCGTTTCGATGCCGATCTGGCCGCCTTTGGCGAAATAGTGCGGGTTGTTGACCAGCTCGCGTTTGTGAGGCCCTATGCTGGCCAACGGTCCGCATGTGTTGGGCGCGAGCGGCGTAGCGTGCACGCCGGCCGTATCGCGGTAGACCAAGCCAGGTATGTGCGTGAAACTCCTGCCTTCTTCGAGGCAAGTCAGCAGTTCGGGAAAGCTGAATTCGCCTTCCCGAACGATGCCGAAGTCCGCGTCGAGGTACGCAAGCAGTTTTTCCGGCATCACCGAGTAGCCCGCGCCGCCCATCACGATCGGGACCGCGCGCGCACGCCGGAGCATCGCGACGATGTCCCTGATGCGCTCGAGAAAGCTGTAGCCGCTGGAGAAATAGACGTCGTCGGTATTTCGCAGCGTCACCCCCCAGTAATCCGGCGCGGCGGTGCGGCAGTGCTCGGCAATGGCCGCCTCGCAGTCGTCGGAGAAGCACAGGTCGAGCAAGTTGAGCTCGAACCCTGCACGCTCCATCGGCGCCGACAGATAGTCGAAGGCAATCGGCGCAATCGCCGGCTTGATCTGGTTCGTGTTGACGAAGGTGACGCGCTTAGCCATGTTCGATCAGTCTCAGTGGAAAGTTTCGCGAGGGTTCGCGAGGGTTCGCAAGGGGTCGCAGAAACGCGCGGCTAGACGGCGACGTCGATCGACATCTTCTGGCCCGCGCGGGCCACCGTCATCTCGCTCATGAATTCACTGAACCGATGCAGCATCACCGCCGAGAGGTGCTTCGCCTTTTCCTCGCAGTCGGAAAACGCATAGAAGCCCGGACCCGCGCTGCTCATCCCCGCGTACACCGCGCCCTCGCGTTGCATCGTCTCGTCGAACTCACGCATCACGTCGGTCCGGAAGATGCCTTCGAGCACCTTCATGTTGCTCATGCTGTTGAGTTCCCAGCCGTGCTTCAGAAACGCGAACAGGTCGTTGCGATGCAGCGCCGGCCGCAGTTTCTGTTCGATGAAGTTGCGCCACGCGCTGCCATAGCGCTTCTGCCACTCGACGAAATGCGTCGGCACGAAACCGGCCTCGGTGGTGCCGGACATGTCCGCGCCTTCGCCATGCGCACGCAGCGCTTCGGTCGATAGCGTGTCGTAGTTGCCAACGGCGGTGGTCACCCACAGGTTTTCCGAACTCAGGTTGCCGAGGAAACGGCCGTTGCCGTGTTTCTCGTCGACCCAGACCAGACCGCCGAAGAACAGGCACGCTTCGCCGACGCCGGTCTCGAGGCCGAAATACACGTGCTCGTCATCCTTCGCGGTCTCGACGTAGTTGCGGGTGATCATTTCCCACATGTCGTGCGGCGAAAACGGTGAGCCGAACAACGCGTTCAAGCCGGCGAGCGTCGCGGTGTTGAACGACACATTCGAGCCGAAGCCGCTGTGCTGATGCTGAATGCTGCGCAGCCGATCCACACGGATGTCGTCGCGTGCGTAGCCGACCGTTCGCTTGAACAACTCGAGCATGTGCCGCCCGCTTGGTACGTCGCAGCCGCCTTCGCCGTTGTTCGTCTTCGTGACGGTGATCTTGTGTCCGACCGTGCTCGTCGATACGCCGAGTCCGCCGCCGCCGAAGCCGGGCATCATTTGCATGAAGTCGAATACGGCGAAGTGAAGGCGCCCTGGCACCGAGACTTCGGCACGATCGTAGCTCGGCACCGCGTCGCGCTCCCAGTGCGGCAGCACAGTCAGATTCGCCCCCGGCAGGAACTGCCCCGCTTTCGCCTTCCAGGCCTGATTCATTGCTCTACCTCCGTCCTCGTGAGTTCCAGGAATTCCAAAGGGCACCACCCGTTGTTCGCGCTCCTGGTGCACTGTTCGTGCCAGGCATTCTTTGGCTGCGCGAAGTGAGTCCCCGTCAGTGGCAATGACGCAAGCAGGCAGCCAGATTTCAAAGGGCCGGGCGATATATCCAAACGTTTAGATGTTTGGACGTTGGCATGTGAACCGGGCCGCTATCAGACGTCGTGCAGTCGAGCTGCAACCAACAGATCTCTTTCGGATGTTGGCCCGGCACCGACATGCAGGAGGCTGCGAGCGGTTTTCCTCCAACGTGCGTCGGCAATTCGCCGACACCGCTTCAATCTGCGCGATACCCGCCCCGCCTTTTGAGATCTGGGCACTTCGTTCCGTTCTTGCAGGGGATGAGGACGACTTGCGTGGTGCCAACGGATGACTGGCATGAACCCTGCAAAAAGCGTCCGCAAGAAGTGGCACCGGTCGATCGCCACTCGTGACCCGCCCTCTTGATCTTTGCCGGGAGCCGCAGATGACAGCAACTTTGAAGGACGACGCGCTGGCGCGACGCCACATCGATTGGCCGCGCGCGTTGCGAGCGATCAAGGCGTTGAGGGAGAACGTGGACGACATTCAGCATGCCTACGAAGTGATGATCGCGCTCGACGGCGGTCAGATGGAGACGATGTACCAGCGCTTTCTGAGCGAGCCGGGCGCCGGCGCGCTGATTGCGGAGCAGCCGTCGCTGCTCGACACGCTCGCTGATTCCGACACGCTGCTGCGCTTGCCGCCCGGCTCGTTCGGCCGCGCCTACATGGCGATGATGGAGCGCAGCGGCTACAGCGCCGATGGTCTGCTGCAAGCAAGCCGGCTGGCCGCCGGTCTCGAAGAAATCCTGCCGGGCCCGGACCGTCAATGGTTCATCGAGCGCAGCGGCTGCATTCATGACCTGCTGCACGTGTTGACGGGCTATGGACAGGACTGGGCCGGCGAGACCTCGCTTCTCGCCTTCGACTGCGGCCTCGAACCGATGCGCGCGCGCATCGTCGGTCTGCTCGGTACCGCGTTGACCGCGCCGTGGTGGCCGAACTTCTGGGTCCATCGTTTTCTGCGCCGCGCATGGCTGCGTGGCAAGCGCGCGCGCATTCCCCTCTCATACCGCTGGGAAGAAGCGTTGGAACGACCGCTCGCACTCGTCCGCCTGCAACTGGCGATCGAGCCGGTCGCGCTCGCGCATCCCCAGGGCATCCTGGCCGGTGGCCAGACTCTGCCGTGGCGCTACGCCGCGCCGAGCAACGCGTGAACGGAAAGGAACCCAGCATGGCCAGCACACCGAGAAATGCGTCGCTGCGCAACACCGTATTCGGCATCGTACGCACGCAGTTGCTGCGCGTCTGCCGCGAGCATCAGCGCGACTTCAACGCAGAGATTCACCTCGAGAGTTCGCTGATCGCCGATCTCGGCCTCGACTCGCTATCGCTCGTCGAAGCGGTGGTCGCGGTCGAGCAGGCGTTCGGCATCGACCGTCTGCCGCTAGAAGCGTTGAACGAAGAACACGCCGAAACGTATTTCACGGTCGGCTCGCTCGTGGACCTGTGCATCCGGCACGCCGCCATCGGCGTGGACGCCAACGAGGGGATGCGTACATGAGCCCGCGCCTTTCGCTGGCCACCGCGCAGGCAAGACGTGGCCGGCTTGCGGCCGCGGCAGTTGCGCTCGGCAGCACGCTCGGCGGCTTGCCGCTGGCCGCCGAGGCGCTGCCGATCGCCGGCGCGTTCGTCTGCTCGCTGCTGCTCTACGGACGGATCGCCGGCGTCGCCGTTGAACCGGGCTGGCGTGTGCTGGCCGGCCTCGTGTCCTTTCTCCTGCTGTTCGTCCAGCTTCGCTTGATCGACGATCTCGACGATCTCGAACGCGACTATCCCGCCGGGCACGCGCTGTTGGCGCGCCGCGAGGCACGACGCACACGTCTCGTCGCCAGCCTCGCGACCAGCGCGCTGCTGCTCGTTGCACTAAACACCGGCATGGGGCACGCAAGGACGGCCGCCGCTGCCGCCACCGCCCTCGCCTTCGCCGCGCCGTTCGTATTCAAGCGGCTGCTCCCGAGCTGCCCGCTCTTGTGCTTTCCCGCATTCGAGGGGGCGCCCTTCGCGGTCTTCATGTACGGCTATTTCTGGTGGCGCGACATGGCTGGCCGCGAACTGAGCTTCTATGCCGTGATGTGCGTAGCGGGCTCGATGTGGACCGGCTACGAATTCTGGAAGTTCTCGCGCAAAGTCGGCACCACCGCACTGCAGCCCTATCACCTGTCGGCGCGCGAAATCCGCGTCGCGCTGAATGTCCTGCTGATGCTGGCGCTCGGCATCAACGTGTCGCTGTCGCGCCTCGCAGGCCTGTCGCAAACCTATTCGATCTATGCGGCGACGCTGCCACTCGTATGGCTCGTCTGGCTCAACGCGAGCTGGCCGGGCCCCGCGAGCAGGCCGGGCCGGCCACGCTGGGCGGGCACGCGCTTCATCGTCGCCGTCGAGCTCGGACTGCTGGCCGAGATTCTCCTCAAATGACACGCAACCCTGGATGGTCACCCACGATGGATAAGCATGTTCTCGTCACCGGTGCGCGAGGTCTGTTGGGCGCCGAAGTGATCGCCCGGCTCACGGCAATGGGCTACCCGGTCGTCGCATTCTTGCGCTCCGAAGGACCGGTTGTCCGCAACGACGGCACGCCGCTCGCGGCAACCACGTACGACGGCCACACGCCTGCGGCCGGAAGCTTCGCGTGTGTGCGGGGCGACGTCGCCGAACCCCAGCTTGGGCTCGACCCGCACACCTACGAGGCGCTGCGCGCGACGACGGGCGCGATCGTCCACTGTGCCGCGCTGACCAGCTTCGGCCGCAAGCCCGAGGTCTACGACGCGATCAACTTTCGCGGCACCGAGCGCATCGTCGAGTTCGCGCAACCTCGCGACGACGCGCCGATTCCGCTGCTCTACGTGAGCACCGCCTATGTCTGCGGCGAGCGCCCCGGCGTGTTCAGCGAGGACGATCTCGACCTCGGCCAGCGGCTGGGCAACCCGTATGAGCAGAGCAAGTACCGCGCGGAACAATCGGTGCGGGCGGCGATGCGCAGCGGTCTGCCGGCCGCGGTGCTGCGCCCGTCGATCATCGTCGGCGACTCGGCGAGCGGCGTGATCCGCAAGTTCGACACGCTCTACACCGTCGTGCGCCTGACGGCCGCGGGACTCGTGCGCACGATGCCCGGCGACTACGGCGCGACGCTGAACATCGTGCCGATCGACTGGGTCGCCGACTGCGTCGTCGAGGCGCTGGTGAAGTTCCCGCTGGTGCGCGGGCGCACGCTGCATCTGACCTCGGGCACGCCGACCACGCTGCGCGAAATCAACGACGTCTGCGCGGAGTTTCCATCGTTTCACGTGCCTCGCTATGTGCCGCGGCATGTGTTCGACGCCGCCGCGATGAAGCCGCTCGAGCGGCGCTACTACGACGAGGTCGTGAAGCTGTACGAGTCGTACCTGACGCGCCAGGTGCGCTTCGCCCGCGACGCGACCGCCGCGATCCTGCCGGCCCTGCCCCGCGCGACGGGCAAAACGCTGCTGCGCAGGATCTTCCGTTATGGGATCGCGGCGGGCTACTTCGTGCCGCGCACGGCTTGACGCTCAGGGAGCCTAACCATGTTGATGACCGATCCGATGCTCGCCGAGCTCTGGCAAAAAGCGCGCACCGCGTTGAGCGCCCAGTTCGAACAGCGGGCACCGAGCGCCGTCTTTCTCGAAGGCTCGATCGCCGAAGGTTTCGGCAACGAGCGCTCCGATGTCGACTTCGTCGCGATCGTCGATAGCGGGCTGGAGCCGGCCACGATGCCGTACATCCTGTTCATCGACGGCCGCCGCATCGAAGTCAGGTTGCTGAGTCCGGCGCGCCTGCGCCGCGAGCTCGCGCAGGTTCGCGCAGCGCTCGGCAAAGGGCGTCGCGCGGTCGCGCGCCTGTCGTGGAATCTGCTCGAACGGTGCCAGCGCTTCATCGGCGCGCTGCCGATCGACAACCCGGCATTGATCGAAACGCTGCAAGCGGAGCTTGGCCGCGACGCGCTCTGCGAGGCGGTGGCGCTGTGGTTCGAGGATTTCGCGCGCCAGACCGGCCGCTATGCGGTCGCGATGTTCGCGCTCGGCGAGCCCGACTACGCCCGCGCCTGGATCAGGACCGCCGCGTTCCATGCGGCGAAGAGCCATGTGGCGCGGCTCGGCGAGTGCTACATGAGCCCGAAATGGCTGTCGCTGCAACTCGAACGCGCGGCTGTCGACGCGGGTCTCGCCGGCCGTCTGTGGAACTTGCTGCACGCGCCGCGCGAGCATGGCGCCGAAAGCGCGTTCCTCGCGGCGGGGGTCGCGCTGCTCCGCGAGTTTGGCGTCGGCGGCGTGAGCCTCGCGGCGGAGAACGTGCTGATCGGCCCAGGCAAGGACGCCACGACCTGGCAGATCGGCGAACGGGTCCATGTGCTGCGAGGCAGCGACGTCTTTGCGCTCGACGACGAAGCCGCCCAGGCCTGGCGTGCGATCACCTTCGACACCCCATGCACGGCCATCGCCAGCCGTGGCGACGCGCAGGCGGCGAGCCGGCAGCGCGCGCTGATCGCGGACTTCAGCCGGCTGGGTCTCGTCAGCCTGCGCTGGAAGGGCAGCGGAGAAATCCACGCACGACAGCAGGCGACTTCGACGCCGGTGTCCCGTGCGCCGTTGATCTCGATCGACGGCGCACGCCTCGCGGCCGGCCGCGCGAGCGGTGCCCAGTTGCTGCCGATGCCCGCCGGGCGCTTCGCCGAAGCGGGCCTCGAGATGGTCTGGGCCAACATCGGCCTCGAAAATGCGCGTGAGGACGCCCAGGGCGCACTGCGGCGCGGCCAATGGAAGGTGCTCGAGTACGCGCTGCAACGGATGATGCAAACCGCCTGCATGGTCACGCTCGGCGCGCACGGCGTGACGCCGCAGTCCACGATGGAAGAAGCGACGCTCGACGCGATCCGGCTGCTGCCTCTCGATGCGGCGCTGATCGACGGCATCCGCGAACTCGAACAGTGCTCGATCGGATCGGCACCGGATGCCGAGCGTTACGTCGCGCTCGCCGATGAACTCGCGCAGCGTCTGCGCAACCTCGGCGGCGACCCGCAGTTTCCGGCGAGCTTCGATACGGCGTCGGGCTGGCGCGGCACGATCCACGCCGCCTACGACTGGATCAACCTCGGTGCGCATCTGCACGCGCGCTTTCCGCAGACCGCTCACGGCGGGCGCGGTACCGCCGAGGAAGCAAGAGACCTGCTCGCTTCGTCGAGCACCTGAGCAACGGGGACCTCAATGAATTTCGACACCATTGCGCGCGCATGCGGCGAGTTCGAAGCGGGCAAGAGCTACGCACAGCACGAGAGCTTCGACGCAAGCAGCAGGGCCGGCCCAACGGCATCGCCACGTTTGATCCTCACCGCGGCAAGTCCCGCCGAAGCCATCGAGCGGCTCGCCGGCAACAAGGGACGATCGCTCCATCGGCTGGCGAACCTCGGTGTAGCGGTGCCGCACTGGGCGATCCTCGGCACCGACTGCTTTGCGGAGTTCCGCCGCGACGGCGGCCTCGATCAAACCATCGCCACGCTGCTCAGCGACTTCACGCCCGCCAACGCCGCCGCGATCGCGAGCGAGATCCGCGAGGCCGTGCTGACGTGCGACATCAGCGCCGCGTTGCGCGCCGACATTGAACGCGCGCACGAAGCGATCGGAGACGGACCGCTCGCGGTGCGTTCGTCAGGTGTCGAAGAAGACAGCGCGAGCTTCTCGTTCGCAGGCCAGTTCGACACGTTCCTCGATGTACGCGGGCTCGACTCGACACTCGAACACGTGCGCCGGTGCTGGGCCTCCGCGTATTCCGAGCGCTCGCTGCGCTACCGGCATCAGCACGGACTCGACATGGCCGGCGCCGGCATGGCCGTGATCCTGCAGCGCCTCGTGCAAGCGGACACGAGCGGCGTCGTGTTCACGATCAACCCCGCCAACGGCAACCGCGACGAGCTGGTGCTGAGCGCCGTCTACGGGCTCGGCGAAGGACTCGTGTCGGGCGCCGTCGACGCCGACACGATCACCGTGGACCGCCACACCGGGCAGCACAAGCAGGTGGTGATCGGTGAAAAACGCGAGCGTCATGACGGCCGCCACATCCGCGAGGTGCCGGCCGCGCTGCGCGATGCTGCGGCCCTTTCCAACGACGAGATCGAGCGCGTCGTGGCAGCGGCCCGCACGCTCGAAAGCAGGTTCGGCGAGCCGCTCGATATCGAATGGTGTATCGCGGAACACCAGTTGTGGATTCTGCAGGCGCGCCCGGTGACCACGCCGGTCGCACCGGCCGCATCGCGGACCGGCGAATTCCAGCTGTGGGACAACTCCAACATCGTCGAGAACTATCCCGGCGTGACCACGCAGCTGACCTTCACCTTCGCGCAGCACGTCTATGCGCAAGTGTTCCGCGAGTTCTGCCGGCTGCTCGCGATTCCGCACAAGCAGCGGCGCGAGATGGACGGCTTCCTCGGCTCGACGCTCGCGTTCCTGAACGGGCGCGTGTACTACAACCTGCTGCACTGGTACAAGCTTTCCGGGCTCGCGCCATTCCAGGACCTCGGACGCAAGATGATGGAAGTGCAGATGGGCGTCGACGAGCCGCTCGATCTGGCGAGCTTCGCCGAGCTGATCGCGCCGTACAAGGCCGGCTCGCGCGCTGCGCTCGCCTGCATCCGGGCCGTGAGCGGCACGAAGTTCGCGTGGCACTTCGCGCGGCTGGAGCGCAACGTCGAGCGCTTCCGCGCGTTCTTCTATCCGGTCTACGACGAGTTCAACGCGCTCGACTATCGCTCGCTTCCCGCCGATGCCGTCTATGCGCACTACTGCCGCTTCGAGCGGGCGCTGCTGGCACGCTGGGGCATGATGATCGTGCTCGAATCGGCGATCGGTCTCAGTTACGGCGTGCTCAGGCGCCTGATCAAGCGGTGGATCCCCGATGCGCCCGACTGGCTCGAAGTGGCGGTGATCGGCGGCATGGACGACATCGAGTCGATCGAGCCGGTCCGCAGGCTGGCCGCGCTGGCGGAAGCCGTGCGGTCGAAGCCGCGGGTCGATGCGCTGATTCGCAACACGCCGTCAGCCGACGCGTATGCGGCACTGCGCGAATGCGGCGCGCCCGAGATCGTCGCCGACGTCGAGCGCTACCTCGCCGACTTCGCGTACCGCAGCAACAACGAGCTGAAGCTCGAAGAGCCCGATCTGCGCGAAGACCCGGGCGTGCTGTTCGATATGTTGAAGGCCTCGCTCGCGCATGGCGCCGCGACGATCGATCGCAGCGCCACCGAAGCGCGCATCGACGCGTTGTTGCATGAGCGGCTGGGTCCGCTGCAGCGCTGGATTTTTGCCCGCGCACGCGGCCGCGTGCGCGCCGCGATCCGGGCGCGCGAGACCGTGCGCTTTTGCCGTTCGCGCGCGTTCGGGGTCGCGCGCCGGATGTTCCGCGCAATCGGCGAGGGTCTCGCCGCCGACGGCGTGCTGGCCACAGGCCGCGACATCTTCCATCTGCGTCTCGACGAAATTCGCGGCTGCTTCGAAGGCACCGTGTCTCACCGCGAACTGCGCCCGCTCATCGAGCAGCGCAAGCGCGACGACGCGAGCTATCGCGCGATGGATGACCTGCCGCCACGCTTCGTCACGCATGGGCCCGTAGCGGCCTGGCTCAGCAAGCCGGCCAACCTCGCGGCGCTGCACGCGGCGCCCGCCCATGCGGCCGGCGCGACGCTGCGCGGCACGCCTTGCTCGCCGGGCTTTGCCGAAGGGCCCGCGAAGGTCGTGCGCGAAGCGAACGAATTCGACGGCGGCATCCTCGTCACCTATCGGACCGACCCCGGCTGGGTCCCGGTATTCGCGTCGGCGACCGGCCTGCTGATCGAGCGCGGCAGTCCGCTGACCCATGCCGCGATCGTCGCACGCGAAATCGGCATCCCGACCGTCGTACAGATTCCGGGCCTCACCACGTGCGTGCAGTCAGGCATGCAGCTCAAGGTCGACGGCCATAGCGGCGTGATCGAACTGCCCGAGCCGACCTGAAACGAATCCCCACCCCCTTGACCGACCACTGCAACCGCCCCTGAAGGAAACTGCCATGTACCGCCTGCTCAACGATCGTCGCGACCTGCCGCATCTGTGGCTCTACATCGAGTGCGCGCTGATATTCATCCCCGCCGCGGCCGTGCTGTATTGGCTCGGCCACTTTCCCTGGTGGGCGGGCGTGGCCTATGTGCTGGTCTGGAACATGTTCGGCGACCGCTTCACGATGAGCTACCACTGCACGCTGCATCGGCGGCTCTTCAGGAAGAAGTACCGCACGCTCGAAATCCTGCTCGACTGGGTGCTGTGCCCGTTCTTCGGCCAGACGCCGGGCACGTTCTATGTCCATCACATGGGCATGCATCACATCGATGACAACCTGCCACGCGACCTGAGTTCGACGATGCGGTTTCAGCGCGATAGCGTCATCGGCTTTCTGCATTACTACCTGCGCTTCGCCGCGCTGGTGCCGGTCGAGCTCAGCGTCTATCTGTGGCGCTCGCGCAATACGAAGCTGATGCGGCAACTGCTCGTCGGTGAGATCGCGTTCTATGCAGCGATCGGCGCGGCCGCGTACTGGAACCTGCGGGCGACGCTCGTCGTGTTCGTGTTCCCGTTCGTATTCGTGCGGCTGATGATGATGATCGGCAACTGGGTCCAGCACGCGTTCATCGACCCCGATCATCCGGACAACCCGTACACGAGCAGCACCAATACGATCGACTCGCGTTTCAATGCGCGCGTCTTCAACGCCGGTTATCACATCTACCACCACGTCCGCAAAGGCACGCACTTCAGCGAGCTCACGAAGGAGTTCGCCGCGAACCTGGAGAAGTACGGTCACGAGGACGCAGTCGTGTTCGATCGCATCGACATCGCGCAGATCTGGCTGCTGCTCGTCACGCGTCAGCACCGCAAGCTCGCCAGGCATTTCGTGCGCTTGCCGGGCGCGCCGGTGCGCAGCGACGACGAGGTGGTCGCGCTCTTGCGTCGCCGTCTGCAGCCGATCCGCGACTGGTCGCCCGCTGCTTCGCTCGATCACGGAATCTCGACCAAGTAAGCGGGGAGCCGTCACCATGAACCTGACGCTAGTCGATGCCGTTTCAGCGCTGCCGCGCGGCGACGCTCGAGGCCTTCGTTTTGTCTCCTCGCACGGCGACGAGCACTACTATCCGTACGACGCGCTCGAGCGCGAGGCACGCAAGCGTGCACAAAAGCTCGTGGCACTGGGCCTGAACAAGGGCGACCGTATCGCGCTCGTGATCCTCGACCCGGAAGCGTTCATCCTGAGCTTCCTCGGCGCGTCGTTCGCCGGTCTGGTGCCGGTCCCGATCTTTCCGCGCGGAAGCCTGAACTTCAGAACCCGCGCACGCTACGCCGAAACCGTCAGTCACATCGTGCGCTCGGCAGGCGCGCGGATGCTGCTCACGTCGAACTCGACACGCGAGACCATCGAGGACGTGCTGGCCGCCGACACCGGCCTCGAACGCATCGTGACCGTCGAAGCGCTGCTCGACGGCGAGCCGCCCGCCTGCGATTTGCCGGCGCTGCATCCCGATGACCTGTGCTTTCTGCAATACACGTCGGGCAGTACGTCGCTGCCGAAAGGCGTGATGGTCACGCATCGCAATCTGATCGCGAATGCAACAGCGTTCCTCGGACCGCGCGGCATCGATCTGCACGAGCGGGATGTCTATGTGAGCTGGCTGCCGCTGCACCACGACATGGGACTCATCAGCGTGCTGGGCGCGCTGATCTGCGACTTGCCGAGCGTGCTGCTATCAACCGAAGCATTCGTGCGCCGGCCCGGCCTCTGGATGGAGGCGATCACGAAGTACCGCGGCACGATCAGCTTCGCGCCGAACTTCGCGTATGCGCTCGCCGCGCGCCGCACGCGCGACCAGGACCTCGAAGGCCTCGACCTGAGTCGGCTGCGTGTGGCCGGCTGCGGTGCCGAGCCGATCAATGCACAAGCGCTGCGCCAGTTTTGCGCGCGCTTCGAGCCGGCCGGTTTTCGCGCCGAAGCATTGCTGCCGTGCTACGGGATGGCCGAGGCAACGCTCGCGATCACGTTTCACGACCACGGCCAGCCGATCGTCACCGACGTCGTCTATGCGGCACCGCTGGGGCTCGGTCGAGCGATACCGGCCGCGCGTGATACCAGCTTGCGCACGATCGAACTGGTCGGCTGCGGCCATTGCTTTCCCGGACACGAGCTGCGGATCGTCGACGAATCCGGGCGGGAGTTGCCCGAACGCTGCGTCGGCGAGATCGTCACGCGCGGGCCCAGCATCACCGTGGGCTACTACGGCCTCACCGAAGCGAGCGCCGACGCGTACCGCGACGGCTGGCTGCAGACCGGCGATCTCGGCTACGTCGCGGGCGACCAGCTCTATATCTGCGGCCGCAGCAAGGACCTGATCGTGATTCACGGCTCGAACCTCTATCCGCAGGACATCGAATGGGCGGTGGCCGAGTTGCCGAGCGTGCAAAGCCGCGGCGTGATCGCGTTCGGCGTGATGCGCGACGGCGACGAGACGCTGGTCGTCTGCGCCGAGGGCAAGCCCGCGGAGGCCACGGCGCTGCGCCGTGCGATCGCGCAGAAGGTCGCCGAATGCGCGGGCCTGCAGGTCGGTCACGTCGCGATCGTGCAGGCGGGCAGCTTGCCGCGGACTTCGAGCGGCAAGGTGCAGCGCCGCCGGACCAAGGCGCAGTTCGAAGCCGGCGAGCTGGAGGAACACTCGTGAGCATGCGCTGGCGCGAGATCATGCTGACGGTGTCGGGCGCGCTCGCGCTCGCCGCCTGTCACGCGAAAGAAGCCGAGGTGACGCTGCCGCGCCCAGTCATCGCGGTGGTCGTGCATCGGGACAGCAAGCCGGTGCTCGCGACGCTGCCGGGCGAAGTCAACGCACGCTATGCGACGCCGCTGTCGTTTCGCGTCGCCGGCAAGCTGGTCGAGCGGAAGGTGCGGCTCGGCGATACGGTCACGGCCGGCCAGGTGATCGCGCGGCTCGATGCCGACGACGCGCAGCGCAGCCTCGCGAGCGCGCAGGCCCAATTGATGGCGGCACAGCATCGGCTCACCTTCGCCGAGCAGCAACTCGATCGCGACCGGGCGCAGGCGCAGGAGCAGCTGATCTCGACGGCGCAGCTGGAGCAGACCCAGGATGCGTATGTGGCGGCCGCCGCGCAGCGCGATCAGGCGGTACAGCAGTTCGCGCTGCTGAAGAATCAGACCCAATACACGGTCCTCACGGCGGACCATGCCGGCGTCGTCACCGCCGAAGACGCCGATACCGGGCAGAACGTCGCGGCGGGACAGCCGGTCTACCACCTCGCGTGGTCCGGCGAGGTCGATATCCTCTGCGACGTGCCCGAGAGCCTGCTGAACGCGCTGGCGGTCGGCAGCGCGGCCAGCGTGTCGCTGCCGGCCGTCACGGACCGACGCTTCACCGCGCACGTCCGGGAGCTGTCGCCGGCAGCAGACCCCGGCAGCCGCACCTATCGCGCGAAACTGACGCTCGATGCGCCAGGCCCCGAAGTCCGCCTCGGCATGACGGCCACCATCACCTTCGCCGACGCGTCCGGCGAGGCGCAAGCGGACGACCCGATCACGCTGCCCGCCAGCGCGCTCTTTCACGACGGCAATGCGCCGGCCGTCTGGGTCGTGCGGCCCGGCGACGAGGCGCTGGAATTGCGCCGGGTCCAGGTGGGCCGCTATGACGACCGCACGATCTCCGTCGCGCGAGGTCTCACCGATGGCGAGCGCGTCGTGCTGCAAGGCGTGCACACAGTCAGCGCCGGCGAAACCGTGCGCGCGGTCGCGCCGTTGCATCCCGAGGACTTCGCATCATGAGAGCGCTGTTCGGCCAGGGGCCCGACGGAGCGGGCGGCCCCGGTGAACCGGGTGGACCGCGGCGGCCAGCAGCGGACGACACCGGCCGCTTCAATCTGTCCGCGTGGGCGATCCGCAACCAGGCGCTCGTCTTTTTCGCCGTCGTGCTCGCGACGCTGTTCGGCGTGCTCGCCTATTCGCGGCTCGGACAATCGGAGGACCCGCCGTTCACGTTCCGCGCGATGGTGATCCGCACCTTCTGGCCCGGCGCGACCGCGCGCCAGGTCGAGGAGCAGGTGACCGACCGGATCGGCCGCAAGCTGCAGGAGACGCCGCATCTCGACTATCTGCGCAGCTACTCGCGTCCGGGCGAATCGCTGATCGTCTTCACGATGAAAGACTCCGCGCCGGTGAGCGAGGTGCGCGACACGTGGTACGAGGTGCGCAAGAAAATCGGCGACATCGCGGATACGCTGCCGCCCGGCGTGCGCGGGCCGTACTTCGACGACGAATTCGGCGACGTCTACACGAACATCTATTCGCTCGCCGGCGACGGCTTCTCGCCGGCCCAACTGCACGACTATGCGGACGAACTGCGCGGCGTGCTGCTGCGTGTGCCCGGTGTCGCGAAAGTCGATTATTTCGGCGACCCCGACGAGCACATCACGATCGAGATTCCCAACGCGCAATTGACGCGCCTCAGCATCACGCCGCAACAACTCGCGCGGGCGATCAACGCGCAAAACGCGGTCACGCCGAGCGGCACGCTCACCACCGCGTTCGATCGCGTGTTCGTGCGTCCGAGCGGGCAGTTCACCGACCTGACGGCGATGAGCGACACGCTGATCGACATCAATCACCGCCTCGTTCGTCTTGGCGACATTGCGACGATCAAGCGCGGCTACGACGATCCGCCGGTCTCGCAGGTTCGCACCAACGGCCGCCCGGTGCTCGCCATCGGCATCACGATGCAGACTGGCGGCGATGTGATTCAGCTCGGCAAGCTGCTCGACGCGAAGACGGCCGAATTGCGCGCGCGTCTGCCCGCGGGGCTCGAACTCCTCCAGGTGTCGAGCATGCCGCACGCGGTCTCGCACTCGGTCAACGGCTTTCTGCGCGCCGCCGCCGAAGCGATCGTGATCGTGCTGGCCGTGAGCCTCATCTCATTGGGCTGGCGCGCCGGCGTGGTTGTGGCGATCTCGATCCCGGTCGTGCTCGCGGTCACCGCGCTATGCATGAATGGGTTCGATATCGGCCTGCACAAGATCTCGCTCGGCACGCTGGTCCTCGCACTGGGGCTGCTCGTCGACGATGCGATCATCGCGGTCGAGATGATGGCAGTGAAGCTCGAACAGGGATGGGGCCGCGCGAGGGCCGCGGCGTTCGCCTACAGCAGCTCCGCGTTTCCGATGCTGACGGGAACCCTGGTCACGGTGGCGGGATTCCTGCCGATCGCGCTGGCGAAATCGGCCACTGGCGAATACACGCGCTCGATCTTTCAGGTGTCCGCGATTGCGCTGGTTGCTTCGTGGTTCGCGGCGGTCGTGCTGATTCCGTTGCTCGGCTATCACCTGCTGCCCGAACGCAAGGACATCGCGCGCGAGACGCCGCCTCGGCGCGCGCTTCGCAAGTTGCGCCGGCGCGACGACGCGCAGACGCGCCGCGCCCCGCTGGCGGCGCCCCGCGCGCCCCGCTTTCATGACCGCCTGCGCGACTGCATCGCGTGGTGCGTGAAGCGCCGCCTCGTCGTGATTGGCGTCACGGCTGCGCTGTTCGTCGTCGCGTTGGCCGGCTTCGCGCTCGTGCCGCAACAGTTCTTCCCGAGCTCCGAGCGTCCCGAGCTGCTCGTCGACCTGCGGCTGCCCGAAGGTGCGTCGTTCGAAGCGACGCTGCGCGAAGCCGCGCGCCTCGAAAAGACGCTAGCCGGCCGGCCCGAGATCGATCATCTGGTCGACTTCGTCGGCACGGGCGCGCCGCGCTTCTATCTGCCACTCGACGTCCAGATGCCCCAGCCGAACTTCGCGCAGCTCGTGATCACCGCCAGGTCCGTCGACGACCGCGAAAAGCTCGAACGCTGGCTCGCGAGCACGCTGCAAAACAGCTTTCCCGCCGTGCGTGCGCGCGTTTCGCCGCTGCAGACGGGCCCCTCGGTCGGCTATCCGGTGCAGTTTCGCGTCAGCGGGAACGACCTCGCCACCGTGCGGGAAATCGCGGAAAAAGTCGCGGCGACGATGAAGGCCGATGCCCGCACGACGGGCGTGCATTTCGACTGGGACGAACCCGGCGAACGCTCGCTGCGCTTCGAGATCGACCAGCAGAAGGCGCGCGAGCTCGGTGTCACGTCGGAAGACGTGGCGAGCTTCCTCGCGATGACGCTGTCGGGCTATACGTTCACGCAGTACCGGGTGCGCGACCGGTTGATCAGCGTCGACCTGCGCGCGCCGCAGCGTGAGCGGGTCGATCCCGCCGAGATCGTGAACCTCGCGATGCCGACGCCGAACGGCCCGGTTCCGCTCGGCACGCTCGCACACCTGCACAACGAACTCGAATACGGGGTGATCTGGGACCGCGACCGTCAACCGACGATCACGGTCCAGGCCGACGTGCGCGGCAACGCGCTGGAGCTCGACGTGACCCAGGCGATCGATCGGACGCTTGCGCCGCTGCGCGCGTCGCTGCCGATCGGCTACCGGATCGAGACCGGCGGCGCGGGCGAGATCAGCGGCAACGCGCAGGCGTCGGTGATCGCGCAACTGCCGCTGATGCTCGTGGTGGTGCTGACGCTGCTGATGATTCAACTGCGCAGCTTCGCGCGCGTGCTGATGGTCGTGCTCACCGCGCCGCTGGGCCTGATCGGCGTGGTCGCCGCACTGCTGCTGTTCGGCAAGCCGTTCGGCTTCGTCGCGATGCTCGGCGTCATTGCGATGTCCGGAATCATCATGCGCAACTCGGTGATTCTCGTCGATCAGATCGAACGCAATATCGCCGCAGGCCAGGGGCGCTTCGATGCGATCGTAAGCGCCACGGTCCGGCGCTTCCGCCCGATCATGCTGACCGCCGCGGCCGCCGTGCTCGCGCTGATCCCGCTGCTGCAATCGGCCTTCTTCGGACCGATGGCGACCGCACTGATGGGCGGCATCACAGGCGCCACCGTGCTGACGCTGTTCTTCGTTCCTGCGCTCTACGCAACCGCGTTCAAGGTGCGGCACTTCGAACGCGGGGTGCGAACCGCGTCCTCGACAATCGAATACACGTGGAGCTGATCGTGCGCACAGACTGCAACTCCATCGACGTGCCGGCGAGCGCGCCGCATTTCACTTTCGCGCCGCGTCGAGCGCGGGCCGTGTCGATCCATCGCTGGCGCGCGGCGTTCGGCGCGGCCGCTGTGATCGCGCTTGGCGCATGCTCGTTCGGTCCGAGCGGCGAGCCGCCGGCGATGCCCTCGCCCGCCCATTACGGCGTCGAACCGCAGCCCGCGCAGACGGTCGAGGCGCTCGGTGTCGCACAGCGCTTCACCACTGGCGCGCAGCCGGTGCCGCAATGGTGGCGGCTGTTCGGCTCGACGACATTGAACGACCTCGTCGAAGAAGGCCTGCGCAACAGCCCGACGCTCGCCGCCGCCGACAAGCACCTGGCCGCCGCGCACGAACAACTGCGCGCGCAGATCGGCGCCACGCTGCTGCCGTCGGTCGATCTGGTCGCGCAGGCCTCGCGCGGACGCGATCTCGGCATTCCGGTTCCCGGCGCGCCGAATACGCTGCTTTACAACGAGTTCATCGGCGTGGTCCAGGCGCAATACACGTTCGACCTGTTCGGCGCGGTGCGCAAGGCCAACGCGGCGCGCTCCGCGCGGGTCGACATCGATGCGTATCAACGCGAAGCCGCGCGCCGCGCGCTGGCCACCAACATCGTCACGGCGACGATCGAGGCGGCGATGCTGCGCGCCGAGATCGATGCGACCGAGCGCCTGATCGTGCTGGCGGGCGATCAGGCTCACGATACCGAACGGCATTACCAGCTCGGGTCGCTGACGCGCGGCGACGTGTCGAATGCGCGGCAAAGCATCGCCGCGCTCCAGGTCAGCGTGGCCGATCTGCGGCAACGGCTGACCGTGACCCGACACGCGCTTGCGGTGCTGCTCGGCCGCACGCCCGACGCGGCGCCGCCCGAGCCCGATCTGGCGAGCCTGCATTTGCCGCAGGACGTGCCGGTCGTGCTGCCATCGGACCTGTTGCGCTCACGGCCCGATATCGCGGCCGCCGAGGCGGCGCTGAAAGCCGCCGCGAACGACGTCGGCGTCGCCACCGCACAACTCTTTCCGAGCCTGACGCTGAACGCATCGATGGGACAAGGCGGGTTCAGCTGGCCGCTCGCGCTGTCGGGCGCCGGCGCGATCTGGAACATCGCCGCGACGATGTCGCAAGCGCTGTTTCATGGCGGCGCGCTCGTCGCGCAGCGGCGCGCGGCGATCGACACCTACGAGGCCGCCGTGTTGGAGTACAAGCAGACGGTGCTGGCCGCGTTCGAAAACGTCGCCGACACGCTTGCGTCGCTCGAACACGACGCGCAGGCACTCGAAGCCGCGAGCGGCGCTGCCCGCGACGCACGCGAGACGTTCGACGATGCCACGTCACGTCAGCGGCTCGGCGCGCTGCCCGCTGCATCCGCTCGCGGCGGCGAGCAGCAGTACGAAGCTGCGAGGCTGGAAGAAATCCGCCTGATCGGCCGGCGCCTGGCCGATACGGCGACGCTGTTTCAGGCGATGGGCGAGTTGCCGCCGGGCAACACCCAGACACCCGAGCATCTGGCCGGCAAGTGATCCGCGCGCCGCTGCCGACGGCGCGCGTTTGCGTTCAAGCCTGCGGGTTGCCGCGGAACGCCGACAAGATAAGTCAGACCGAGCGGCGAGCCCTGCACCGGCAGCGTGCCGATGTCCCAATCGAAGCTCTGCTGATCCGGAATACTCGCGACCATCTCACGCAATTCGTCGGGGTTGTAGATGCGCAGCATCGACACGATGCCGTCGAACAGACACAGCAGCGGGATCGCCGGCAGCACATAGGTGAGCGCTAGCCGCGACCAGCGAAACGGTCGGATCAGCGGAGTCAGTGCGAGCATCATCAGCGGCATCACGAGGATGAACACGATACCGAGCAGCCGGTGATCCGCACCCTCGACGACGACGATCGCGCGGCGCTTCGTCACGGCGTCGGCGAGGATCGCGCGCGCATCGTCCGGCCGAAAATGGTGGAACGAGTTGAACATCGTGCGCACACCGTCGAATCTCGATGGCACGTTCATCGCGTCCACCGGTTCGCTCACATAAGTGACACAGTTGGTCGACCCGGCTGAGATCCGCTCGTACGCGGCGCGATTGGGATAGAAGTCCGTCAACTGCACCATCACGCGGCCGGACAGCGCGAGCAACGGTGCAAGCGTCTGCCATGGCCCGCCGCCGCCCGAGCACAGATCGACGATCCGGTCGCTGCCAACCCGGCGCATCGCCTCGCGCAGCTTGCCCGCGATCACGTTGAAGCCCTTGTGGGAATTGGCCAGAAAGTGCAGCCAGTCCGTCCCGCCGTCACGGAGGGCGCGTGGGCACCACGGCTGGTCTTCGATTTCGAGCAGATGCAGGCGTCGCATGATTACGCGGGCAACCGAGGTAACTGAAAACCACGCCGCTCGGTCAGTCTTGGCGAGCGGCAACTTACTACCGAAGTTAAACGAGCCAACGCGCGGGCTTCTTTAACGGCGTCAATCGACTATACGCCGAGTCGCCCCGCGCCGGCGACGCTCGCCGTTCACATCCCGCATAATGACAACGGATTAGGACTTACCCGCATCAGCCGCCGGACGGCGGCCGGGAGATGAACGATGCAAAACGACAGACCGCCGCCGCGGCGGGTGACATATGAGAAAGGGATCCGGATCGGTGGCTCAGGCTGGTTCGGTCGGTTGCTGACCGTCGCCCTGAGCGCGATCCTGTTCGTGGTGGCCGCGACGCTGTCAATCGTGCTGTTCGCCGTGCTGTTCGCGGTCGGCACGGTCGTGGTCGGCTATCTGTGGTGGAAGATGCGCAAGTTGCGCCGGCAGGCGGCCGCGTATGGCGACGACGGCCGCACCGTCGACATGGAGGTCGTTCACAGGGACACACCCGACGACGACGGCCGCACCATCGACATGGAGTTGGTCCACAAGGACCCGCCCCGCGACGATTCGGCGCCGCGCTGACGATCGGCTACGCGCGTGCCTCAAGCCGCAAGGGCCGCTTCGACCGCGCCCACGTAGTTGCGAAAGCCGGCCTGCTGTAGCGCCTCGAGCAGCCGCAGCAGTTCATATCGTGTGGCGTCCGTGAGCGGCGCCCGAAGCGCGAGCGCAAGCGCACGGCCACGCGCCGCGAAAAGCTCGGACCACGGCAACGGTTCGCGCTGCGTATAGGCCTCGAGTGCGTCCACGTAGTGCAGCATGCCGGCAGGATCGCCCGCCCCCAGCATCGCTTCGATGGCGTCGCGGTAAAACCACAAGTGATTGTGGCCGACCGCGCCAAGGCGCAACAGCGCCTCGCCTTCAGCCAGTAGCCGCGTCCGCTCGTCTTTGTCGTCAACCGCGCGGCTCAGTGCGCTCAAGGTCTTTGGCCCGGAAAACTGACTGCCCACCTCGCGTGAGATGGCCAGTGCTTCGCGCAGCGCCGACACCGCTTCGCTGCGGCATCCCTGGTCCAGTAACAGGCGCCCCTGCATCTCCAGGTTCTGCGCCTGGAAGCGGCGCGCACCCAGTTGCCGGATCACGCGCAGTTCCTGCGCGAGATGCTTGCTGGCCGCCTGCACGTCGCCCAATTCCTGGCACGCGAACACCCCCAGCGTCTCACCCAGCAATTGCGCGCGAGGCTGCCCGATCAGCTCGGCGGTGCGGGCGGCAGCGATGGCGTCCTCGCGTGCCGGACCGGCGTCGTTCAGATAGATGCGGCTGAAGCCCTGCATCGACAGATTGGCGACCTCGATGCGGCCGAAGCCGTGCTCCCGGCTCATCGCCACGCATTCGCTGAAATGATGGAACGCGGTGCGCATGCGTCCCTGCGCATACGCCGCATCCGCCAGGCCGCCGAGCGCGCGAGCCTCGGCCTCGGGCAGACCGAGGCGGCGCGCATAGGCGAGACCGCGCTCGTGTTCGGCGCAGCAGGCGTCGATCTTGCCGAGCGGAAACAGGATGTTGCCGCGCAAATAATGGAGGCTTGCCAGCTCGCCCAGCCGGTTGTCCCGCTCCGCGATCCGTTGCGCTTGCGCCAGCAGACCGAGTGCTTCGTCGAGACCCTCGCTGACCCGCAGACCTTCCGCGAGCCCGAGCTGGCAGTCGCATCGGGCGGTGTCGTCGGTGGCGGCGGCGAGTGCGGTGCGGTACGTCGCGATCGATCCCGCAATGTCGCCCAGGTCGCGCTGAAGCTCGCCCTTGCAGCAGCTCAGTGCATGGCGGTCCGCGTCCGACCGCGCGATCTCGATGCCCCGCTCGGCCAGCCGCAGCGCGGCTTCGAAACGATGAGCGGCACGCTCAGCCACCGCCGCGCCCAGGTAGGCGTGCGGCGCATGCGGGTCTTCGGCGCGATCGAGATGCTGGGCGTGCAACGTGGCATCGCTGTGTGCGAACCATTCGGCCGCGCGCAGATGAAGTTCACGGCGGCGCGCGCGCAACAACGTCGAGTAGGCGCTCTCCTGGATCAACGCGTGCGCGAACAGGAAGTCCTCGCCTTCCGGCAGCACCAGTGCATTGACGAGCAGTCCGGCGCAGACATAGCCAGGATCGCCGACCAGTTCTCGCAGCAGCGCCAGGTCGAAGCGCTGGCCGATCACGGCGGCCGCCTGGAACGCCAGGCGGTCGCGAGGCGCGAGCCGGTCCATCCGCGCGAGCACCAGACTGCGGATCGACGCGGGTACGTTGCTGCCGCTGCCTTCTTCGGCGTTGCGCAGCAGTTGTTCGAGAAACAGCGGATTGCCGCCCGCGCGCTCGATGCAGGCGAGCGCAACACGCTGAGTCGCATCGATGAAATTGCCCGCCAGGCTCAGCGCCTCGTCCTTGCGCAGCGGTCCGAGATCGATCGTGGCGAACGGCGTGTCGCGGCAACGTGCGCGCCAGCCTGCATCGATCGGATCGCCTTCCACGCGCGAAGTCGTCACCAGCAGGCCCGTACCGTTGGCAATGCCCGACGCGAACGCCGACAGGTAGCCGATGACTTCGGCATCGGCCCAATGCAGGTCTTCGACGACGATGAGCGTCGCTGCGTGCGCGCACACGTCCTCGGTCAGCCTCGCGGCGAGCGCCTGCTTGCCGCGCTTGCGCGCGCCGTGGTCCATGGCCTCGTAAATGGTTTGCCATTCGGCGCTCTGCGGGAGGTCGAGGAAGTCGTGCAGAAATACGATCTGCTCGGCCTTGACGATGCCTTCGGCCGCGACCTGCGCGGCGGCGGCCTGCCGTGCCTCACTCGATGCACCGGCCGGCAAGCCGAGCAGGCTGCCGATGATGGTTCGCACCGGGTCCTGGCCCTTGCCGACGCCGAAATCGAGCACGAGGCTTCGATGCAGCGTGAAGCCCTGCGCCTGCGCATGGCGCCGCATCTCGTCGACGAGCCGGGTCTTGCCGATGCCGGCTTCGCCTCGCACATGAACGACGTGCCCCGCGCGCTTTGCCATGCACGCATGCAGGATGCCATGAAACTGTTCGAGCTCGGCTTCGCGTCCGACGAAATGGCTGTGGCTCGTCCTGACCGGCTCGCTGCCGAGCGCGACGAGGCGCCATGGCCGCACCGGCGTGTCGATGCCCTTGAAGCGCCGCTCGCCGATTGCCTCGCAACTGGCGACGTCGCCGAGCGTGCGCGCTGCGTCGTCGGATAGCCAGGTTTCGCCCGCTGGCGCGGCAGCCACGAGCCGAGCGGCGAGGTTCACCGGATCGCCATGCACGGTGTAGTCCTGCGCGTCGGCGCGGCCCAGCGCGCCCGCGATGACCTCGCCGCTCGCAATGCCGATGTGCGCCTGCAACTGCCGCCCGGTCTGGGTGGCCAGTCGCGCCACGCCGTCGTGAATGTCGAGTGCGGCACGCGCGGCGCGCAGCGTGTCCGTCTCGTGCGAGCGGGGTGCGCCGAACAGCGCCATCACCGCGTCGCCGATGTGCTTGTCGATCGTGCCGCCATAGGCGAGCACGATCCCGTCGACCAGCGCCGTATAGCGTCCGATCAGCGCGCGCAGGTCTTCGGGATCGAGCGAGCGCGACAGCATCGTGTACCCGCACAGATCGGCGAACAGAATCGTGACCTGCCTGCGCTCGTCCGCGGGCACTTCGTGGTCGTCGGCCGTGGCGGGCGATAGCGGCGCCGCTGTCGGTAGCGATGCCGTCGCCGCGGCCAGAATGCGCTTACGGTGGCCGAGCGACTGTACGCCAAGCTCTTTCAGGTCCGCGTCGGTCAGCTGCCCGAGCAGCGACGTGTCGATGTCGTTTGCCGCGAACGCGTGGGCGTACTGCTCGAGCCCGAGGCCCCGCAGCCATTTCTCGATGTCCATGTTCGTCGCCCTGCCTCCGATGCGTGGTCCCGCGGGCAAAAACTCAGACGAATAACGCGCGTGACGGCCGCCCGCGTGAACGGCCCTGAGGCGCAGTGCATTCGCGTGGAGCCGCCAGCTACGAGGCCGATGAATAACCAGTGTAGGTGTCCGATCAGCACGCTGCATCGCGTTTGACAGCCGTTCGAGCCGCGCAGGATACTGGCTGGCGCGCCTCGCGGCGCCCTCGCATTCGACCGGGAATCCACGTGAAGCCGGGCAAGACCGTTTCCGTCTCCGACGTCGCGCTGCGCTCGCGTTTGGCGGGCCTGCCAGGCGACGTGGCGGCGGGCGCCGTATCGACGCTCGTCATGCTGTGCTATGCGATGAGCCTCGGCACGATGATCTTTAGCGCCGATCTTGCGCGCTACGCGATGCTGGGCGTGCCCACCGCGCTCGTGAGCTGTGTCGTCACGGCGCTGGTGATCGCCTTGACGAGTTCGATGCGCATCAACATCGGCGGCCCCGACAGCAACGCGGCGGCCTTTCTCGCGGGCGTGGCGGCGGGTGTGGCCAGCAGCGTGCGCGCGGACGGCGGCTCACCGCAGACGCAGATCCTCACGGTGCTGATCGCCATCGCGCTTTGTTCGGTGATGACGGGCATCGCGCTCTATGCGATCGGCTCGTCCAGGCGCAGCCGCTCGTTGCAGTTCCTGCCCTATCCGGTGCTCGGCGGGTTTCTCGCCGGCACGGGCTACCTGCTGCTCGCCGGGGCGTTCCGCGTGCTGACGGGCCAGCCGCTGGAGTGGCACACGCTCGCGTTGCTCGCGCACCTTCACTGGATCACATGGCTTCCGGCGCTCGTCGTCGGCGTGCTCGCCACGGTTCTGATGCGTACGTGGCAGCACATTGCCGCGTTGCCGCTCACGCTGGCCTTCGGTGTCGTGCTTTTCTACGTTCTGCTACAGGTTGCCGGAATTTCGATCGACGACGCGCGCGGCATGGGTCTGCTGCTGCCGCGCGTCAAGCTGCACCTTGCCGGGCTGCCGGAGCTGCACCTGGCCGCGAGGCTCGGACAAGGCGCCATCGACTGGTCGGCGGTCGGCGCGCATCTTCCCGAGAGTCTGGTGGTGACGTCGGTATCGGCCGTGACCATCCTGATGAATTCGACCGCGATCGGCACGGCCACCGGAGAGGACGTCGACCTCAATCGCGAGATGCGCGCCGCCGGCCTCGCCAATCTCGCGAGCGGACTGCTGGGCGGCATGGTCGGCTACCAGTCGTTCAATCGCTCGATGCTCAATGCGCGGGTGGGCGCGACGAGCCGGGTGGCGGGCGTGTTCGCGTCGCTTGCGTGCGTGGTCGTGCTCGCCACCTCGCCCGACATCGTGGCGCTGTTTCCGGTGCCGGTGCTGGTCGGCCTTCAACTGTTCATGGGGCTGCGTCTGCTCGTGCATTGGCTCGCGGGCGCCTGGACCAGGCTCAACTGGTATGAGTATCTGCTCGTGCCCGTGATTCTCGGCACGATCGCCGCTTATGGCGTGATCGTCGGCGTAGTCGTGGGCGTCGTTGCGGCATGTGTGATGTTCACGCTGCTCTACGGCCGGGTCGGCTGCATACGCATGGAGTTCGACCTGCGCGCGCGGTCCTCGAATGTGGAGCGCAGCATCGAAGACACCCAGGCGCTGCGTGCCATCGGCTCCCAGGTATGCGGAATGTGCCTGCAAGGCTTCCTCTTTTTCGGCACGGCCAATTCGATTCTGCAGCGCCTGCGGGAACGCTTCAATGCAAACAGTCCCGTGCAAGTCCGTTTCGTCGTGCTGGACTTTGCGGCGACACATGGCATGGATGCCTCGGTATCCATCAGCTTCGTCAAGATCAGGCAACTCTGCGCGGCAAAGAACGCGGACCTCGTGTTGACCGCGCTGCCGCCGCGCTCGCGCGATCTGCTCGAGAAGACCGGCACCCTCAATCTGAAGATCCATCAATTCGATACGCTCGATGCGGGTCTCGAGTGGATCGAAGACAAACTGCTAGCGTCGAACTCGCTCGCGCTCGCGCATGGCGGCGATCTGCGTGCGATGCTCGAGCCGCATTTCACGGCCAGTGCGTTGAACGGCTTGGTCGCGAGTCTGGAGATGCGTGATCTGCTTTCAGGCCAGGCACTGTTTCGTCATCGCGAGCCGGGCGATGCGCTGTATTTCGTCGAGCAAGGACGTGTCGCGATCTCGCTGCCGCTCGCCGATGGCCGCTCGGCGCGTCTGCGCTCGTTCGGCCCGGGCACGGTAGTGGGGGAAATGGCGGTGTACACGCAGCAGCAGCGCAGCGCGGACGTGATTGCCGAGGCACCGACGCGCGTGTACCGCCTGTCGATCTCCCGGCTGCTCGAACTCGAACAGCAGGACCCGGCAACCGCGCAACAGTTGCATCGGTTTCTCGTGAAGACGATTGCGTTGCGCCTTGCCGTTGCCGATGAGGCGCTACGCGCGGCTTTGTAACTTATGTATGCAGGACCGGCGCATCGCGCGCGATCGTCAGTTGTAGCCCAGGATCGCTGCGGTTGCGACATCCGTGCGGTCGATCGGGTTGCCAGCAAGCAGTACGGTCGGCTCTTTCAACAACAAACGGTATGACGGCACGTAGGTTTCGCTCATCCCAGCCGCATCGCGCGGCTGACCTTCCTGCGGCTTGCTGTTTTCGGGGTGATTCATCGTTGTCTCCTTCTGGATGGCCGGTGGTCCCGTCTCGGATGCGTTCAAAGCGGAAATGACGCACGCGTTCATTGCGGCGAAACCGCCGGCTTGATATGCACAATTGAGCAAGTTCAATGCCATCGCGGCATCCGTCTATATCTCCGACTGTCTGGCTCGCCTTTACCGCATGAACATTCGCATGGTACAAACATCGTGTTTGGCAGTTCGGGCTAGCTAATGTAAGCAGGCACACCATGTGCGCAGCGCTGGATCATCCTCGGCGCCATGTCCGCAGAGGAAACCGATGCAAGGACGCTGATGAACGATCCTGCTCACTTCCTTCCTTCATTCGTTTGGCGTGCCGATCGCGACGGCGTCGTCCGCTACGCCAACCCGTGGACATCACGGTATCTCGGCATTCCCGCCCTTGAACTGGTCGGGATGCACTGGAAGACCTTCGTTCATCCCGACGACATCGATCATGTGCTCGACGCAGTGCGGCAGATGCGGGACGGCACGCTGCTCGGCAATGTCGAAGTGCGTCTGCTGCGCGCGGACGGCGAGTATCGCTGGCACGTGTTGCATCTTCAAGCCGAGCGCGACGCGAATGGCCGCATCGGCGACACGGTGGGCGTCGCGACAGATATCCACGAAGCCCGTCACGCGTGGGCCATGTACGAAGCGAGCGAGCGACGCCTGAAGGCTGCCTTCCACGGCGCTCGCATGGGTGCGTGGGAATGGGACATGAAGCGCCGCGTCGTGCGAATGACCTCGCAACTCGCGGATCTGTACGGGTTTCCACCCGGCACCGATGCGCTTGCGCTATCCGATCTGGAGAACCGTGTCGAACCGGAGTATCGGGCGCTATTCCAGCGGAAGGTCGATGACGCTCTGCAACACGGCGGTCCCTTCGAATTCGACTTCGTGCTGGACGGTGGATCGCCTTCACCACGCTGGTTGCGTATGCGCGGCCACGCGGAATACGAGCACGGTACGCTCGCGCATGTGTACGGCGTGACCTTCGACATCAGCAAGGAGCGGGCAGCCGAAGAGCAACTCAGTCTCAGCGAACGGCGTTATCGGGTGCTCGTGGAATCGACGGGCGCACTCGTATGGTCGGCCGAGCCGAACGGCGACATCCGGCCCGCAGGCGAGGACTGGAGCCGCTTCACGGGCGACGGCGCGGTCCGTCTGGCGGACTGGGGATGGCTCGACTACGTTCACCCGGACGACCGCGAGGCGGCAAGGCAGGGGTGGGTCGATGTGCTGCAGCGACGCGCGCCCGGATCGCTCATGTTCCGCATGCGGCGTCACGACGGCCAGTACAGGATGATGCACGCGCAGGCGGCGCCCCTGTTCGACAGCCACGGCAAACTCCAGGAGTGGTTCGGCACAACGACCGATGTGACGCCTCAGTATGAAGCGCAATTGGCGATCGAAGCGCGCAACCTGCGTCTGTCCGTCGCGATGCAGGCGGCGCGGCTGAACATCGTCTGCTTCGACCTGACCTCGCGCACGCTGTCGTTCGAAGAGGGCCACGCACCGCGGATAGACCATGTGCTCAGCTACGACGAGGCGCTGCGCAACGTGCATCCCGACGACCGCGCGATGCTCGAACAATATGTCTGCCGACTGGCCGAAGGCCACGACCCGGTCGCGAACTTCGAATTCCGCTTGCAGAACGCGTACGGCGAACAATGGATGCACGGCAGCGCGCTGCTTCAGCGAGGCGCGGACGGCAAGCCGTTGCGCATCATCGCCAGCGTGATCGACATCACCCAGCGCAAGCAGCTCGAACTGATGCTGCGCGAAACCGATCGCCGCAAGGACGAGTTTCTCGCGATGCTCGCGCACGAACTGCGCAATCCGCTCGCGCCACTACGCACTGCCATCGCATTGCTCGACAAGCAGCCCGACACGGGCTCACGCCCCCACGAGCTGATCAACCTGATGCGCCGGCAGGTCGAGCACATGACGCGAATCGTCGACGATCTGCTCGAAGTGTCGCGCATCACCCAAGGCCGCATCGTGCTGCAACTCGAGCCCGTTCTGGTCGGCACGGCCGTCTATCACGCTGTCGAGGCGATCGCGGCGATGGCCGAAGCTCGTCATCAGCAGTTGCACGTCAGTGTTTGCGACCCGACCACGTGGGTATGCGGCGACATCACGCGGATTTCGCAGATCTTCGTCAATATCCTGAACAACGCGAGCAAGTACACGCCGGAGAACGGGCATATCACGGTGAACGTGGCGGCCGACGGCGAATGGGTTTCCATCGTCACGCAAGATACCGGCACGGGCATTTCGGCCGAGCTTCTGCCGAAGGTGTTCGAGCTCTTTTCGCAAGGCGAACGCACGCTCGATCGCTCGGATGGCGGCCTCGGCATCGGACTGTCGCTGGTCAAGAAGCTCGTCGAAATGCACAACGGCACGATCGCCGTGCACAGCGAAGGCCCCAATCTCGGCACCACGGTGACGGTCCGACTGCCGCGTTTGCACCACCATGAACGCCATTCGGCGGTCGCGCTGTCGGAGCCCGCGCCGGGGCACGCGCGAACCGCGTTGCGCGTGCTGGTCGTCGATGACAATCGCGACGCCGCCGATTCACTCGCGATGCTGTGCGAATCAGAAGGGCATGTGGCCCGCGTCGCGTATTCGTCAGCCGAGGCGCTGGACGCGGCACCGTCTTTTGCGCCGGACGTGGCGCTGCTCGATATCGGCTTGCCGGATATCGACGGATACGCACTGGCTAGGCAGCTTCGCCGCAAAGGCGATGCGAAGCCCTTGCTGATCGCGATCACCGGATACGGTCAGACGGACGACAGGCTGCGCGCACAATCGGCGGGCTTCGACTATCACTTCGTCAAACCCGTCAATATCGATAGCCTGCTGAAGCTGCTTTCGTCGCTGATGGAGGGGCGCTAGAGCGGCTATCCGTCGCTTGCGATGCCGAGCCGCCCCCAACCCATCACCACGTTCCGCTGAATGCCTGCTGCACCTTGACCGGATCGGTCACGCCGTTGGCCACCAGCAACTGCGTCAGCAAGCGCGCCTTCTGCGGATTCAGATCGAGCGATGCGACGAAGCCGCGTTTGTCGTCGTCCACCTCGACGTTCCGGTTCACGAATCCCGACACGAGGCGCGTCGAACGAACCACCACGATGCCTTTTGCCGCCGCGCGGTCGAGCGCCGCGAGGGCTTCCTTCGACATGTCACCATCGCCTTCGCCAGCTACGACGATGCCCTTCGCGCCATCGGCGATCGCATGCTCGATCTGGCGGCCATCCATGTTGCTATGCGCATACACGATATCGACGCGCGGCAATTGCCCGTTCGCGGGCAGGCTCAGCGCGGTGCGCGTCGCTTGCACCGCCGGCATCACGAAGCGCACGCTGGCCGGATCGACATAACCGATCGCGCCCGCGTTCGGCGACGCGAACGCCTGTACCGCCGTGGTATTGGTCTTGGTGATCCAGCGCGGCGCGTGAATCTGATCGTTCATCACGACCATCACGCCTCGGCCACGAGACTGCGGGCTCGCCGCCACTTCGACGGCTTCGTACAGATTGTTGGGGCCGTCGGCGCTGGTGGAGCCGCCCGGGCGCATCGAGCCGACCAGTACCACCGGCTTGTCGGAGTGCAGCACGTTGTTCAGGAAGAACGCGGTTTCCTCGATCGTATCGGTGCCGTGCGTAATCACGACGGCGTCGGCCTCGTTGCGCTCGAAGGCCTCGTCGATTCGCCGCGCAAGCTGCAACCAGATCTTGTCGTTCATGTCCTGCGAACCGACGTTCGAGATCTGCTCCGCGTTGATGCTAGCGAGCTTCTCGATGCCCGGCACGCCGCGCACCAGTTCCTGCCCCTTCACGTTGCCCGAGTTGTAGCCGATTGCCGAGCGCGGATCGGCGGTCCCCGAGATCGTGCCGCCGGTGGCCAGCAGCAGAACGCGCGGCATTGCGGTGACGGCGCTTGCCTGTTGCGATGACGCGTCGGCCGCCTGCGCGCCGGTACCCGCGGCAAGTGCCGCAATCAGAAGTGCCGCCGAACCGCACAGCCGCAGTGCTTTTCGATTGATCGTGTTGATGCTCATGTTTCGTCTCCACCATCGTTTAAATGAGTCGCGTGCGTATACACGCGACCTGTCACTGGGAAAACCTTCGTCGCTCATTCCGCCGGGGACATTTTTCTCGGTTGCGTCAGCATGGCCGGTTGAAGGATCTGGTCGAGCTGCGCCTGGCTCAGCAGCCCTTTGTCGATCACGATCTGCGCCACGCTCTTGCCCGACGCCAGCGCTTCCTTCGCGACTTCGGTCGAGTGCGTATAGCCGATGTATGGGTTCAGCGCGGTCACGATGCCGATCGAGTTCTCGACGATCGCGCGCAGCCGTTCGCGATTCGCGGTGATGCCGTCGACGCATTTTGACGCGAGCGTGAGGCACCCCGCGCGCAGATGCGCGACGCTCTTGAACAGGCTGTGCGCGATGATCGGTTCGAACGCGTTGAGCTGCAGCTGACCCGCTTCGGCGGCAAAGCTCACCGTCACATCGTTGCCGATGACTTCGAACGCGATCTGGTTGACGACCTCGGGAATCACCGGATTCACCTTGCCCGGCATGATGCTCGAACCCGCCTGCACCGGCGGCAGGTTGATTTCGCCGAGGCCCGCGCGCGGGCCGCTCGAAATCAGGCGAAGATCGTTGCAGGTCTTCGACAGTTTGACGGCGACGCGCTTCAGTACGCCGGAAAGCTGCACGAACGAGCCGACATCCTGCGTCGCTTCGACCAGGTTCGGTGACGTGGTCAACGCAATACCGGTTATTTCGCTCAGGTGCCTGCAGGCAAGCTGTGCGTATTCTGGATGCGTGTTGATGCCGGTGCCGATCGCGGTCGCGCCGAGGTTGATCTCGCAGATCAGTTGGGCGGCCTCCTTCAGCCGCTCTTCATCTTCGCCGAGCATCACCGCGAAGGTGCTGAACTCCTGGCCGAGCGTCATCGGCACCGCGTCCTGAAGCTGCGTGCGGCCCATCTTCAGGTCGTTGCCGAATTCCACCGCCTTGCGTTCGAACGATGCGCGCAACACGCCCATCGCATCGACGAGTTGCATGATTCCCGCGTACGTGGCGATCTTCAGCGCGGTCGGATAAACGTCGTTGGTGCTCTGGCCGAGATTCACATCCTCGTTCGGATGAAGAATCGCGTATTCGCCGCGCTGTCGCCCGAGATGTTCGAGCGCGAGATTGGCGATCACCTCGTTCGCGTTCATGTTGGTCGACGTGCCCGCGCCGCCCTGAATCACATCGACGACGAAATGCTCGTGCGCAGTGCCTGAGCGCACTTGCCTGCATGCATGCACGATGGCCTGCAGCTTCGCTGCGCTCAACAGGCCGAGATCGTGATTCGCAAGCGCGGCGGCTTCTTTCACGCTCGCCAGTGCATTGACGAGGTTCGGATACACGGAGATCGGAAGACCGGTGATCGGAAAGTTCTGCAGCGCGCGCAGCGTGTGTACGCCGTAGTACGCGGTCGCGGGCACGGCGAGATCGCCAAGAAGGTCGTGTTCGATACGTTCGGTCGGTGCAAGCATGAGTTCCTCTCAGGTTCTGAAAACGACAGGCGAGCGGGGTCATCCGGCACACGTCGTGTGCAGGTCCGTCGCGTTGAATGGGTGATGCGGTTGGGTTATCGAGGCGGCGCTGTCGCGCAGGCGACGCACTGCTTCGCGAGCACATCGGTCGGATCGACGACGCTCACGCGCGCGCCGTTCGCGCCGATCACATAGGGCTCGCGCAGCAGCAGCGGCAGTTCCGTGCAGCCGAGAACGATCACTTCGACGCCCTCGGCGATCAGTCCGTCGATCGCCGCGGCGAGGTCTTGCTGGCACTGCCCCGAGGTGAATCCGGCCTTCACGCCGTCCTTGCCGTAAATCGCGTCCATCACGCGCGCCTGCAGCGCGGGTGCCGGCACGACCTGCCGCAAGCCCTGCGATTCGAGCGCCTTCTGGTAGACGCCGCTCGCGAGCGTGCCGGAGGTCGCGAGCACGCCGACCGAGCGCAGCGCGGGAAACGACTCGCGCAGATAACGCACGGTCACCGTCAGCATATTGACGATCGGCACGCCGAGATAAGGCTGGATCCGCTCGACGAAGGCATGCGCGGTATTGCACGGGATCGCGATCAGATCCGCGCCGCCCGTTTCGAGTTTCTTGCAGGTCGCGTACAGCGAGATGGTCGGATCGGGTCCATCGCCAATGAGGTTCTCCGTGCGATCCGGGATCTGCGGGTTCTGCTCGACGAGCAGCTTGATGTGGTCCTGATCGCGCTGCGCGGGCGTCGCACGCACGATCTTGTGAATGAAATCGACGGTGGCCGCTGGACCCACGCCGCCCACCACGCCGACCTTGAAGATCGTCTCGGGCGTGTGGTACTGGCCGGACACGACGTATTGCGCGTAAGCCAGGTTCGAATCGACGAGCGGCACGCGCAACGCACCCAGTTCATCCGCGACCAGCGCGATTTCGGTGAGCCCCGGCACGATGACATTGGCGCCCTGCGCGATCAAATCCTCGCAAGCCGCGCGCAGCAATTCGACCGGACGGCCACGCAGATTACCGCTCTTCACGCCATCCTCGCCATAGACGGCTTCGGTGACGAAATCAGTGCCGTCGCTGATGCGCGGGTGGATCACTTCGAATTCTGGCGCCGCAAAGCACTTCTCGAACAGACGCTTGCGCCGCGTATAGGCCGATGCGAGCACGCCCACGCGGCGCACCGCGGGAAATCTTCTGCGCACGTGGCTGCGCACCGCATCGACCATATCGACGATCTGCAGCGGCGAATTGGCTTTCAGTTCGTCGATGAACGTATGGCTCAGGAAGCACGGCAGCACGACCGTCGTCACGCCGCGCTTCTCGAAGCTGCTGATCAGATCGAAGATGTACAGCTTGCGCTGCGTCAGCGTCTCGCTGTCGGCATCGGCGCTGCGAAACGGCTGCTGCTCGAAGATCGCATCGAAGTGCTCGGCGTCGCGCGTGGCCGGCGTCGATTTGATCAGTTTGAAGAACACGTCGGCACTCGCGAGCGGGCCGAGCCCGCCCACCACGCCGAACTTGCGCGCGTTCGTGGCAGCGGTTGCATCGATGCCGCTCATTTCGTCTCGCCTTCGAACTGGCCGAACGAAGCCGTGCCGATCGCCGCGCGGCGCTGCTGGCGCGCCACGCGCTTGCCTTCCCACTTCGCGATGGCTGCCGTCGCGATGCTGTTGCCGATCACGTTGGTCGCGGTGCGCCCCATGTCGAGAATCTGGTCGATCGCGAGCACCAGCACGACGCCCGATGGTGGCAGGTGGAACATCGGCGCCACCGCCGCGACGACCACCACCGAGCCGCGCGCGACGCCCGCCATCCCCTTGCTGCTGACCATCAGCACCAGCAGCATCACGATCTGCGTGCCGAGCGGCATGTCGATGCCGAACGCCTGCGCGATGAAGATCGCGGCGAACGCCTGATACATCATCGAGCCGTCGAGATTGAACGCATAGCCGAGCGGCAACGTGAAGCCGACCACTTTCTTGTCGACGCCGAATTCCTCCAGCTTCTCCGTCAGGCGCGGATACGCCGCCTCGCTGCTCGCGGTGGAGAACGCCAGCATCGCGGGTTCGCGGATCGCCTTGAGCAAGGCCCAGATCGGCTTGCCGAGAAACGCGTAGCCGGCAAGGATCAGTGCCGCCCACAGCAGCGCGAGCCCCGTATAGAAGCTCGCGACGAGCTTGCCGTAGGTGGTCAGCACGTCGAGGCCATGCACCGTGATCGCCGAGGCCAGCGCGCCGAACACACCGAGAGGCGCGAGACGCATCACGTAATCGGTCAACTTCAGCATGGTGGGCACGAGCGCTTCGACGCCCGCGATCAGCGGCGCGACGCGCGGGTCCGACTTGATCACGCTGAGCACGATGCCGAACAGCACGGAGAAGACGAGGATCTGCAGGATATCGTTGCGCGCCATCGCATCGATGATGCTGGTGGGGAACGCGTGGGTGACGAAGTCCTTGAAGTTGAGGCTGGACGTATTGAGGCCAGTGGCCACGTCAGCGCTCGTCTGGGCCATGTGCAAGCCCGCGCCCGGTTGCAGCAGATTCGCGAGCACGAGGCCGAGCGCGAGCGAGAACAGCGACGCGCACAGGAACCACGCAATCGAGCGCAGCCCGATGCGGCGCACGTCGCTCGTGCCTTCCATGCCGGCGAGACCCGACACGAGCGTGGCGAACACGAGCGGCGCGATGATCATCTTCACGAGCCGCAGGAAGATATCGGTGATGATCGAAAAGTAGCCGGCGATCTCCTTCGCGTGCGCGGCATCGGCCGCGGTGCGATGGCAGACATAACCGACGGCCACGCCGAGCAGCATGCCGGCGAGGATGTAGAGGGTAAGCCGATTCTTCATGTGTCTCCGTCCAGGGATGGCGCACGAACGGTCGGCATCGACCGGCGCGCGCTCGGGAATGGCCGGCACATCGCATGTGGATGCACCGCTTTTGTGTCTGGACGGAATTCTAGAGACGGCAGAACCGCCTTGAATGCTAGTGTTGCATATGGCTATGCAAGTTTCGCATAACGCGGGATAACCCTATCAGCGCTGCCCGGCGGGCCCCGACGAAGCCAGAAGATGCCGCCACAGCGTATCGAGAAGTTCGCTGCGATTCGTCACGTCACGGTACACGCGCAACTCCAGTTGCAGTTGCCATTCCGAGCGGCCGGCGGCGACGAGTTCGCCGCTGTCGAGTTCGGCGGCGATCGAGCTCTTCGGCAACCATGCGACGCCCTCGCCTTCCAGCACGAGCTTCTTCACGACCTCGGCCATGTCGGACTCATAGTGAAGATGCAACGCGGGCGACGCTTTGCTCTGCTCCATCAGCAACGCGAAGCAGCGCCCAAAGTAGCTGGTCTCGGTGTAGGCGATGAACGGCATCGGATGTTCGATCACGCCGGGCAGACGGTACACGTGCGCAAGCCGCTGATTGGGCCTGCATACCGGCATGAAAGTGTCGACGCCCACGGTCACGCATTCGTACCGAGTCGGATCGAGATGCAATGGCAGCTGCGGATGGTGATAAGCGAACATCAGCTCGCAGTTGCCGTTGACGAGCATCAGTATCGAATCGTGCACGTTCGCCGGAATCACGCGCGCGCGCACTTCCCCGACATGCTTCGACAGCGTGCGCAGCCACGCGGGCAGGAAGTTCAGCGCAATCGTGTGGCCCGCCGCGATCTGCAGGCTCGTGCCGGCAATGCGCTGTTCGGTGCGAATGATCGCGCGCGTGTCGAACAGCTTGTCGAGGATGTCTTCGGCCGCGTCACGAAACAGTTGGCCTGCCGGAGTCAAGGTCGGCGGAAAGCCGCTGCGATCGACGAGATCGGCGCCGACCCATTGTTCGAGCTGCTGAATCCGTCTGCTGAATCCCGACTGCGTGACGTTGCGAAACTCCGCCGCGCGGGAAAAGCTCTGATAGCGGGCGAGCGCGATGAAGTCTTCGATCCACTTGATTTCCATCAGCCATCGGTCTCCGGTCAGGCGACGAATCGGCTCGCCGCTGCGCCCGCAATTCTACGCTTGACCGTGCCGCGCGCTGACTATCGGACCGAGGTCAAACCGCCATGCACAGGTACTTGATCACGAGGTAATCGTCGATTCCGTAGTGCGAGCCTTCCCTGCCGAGACCCGATTGCTTCACGCCGCCGAACGGCGCCACCTCGTTGGAGATCAGGCCGGTGTTGATGCCCACCATCCCGTATTCGAGCTGTTCGGCCACGCGCCAGATGCGGCCGATATCGCGGCTATAGAAGTAGGCGGCCAGTCCGAACTCGGTGTCGTTGGCGAGCCTCACCACTTCTTCGTCGCTAGAGAAACGGAACAGCGGCGCGAGCGGGCCGAAGGTCTCGTCTTTCGCCACGGCCATTTGCGCTGTAACGTTGGTCAGCACCGTGGGCTCGAAAAAGCCGTGGCCGAGTGCGTGGCGCTTGCCGCCCGTGGCAAGCGTCGCCCCTTTGCCGAGCGCATCGGCGATGTGCGCTTCGACCTTGCCGACCGCCGCGTCGTTGATCAGCGGACCCAGCGTGACGCCGCCCTCCATGCCATGCCCAACCTTCAGGGCTTCGACTGCCGCAGCCAGCTTCGACGCGAACGCGTCGTAGACCCGCGCATGCACGTAGAAGCGATTCGTGCACACGCAGGTTTGCCCGTTGTTGCGGTACTTCGATGCAATCGCGCCTTCCACCGCGGCGTCGAGATCGGCATCGTCGAACACGATGAATGGTGCATTGCCGCCCAGTTCGAGTGTGACCTTCTTCACCGTGGGCGCGCTTTGCGCCATCAGCAATCTGCCCACCCCCGTCGATCCGGTGAACGACAGCTTGCGAACCACCGGGCTGCTCGTCATCGCGCCGCCGATTGCCTTCGGATCGCCGGTCACGACGTTGAGCACGCCCCTGGGCACGCCGGCCCGCTCGGCCAGAACCGCGAGCGCGAGCGCGGAGAACGGCGTGGCTTCGGCGGGCTTCACGACGATCGGGCAGCCCGCCGCAAGCGCCGGGCCCACCTTGCGGGTAATCATCGCGTTCGGAAAATTCCACGGCGTGATCGCGGCGCACACGCCGATCGGCTCCTTGAGGACGACGAGCCGCTTGTCCGATGCCGGCGTCGCGAGCGTGTCGCCGGCCACGCGTTTGCCTTCCTCGGCGAACCACTCGATGAACGATGCGCCATAAGCGATTTCGCCTTTCGCTTCGGCGAGCGGCTTGCCCTGTTCCGCCGTCAGGATCAGCGCGAGGTCGTCGGCGTTCTCGATCATCAGCTCATACCAGCGGCGCATCACGACCGAGCGCTGCTTGGCTGTGCGGGCTCGCCACGCTGGCCACGCGGCGTTTGCCGCATCGATTGCCCGCGTCGTTTCGGCCTCGCCCATCAACGGAACGCTGCCCAGCGTTGCGCCCGTTGCCGGGTCCAATACGTCGAAGCTCGCACCCGAGTCGGCCGGGCACCATTGCCCGTCGATATAAGCCTGATCGCGCAGAAGCGCCGCGTCCTTCAACAGGGTCTTCAATTCCACGTTGCTTTCCTTTGATACACAAAAATGCTAGCCCGCCTGACGCCACACCGCCTGCTCATGCCCTTCGGCCAGCAGCTTGCGGGCGATTTCGGCCACCCGGTGCACATGCGCGATCGCGGCCTCGCGCGCGGCGGCGTTATCGCGAGCCGCGATGGCCGAGAGAATGCGATGCATCTCGTCGACGGCCTGGCGGCCGCGGTCGTCGGAAGCGATCGTCAGCGCTCGCAGACGGTTGATGCGCGCGGTCAACGACTGCACGATCTCCCAGGCCACATGCTTTTTTCCCGCGATGAACATGCGTTCGTAGAAGGCCGTAGTGAGCGCCCTGACGGCCGGATGATCCTGCGCTTCGAACGCCGTCTGGATTTGTTCGATGAAACCAGCGAGATCGGCAACCGTCTGCTCGTTCGCATGCTTCGCGCACGCCATCGCCGCCTCGCCTTCGAGCAGCGCGCGTATTTCGTAGATCTCCGCCGCCGTATCGAAGTCGAGCACGGCGACGATCGGCCCCTGGTTCGGTATCGAGTCGACGAGCCCTTCCGTTTCCAGGTGCCGCAACACCTCGCGCACCACGGTGCGGCTCACGCCGAGAATCTCGCACAGCGAACGCTCGACAAGCCGCTCGCCAGGATGGAAATGGGCCTCCAGGATCGCCGTGCGCATCTTCTCGAGCGCGAGTTCGCGCAAGGTGGTCGTCGGGCGTTGAACCTTCAGCGATGGCAGTGCGCCGCTCATGGCAGTCGCCGTCATGCTTGAGCGAACAGGCGCACATCGCGTGCGTCCCAGTCGACGAGCGCCTGGGTACCAATCGCGATGCCGCTGTCGTGCCGATGCGCGGCCGGCATCCGGATCGAGATTTCCTGCTGCCACGGGGTCGCCACCGCGTAGTGCATCGCGTCGCCGAGATACGTGATATCACGCACCGTCACGGGCAGGCCGCTCGTGCCGCTGGCACTTTGCAGCGCGCTGATGCGCATCTGCTCGGGGCGGATCATCAAGGTGCCGTCGTCGCCGGCGCTGAGCACCGGATTGAAGTCATTCGCGGCGATCTGATGGCCGTTCGGAAACACGCCGTTCAGCCGGCCATCGCAATTCTTCGTCACCTTTACCGGCAAGAAATTCGAATTGCCGATGAAGCTCGCGACGAAGCGCGACGCCGGGTTCGCGTACAGCTCCTCACCGGTGCCCACCTGCTCGATGCGGCCTTTGTTGAACACCGCGATGCGGTCGGACAGCCGCAGCGCTTCTTCCTGGTCGTGCGTGACGTAGAGGATCGTCACGCCGGTTTCCTGATGGATGCGGCGCAGTTCGAGCTGGATTTCCTCGCGCAGCTTCTTGTCGAGCGCGGACAGCGGCTCGTCCATCAGCAGCACGGGCGGATCGTAGGCCAGCGCGCGGGCGATCGCCACGCGTTGCTGCTGCCCGCCCGACAGCTGCGCGGGCATCCGGTCGCGGCACTCGGACAGGTGCACGAGCTTGAGCATCTTGTCGACTTTCGCGTTGATCTCGGCTTCTGGGCGCCGGCGCACGCGCAGCGGAAACGCCACGTTCTCGCCCACGGTCAGATGCGGGAACAGCGTATAGCGCTGAAACACCATGCCGATGTTGCGCTTGTTCGGCGCGACCGCCAGCAGCGGCTTGCCGTCGAGCAGCACGCGGCCGTCAGTGGGCTCCTGGAAGCCCGCGACGATATACAGCGTCGTGCTCTTGCCCGAACCGGACGGTCCGAGAAACGTCATGAATTCGCCCTTGCGCACATCGAGGGAAACCTGGTCGATGGCGACGACGTCGTCGTAGGTCTTGCGCAGACGCTGGATTTGCAGGAATGCAGTCATGGCTTGTTTACCTCGCTGATTACGTCGATTAGCGCGCGCGGCGCAGCACGGCGCCCGCCAGCATCAATACGGTCGTCAATGCGACCAGCAGTGAAGACGCCGCCGCGACGACGGGCGTAAGATCCTGCCGCAGCGTCGACCAGATACGCACGGGCAGCGTTTGCAATGTCGGGCTCGACATGAAGATCGACACCACGACTTCATCCCACGACGCCAGAAACGCGAAGATCGCGGCGGCGAACAGGCCGAGCCGTATCGCAGGGAGGGTCACGCGCAGCTTCACGGTGAGCGGCGACGCGCCGCAGATCAGCGCGGCATCTTCGAGCGCCGTATCGAAGCTCACGAGCGAGTTGCTGATCGAGATGATCGAGAACGGCAGCGCGATGATCAGATGGCCGAGCACGAAGCCGGTCATCGTGCCGTTCAGGCCGATGCGCAGAAAGAACGCGTACAGAGCGACGGCCAGAACGACGACGGGCAGCACCATCGGTGTCAGGAAGAAGCCTTTCACCGCTTCGCGGCCGCGGAACTTGCCGCGCACCAGCGCAAGCGACGCAAGAAAACCGAGCAGCACCGAAAGCGCCATCACGATCACGGCCAGCTTCGCGCTCGTCAGCAGCGAGTCGATCCAGCCCGCGTCCGTGAAAAGCTGCCGATACCACTCCAGCGTCCAGCCCGGCGGCGGGAAAATCAGCCACTGCGAATCGCCGAACGACAGCGCGACGATGAACAGGATCGGCAGCAGCAGAAACAGTGCGACGGCCGCGCCTATGGCCACCAGTGCCCAGCGAAGCCCGCCGAGACGATCGAAATCGAGCAACATGTCAGCGTCCTCCCTGAATTGCGCGCGCGCTGCCGGTAAAGCGCAATTGCAGCGCGTAAAGCGCGAGCGTCACCGCCAGCAGCACGAACGCCGCCGCACCGGCGAGCCCCCAGTTCAGCAGTTCCTGCACGAGCTGCGCGATGAGTTCGGCGAGCATCATGTAAGACGGACCGCCGAGCAGCGCGGGCGTGACGAAGTAGCCGAGCGCCATCACGAACACCATCAGCGCGCCGGAGGCCACGCCCGGCATCGCGAGCGGCACGAGGATGCGCCAGAACGCCTGCCAGCGGCTCGCGCCGCAGACCGCGGCGGCACGCAGCGTCGACGGATCGATGCCGCGCAGCGTCGCGTGCAGCGGCATCACGAGAAACGGCAGCATGATGTATGTCATGCCGATCGTCACGCCGGTGAGGTTGTTCACGAGCGCGAGCGGCTCGTGAATCAGGCCGATCGCCATCAGCGCGCGGTTGATCGGACCCGTACCCTGCAACAGCACCATCCACGCGAAAGTCCGCGCGAGCAGGTTGGTCCACATCGACAGCAGCAGGATCGCGAATAGCACGGAGCTGAGCTTGCGCGGCGCGATCGCGAGCAGCCATGCCATCGGAAAGCCCACCAGCACCGTGACGACGGTCACGACCGTCGCGACGAGAAAGGTATTGCCGAAGACGCGCAGATACGTGGTCGAACCGACCAGTTGCTGATAGTTCTCCAGTCCCGGTGTCGGCTCGAGCACGCTGCGCAATAGCAGCGACAGCACCGGCAGCAGGAAGAAGATCAGCAGCAGCAACATGGCCGGCGTCAGCAGCCAGATGCTGCGCCAGTCGCGCCGCTTGCGCGCGGCCGTCGCGGGCGGATGCGCGACGGTACTCATTACGTTGGGCATGATGTCTCCTGCTCGGTGTCTCTGTGCGCGCCGGTTCATCGCGCGGCGCGCGGCTCTAACGTCGGTCCGTGCGGCTCATTTCGATTGCCACGCGTACCAGCGCTTCGCAATCGCGTCGCGGTTGTCGGCCCAGTACTTCATGTCGAGATTGATCTGCGAATCCTTGTACTGGTCGGGCAGCGTCTTCGCCATCGCGGCCGGCATCAGCGCCGCCGACTTCACGTTGATCGGCGCGTAACCCGTCTCGGCGGCGAATTTCGCCTGCGCCTGCGGGCTCGTCGCGGCCGCCAGATACTTCATCGCTTCCGCGCGATGCTTGGCGCCCTTCGGAATCACCAGCATGTCGGCGGCGGTCAGGTTCTGGTTCCACGAAATGGCCACCGGCACACCGGTCTGCGCGAGCGCGTGCAAGCGCCCATTCCAGAACATCCCGATCGGCGCTTCGCCCGATGCGAGCAGTTGCTGCGATTGTGCGCCGCCGCTCCACCAGACGATGTCGCTCTTGATCGTGTCGAGCTTCTTGAACGCGCGGTCGAGGTCGAGCGGATAGAGCTTGTTCGGCGGCACGCCATCGGCGAGCAGCGCGATTTCCAGCACGCCCGGCGCCGACCACTTGTAGAACGTGCGCTTGCCGGGGAATTTCTTCGTGTCGAAAAGATCGGCCCACGTCTGCGGCTGCGCGCCCGTGTACTTCGACTTGTTGTAGCCGAGCACGAACGAGTAATAGAAGCTGCCCACCGCGTCCGGAGTCGCAAAGCGCGGGTCCAGTTCGTCCTTCTTCACGACCGAGTAGTCGATCGGCTCGATCAGGCCGGCCTTTTGCGCGGCGTACGCAAAGTCGCCTTCCACATCGACGACGTCCCAGCTCACGTTGCCGCTGTCGACCATCGCCTTCAGCTTGCCGTAGTCGGTCGGGCCATCCATCAATACGGTGATGCCGCTCGCCTGCGTGAACGGCTGCGCCCAGTTCTTCTGTTGCGACGACTGCGTGGTGCCGCCCCAGCTGGTGAAGACGATCGGGTCTGCGGCGAGTGCGGGCGCTGTCGCGAGCGCCGTCGCGCAAGCAACGAACAACGGCGCGATAAACGGAATGCTTCTGCTGCTCATGTCTGTCTCCGGGATACGGTTGGGTGTTGCTTCGTCGGTCCGGCGGCGAGAAAACGCGCCGGCTTCATCGTTGTGAGTTGTGAGTTGTTGGTTGCAGCGGTGCCGCGCTGTCAATGCGCGAGGCCCAGCGGCTGCACGGTGCCGGCTTCGCTATCGCCGACATAAATGCCGAACGCGTCCTGCCTGCGTTCGCGCTCATAGCGTTCGAGCATCGAGCGCACCGCGGCGTCGCTCACGTCGTCCCACGGAATCTGGGTCAGCGGCACGATGCGCACGCTGCTGTCGAGCCACGGCGAGCCGTTGGGAATCACGCGGCCGCGATAGTAGATATGCACGCCGGGCTCCTTGCCGCTGCCGTCCTCGAATACCGCAAACAGGAAGTCGAGATGCACATGCAGGCCGAGCTTGGCGAGCACGCCGTGCAGGCTCGCGGGGTCGCTGGCCGGGTCGAGCTTGATGCCGGTTGGCAGCCCCAAGCCTTTGCCGGTGTCGACGAGCACCAGCCCGTCGCGGTGCTCGAGGATCGCGCCGACTTTCGCGCGCCCACCAGCCGCGGTCAGCGCGTCCTGCGACAGGCTGAAGTTCACGTATGCGCCGCGGCAGTAGCCAAGCGGCGACGAACTCGTTTGCACGAAGTCCACCACGCGACCGATCAGGATGATGTGATCGCCCGCATCGACCACTTGATGCGTCGTGCAGTCGAAGCTCGCGGCCGAGCCATCCATCACCGGCGCGCCCGTTTTGCGCGTGCTCCACGGCACTTGCGCGAACTTGTCCGCGGCCTTCGAAGCGAACACGCCGGACACATGCTTCTGGTCTTCGGCGAGCACGCTCACCGCGAAGCGGTGCGTGTCCGAGAACACTGCGTAACTCGCCGCCGTCTTCGCGACGCACACGAGAATCAGCGGCGGATCGAGCGACACCGACGTGAACGAGTTCGCCGTGAAGCCGCGCGGCGAACCGTCTGCCTGGACGGTCGTGACGACGGTCACGCCCGTCACGAATGCGCCGAGCGCGCGTCGAAAATCGACGATATCGAAAGCGGGTTGCGCGGTCGGGGCGATGATCGGCTCAGCCATGGCGTTCTCCGGTTGGTACTGCGGTAGTTGCTGCGGTAGTTGCTGCGGTCGTTGCCGCGGTCGTTACGGGGCCCTTCCGTCGCACCGCCGATGCTTCGACGAGGAACGCGAGCAGGCTTGCGTTCACGCGCTCCGGGTCGGTGACGTTCATCATGTGGCGCGCGTTCGCGATCACTTCGGCGCGGCCCTGTGGTGCCGCCGCGGCCATCGCCCGGGACATCTGCGCGCTCGAATTCGGATCGCCCTCGCCCGTCAGAAATAGCGCGGGTATCTCGAGACTCGCGAGACGCCCGACATGCGCGTCGTCCGAGCAGGCGAACAGACGGTAGGTGCGCGCGTAGCCCACCGGATCAACGGCAAGCAGCAGCGCTCGCACCGCCCGCGCGGCCTGGGTCAGGTGTCCCGGAATGGGATCGCCGAACCAGCGCGACAGGGTTCCGTCCACCCCGGTGTCGGCACGCGCATCGCCGAGCGTGGCCGCGCGCGTCATCACCGCCTCGCGCTGTGCCGGCGTGCGGTCGTACACCGCGTTCAACGCGGCGACGCTGAGCGTGCGCTCGGGGTGGGTCAGCGCGAATTCCAGTGCGACCAGCGCGCCCATCGAATGGCCCACCACGTGCGCGCGCTCGATCCGCAGCGCGTCGAGCAGCGACGCGAGTTGCGCCGCATATTCGTCGAGCGAGGGCTCCGCGCTCGGCAGCACGCTGTCGCCGTGCCCCAGCATGTCGTAGACAACGACGCGAAACGATTCGGATAACGCATCGATCTGCGGCGCCCACACGCTCTGATTCATGCCTACGCCGTGGATCAGCACGACGGTTTCGGCGGCGGCGTCCGATTGCCGCGCGTACACGCTGTAGCAGGTGCCCGCGGTGCGGCCACGCTGACCATGCGAGATCACGCGCGTCGGCGACATATCGGGCTTCATCGGACACGCTCCACTTCGCACGTCATGGGGTTCTCCTTTCAGGCTTCGAGCCAAAAGATCAATATCGATGAGATTATGGTATGCCATCTTATGGCCTACAACACTGCATAGCGTATTATGGAATACCATGATATTGCGATGAATTACGCTGGCACGGTTTGGGCTATGCGCGTGTTTGCTTGATCAAACAGACATAAGAAAAGGCCGCCGGCAGTTGCCGGCGGCCTTGACAGGGGCGACTACGGATGGGCTTAGGCGTCGCCGCTCGCTTCGTTCTGCTCCGCAAGAACCGTCAAAGCCAGTTCCGACACCCGCTTGATATGCGCGAACGACGCTGCGGACGCCGCGTCACCGTCGCGCCGCTCGATCGCGTCGAGCAGCAGGTTCATTTCGCGGTTGGAGTCGCCGCCTCGGCCCGGCGTCGCGATGGTTAACGCGCGCAGCCGGTTGATGCGCGCATTGAGCGACGTGACGACCGCCAGCGACACCTGTTTGTTGGCGGCTTCGAACATCGTTTCGTAGAAGCGCTCGGTGTATTCGAGCACGCGCGGCAGATCGTGTTTCTCGAACGCGTCTTCGATGACTGCGCGGACCTCGCGCAGTTGCCGCACGACTTCAGGCGTGGCGTGCTCGGCGCAGGCCCGGGCGGCGTTCGCTTCGAGCAGCCCGCGCAACTCATAAATCTCGCCGACCTGCGCGGGGTCGAGCCGCGCGACGATCGGACCTTGCCGAGCGACGATCTCGACCAAGCCTTCGGTCTCCAGATGCCGCAGCACCTCGCGCACGACGGTGCGGCTCACGCCAAGCTCGTCGCACAGCGTGCGTTCGACGAGGCGGGTGCCCGGCCGGAAATACCCCTGGACTATCGCGGCGCGCAGTTTGTCGAGCGTGAGTTCACGCAAGGTTTTGACATTGCGGTCGATTTTGAGGTCGTGCATAGGCGGCAGTGGGACGATGGACGAGGGCCCGCACCGAGGGCGCGGGCGTGGAATGCCATATTATGACTCATCTGACTTTCAGGCTTGCACACGAGGGCACAATCAGCCGCCCAGGCCCTCGACGATCGTGATCTGTGCCCGGCAATGTCCGTCGCGCTTCTGTTTGGCGGCCTGATACTCGGGCGAGTGATAGCAGTCGAGCGCCGTTTGCATATCCCTGAAGCGAATCACGACGTGCCGCTCGAACGATTCACCTTCCAGCACCTCCGACGCGCCGCCGCGCGCGAGAAACACCGCGCCGTACTTGTTGAACGCCTGCGGTGCGAGGTCCGTGTAGCCCTTGTATTTCGCCGCATCGAGCACGGTTACGTGGGCGATCCAATATGCAGCCATATCTCCTCCTTCGTAAATCCAGAATGGTTTGCGCCATAGTTGCCGCTTCGTTGATGGTCCGACGAACCGCGCGCTACGTGTTTTCGACGTCGCTGCTCGCCAGCAAATCCCTCGCAAAAAACGCCCTTTCCCCACCAGACGCGGCTTCCACGGCGCCCCGGGTTAACACTCATGGCATGCCGTAACATGGTATACCACAATGCCTCACACATCTAACCCACGCAGGAAGCTGCCATGAGCCTGATTCGCAAATCCATCCTCCATGTCGAGACCGTCTTCGTCGACGGCGACAAGGTCGCCGCCAAGCCGCTGAAAATGATCGGCGCGGCCGCCGTGATCAAGAACCCGTGGGCGGGCCGCGGTTATGTGGAAGACCTGTCGCCGGAGATTCGTGCGCTCGCGCCGCAACTGAGCGAGCACCTGACCAGGCTGATCATCGACGAAGCCGGTTCGGGTGAAGCGGTCGAAGCGTTCGGCAAGAGCGCGATCGTCGGCCTTGCGGGCGAGATCGAGCATGCGTCCGCGCTGATCCACACGCTGCACTTCGGCAACACGTATCGCTCGGCCGTCGGTGCGAAGTCGTATCTGGCGTTCAACAACACGCGCGGACCCGCCAATGCGCCGCTTCTGATCCCGATGATGGACAAGAACGACGAAGGCCGCCGTTCGCACTATCTGACGCTGCAGTTTGCGATTGCGGACGCGCCGGCCGCGGACGAACTCGTGATCGCGATTGGCGCCGCGACCGGTGGCCGTCCGCATCACCGCATTGGCGATCGCTACAAAGACCTCGCAGAGCTCGGAAATGACGTCAAGAACCCTGCAGCTGTCAAATAAGCGCGTCGCTCGCTATCTGGAGCAGGGCAGCGGCGAACCGCTGGTCCTGATCCACGGCGTCGGCATGCAGGCGCTCGCGTGGTACCCGCAGATCGAAGGGCTGTCGTCCGAGTTCCGGCTGATCTCGGTCGATGTGCCGGGCCACGGTCGAAGCGATCCGCTCGAGCCAGGCGCCGGCTTGCAACAGTTCGTCGAGTGGGCAGCGGCGAGAAGCACCAGCCCGACGCATCGGCAAGCTTCATCTATTCGGCCTACAACAACACCGAAACCCAATACCAGTACATCTCGTTCCTGTGCAGCGCGCCGGATGAACTCGCCGCTTCGGCTGACGCTTCGGGCGAATTCATCGGCCTCGACGACATCGATACGCAAGCGTTGCAGGACAGCGCCGTGGCCAGCATGCTGCACCGCTACCGCAAGGAAAGCCAGTTGAAGAGCTACGGGTTGTACTTCGGCGACCATAGCAACGGCACAGTCCGCCCGCTTCATTCCTGAAAGGTCACATCATGCGATTTTCCCTCTTCGTTCACATGGAGCGCGTCTCCGGGCAGACCAGTCAGAAGCAGCTGTATGACGAAATGGTCGAGCTTTGCCAGATTGCCGATCGCGGCGGCATGCACGCCGTCTGGACCGGCGAGCACCACGGCATGGACTTCACGATCGCGCCGAATCCGTTCATCAATCTCGCGGACCTCGCCAACAAGACGAAGCACGTGAGGCTCGGCACCGGCACGGTGGTGGCGCCGTTCTGGCACCCGATCAAGCTCGCCGGCGAAGCCGCGATGACCGACATCATTTCGAACGGCCGCCTGGAGCTGGGCATCGCGCGCGGCGCGTATTCGTTCGAATACGAACGCCTGCATCCGGGGCTCGACGCGTGGGGCGCGGGTCAACGCATGCGCGAACTGATCCCGGCCGTGAAAAAGCTCTGGGAAGGCGATTACGCGCACGAAGGCGAATTCTGGAAATTTCCTTCCACGACGTCTTCGCCGCTGCCGCTGCAGCGCCCGCATCCGCCGATCTGGGTGGCCGCGCGCGACCCGAACAGCCACGAGTTCGCGGTGTCCAACGGTTGCAACGTGCAGGTGACGCCGCTGCATCTGGGCGACGAAGAGGTCGAGAAGCTGGTTGGCCACTTCAACGCCGCGTGCGAGAAGTTCAGCAGCCTGCCGCGCCCGCAGATCATGCTGCTGCGTCACACGTATGTCGCGAGCAGCGAAAACGACGCGCAGATCGCGGCCGACGAAGTGAACACCTTCTACAACTACTTCGGTGCATGGTTCAAGAACGAGCGGCCGGTGAGCCGCGGCATGATCAAGACGCTGAGCCCGGAAGAGATCGCCGCTCATCCGTTCTACACGCCCGCGGCGATGCGCAAGAACAACGTGATCGGCACGCCCGAGGAAGTGATTGCGCGCCTGAGGGCATACGAGGCGCTCGGCTTCGACGAGTACTCGTTCTGGATCGATACGGGCATGAGCTTCGAGCGCAAGAAGGCATCGCTCGAACGCATGATCAACGACGTGATGCCTGCATTCCGGTAAGGGGCCGACGCCATGGATTCGCATTTTCAGCTGTATATCGACGGACAGTTCGAACCCGGCGCCGCCACGTTCGCGAGCGTCAATCCGGCCACCGGCAAAGCGTGGGCGCAAATGCCCGAAGCGCGCACGGAGCAGGTCAACCGCGCGGTCGAGGCGGCCAGCCGCGCGCTCACCGATTCCGCGTGGGCCGGCCTCACCGCGTCGGCGCGCGGCAAGCTGCTCTACAAGCTGGCCGGGCTCGTCGAACAGGCTGCGCCGCGACTCGCTGAAATTGAAACGAACGACACCGGCAAGATCATTCGCGAGACGTCCAGCCAGATCGCTTACGTCGCCGAGTACTACCGCTACTACGCCGGCATCGCCGACAAGCTCGAAGGGAGCAGCATTCCCGTCGACAAGCCGGACATGCAGGTTTGGCTCGAACGGCAGCCGGTCGGCGTGGTCGCCGCGATCGTGCCGTGGAACAGCCAGTTGTTCCTATCCGCCGTCAAGCTCGGGCCGGCGCTCGCCGCAGGTTGCACGGTCGTGCTCAAGGCGTCCGAGGAAGCCCCAGGACCGCTGCTCGAATTCGCGAAGCTCGTGCACGAGGCCGGCTTCCCGCCAGGCGTCGTCAACGTGATTACCGGCTTCGGGCCGGAATGCGGCGCCGTGCTCAGCAGCCATCCGAAGGTCGACAAGGTTGCCTTCACGGGCGGCCCGGAAACTGCGCGGCACATCGTGTCGAACACCTCGAACAACCTGGCGAAGGTGTCGCTGGAACTGGGCGGCAAGTCGCCCTTCATCGTGTTCGCCGATACCGATATCCAGAGCGCCGTGAACGCGCAGGTCGCGGCCATCTTCGCGGCGAGCGGCCAAAGCTGCGTGGCGGGCTCGCGGCTGCTGATCGAAGCCTCCGTGAAAGAGCGGTTTCTCGCCCTGCTGGTGGAGCGCGTGTCGCGCATACGGGTGGGTTCGCCCAACGAGATGACGACCGAATACGGGCCGCTTTGCACCGAGAGGCAACTGCGCAACATCGAGAAGGTCGTCGCGAACTCGGTGCGCCAGGGCGCCAGGGTGCTCGCCGGCGGCAAGACGCTCGCGCGCGACGGCTACTACTATGCGCCGACGATTCTCGACTGCACCGGCGTGAGCGACGCCGACAGCATTACGACGGAGCTGTTCGGGCCGGTGCTTTCGGTGGATACGTTCACCACCGAGCAGGAAGCGATCGACAAGGCGAACAGCACCGCCTACGGTCTCGCCGCGGGCATTTTCACCACCAGCCTGACTCGCGCGCATCGCGTGTCGAAGCGCGTGCGCTCGGGGATCGTCTGGATCAACACCTATCGCGCGGTGTCTCCGCTGGTGCCATTCGGCGGCTTCGGCCTGTCCGGTCACGGCCGTGAAGGCGGCATGGCCGCGGCGCTCGAATACACGACGACGAAGTCGGTATGGCTGCGCACCTCGGACGAGCCGATCAGCGATCCGTTCGTGATGCGCTGAGTCCAGCGCGCGGTCCATTCCCCGCTGCACCGTTTCAAAGCCGTAGAGGGCAATGCCATGTCACGTCCATCGAACGTAGCATGGCGCACGCCTGTGCGACAAAGATGGACACTATGAAAAACCCGTCGAACAACAACAGCGTTCTGCCCATTGTCACGCAGGCGAGCCTTCGGTGTTCAGCTTCGACACCGCACCCGTCTGCTCGTCGTAGCGGTAGCCTTGTTTCTCGAGGTGAGCGGTGATCGTTTCGACGATCACTTGCTGCTGGATCTCCTTGCGCAGCAATTCATGCTCCGGCTCGACCCGACCGAGTTCAGCGGAAAGCCGGCGGCTCAAGGTCGCTTCGCCCGCGCCGCGGGCAAGGACGACCACCATTTTTTCATTCGCCTGAGTCAGCTGCTGCTTCAGTGCGTTCGAGTAGTCGGACCATTTCCTGACGGTCTCCCGCGCCTCGGCAATCGCTGCGGCATGCGCTTGCGCGTCGCGCGACATCTGCGCCTTCAATGCCTCGAGTTCCTGCGAGTCGCCCCCCGCCGGCGACGCCGATTCCGCGTCCTCGGCCTTCTCGCTCGCGGCCGCCGCGCTTTCGGCCAGTTCGGCCACGCGCTGCCGCTCCGCCTCGGCACGCTGCTGCGCTTCGGACAAGCTGGCCGACAACCTCGCGATTTCGGAAGCGTCCGCATCGCGCTCGTCGCTCAGGCTGGCGATTCGCGTTTGGGCATTCTGCAATTCGAGCGCGGCGGCATCCCGTTCAGCCTGCGCGCCCTCGACCTCTTCGCGTCGGGCCGCATGCGCTTCCTGCTCAGCCTGCAGTTGCGCGCGAATCGCTTCGAGCTCGCTCTGAAGACGAGCGACCGCTTCGGCATGCTCCGCTTCCAGCGCCGCGCGCTCTGCTTCGCCGGCCGGCGTTTCGACTACCGACTCAGCCGACTCGCACGCCGCCTCGCCCTCGCCCGCGGCATCGCTCTCGTCGCCCGCAATCGCTCCACGCTGCGCGGCGTGTTCCGCGCGCTCCAGTTCCGCTTCGAGTTGCGAAACGCGGTCGGCAAGCTCCTGCGCGCGCTTCTCGGCCGCGTCGGTGCGTTGCACCGCGAGAGCGATGTCCTCTTCCAGCCCGGCCACGGCATCGACCTTCTCGTCGTAGGCGCTGGTCATCTTGTCCAGCTGGACCTGCAGCGCATCGAGTTCCTGGACGGTGGTTTGCAGTTCGGCGAGCGCTTCGTCGCGCTCGTTGCTGGCGTCCTCGACACGCTGGCGCATCGCGGCGAGGCGTCGCGCCACTGAGCGTTCCGCTTCGTCCTGCGCCGACGTCCACAGCCGGTCGAGCGCTTCGCGCATGGTGTCCGTCACGGTTTCCGGCAAAGCAGGACGTTCGACGACCTGCGGCACCCGCGCGGCGCGCGTTTCGCGCCACTTGCGCAATGCCGCGGACACCGCGACCACCGAACCGCTATGAACTTCGGACCAGATGGCGACGGGAGACACCTTTTGGCCCTCGTCGGCCATCCGGTTTGCGATTTCAGCTACGAGTTCGTCCGTGATCGTAATGTTGCTTGACATGTCTGCCTCGACAAAGTGCACGTGGTGACGAATACCGTTTCGTCGTCCGGGAGGCAGCCGCGTGCTGGGACTCGCCTCGTATAGTCACCAATTGTCGGCTACCTGGCTGGCGGCCAATCGGTCGAAAAGCCGAGGTTACGGGGAGGTATTCACGGGATTGGGGCGTGGCCCTGCGGCGTCCGATCGGCGTGATACGACGAGCGCACGAGCGGCCCCGCCACTACTTCGACGAACCCCATCTTCAAACCTTCATCGCGCAGCATGTCGAAAGTCGCAGGCGGCACATATCGCCGCACCGGCATGTGATACCGCGACGGCGCGAGATACTGACCGATCGTCAGTACGTCGACGTCGTGGGCGCGCAGATCGCGCATCGTGGCGAGCAGTTCGCTGTCGGTCTCGCCGAGGCCGACCATCAGGCCGGATTTGGTCAACGCCGCCGCGTTCTGGCGTTTCGCTCGCGACAGCAATTCGAGCGAACCGCGATAGTCCGCGCCTGCCCGCGCCGCCCGATACAGCGACGGCACCGTCTCGATGTTGTGGTTGAGGACGTCCGGCCACGCGCCGGACAGCGCATCGAGCGCGCGCTCGATTCGCCCGCGAAAATCCGGCGTCAGGATTTCCACGCGAATACCCGGTATTCGCTCGCGCACGAGCTTGATACAGCGCGCGAAGTGCGCGGCGCCGCCGTCGCGCAGATCGTCGCGGTCCACCGATGTAATCACCACGTAGCGCAGCCCCAGCGCCGCGACGGCGTCGGCGAGCCGCGCGGGCTCGTCCTCGTCGAGCGCTTGCGGCCGGCCATGCGCGACGTCGCAGAACGCGCAGCGCCGCGTGCAGATCCCTCCCATGATCATGAATGTCGCGGTGCGCTGCGCGAAGCACTCGCCGATGTTCGGACACATCGCCTCCTCGCAGACCGAATGCAACTTGTGCTCGCGCAGAACCGCCGCCATGCCCGCGACGGTTTCGCTCATCATCGGCCGAGCATGCAGCCAGGGCGGCTTCGGCAAGACGGCCGCATGGTCCGCCGGCACGATCTTCACCGGAATGCGGGCGAGCTTGTCGCGATTGCGCTTGCCATGCTGGCCAAGCGCCGTGACGCTGTCGGTATGAGAAGCGGCGTCCATCGCGGTTATCCGAAGAACTCGTTGAGCAGGCGGTTCACGTCCGATGCAGCCTCCATCTGCACCATGTGCCCTTTGCCGTCGATTACGTGCACGCGCACCTGAGCGGGCAGCCCCTGTGCGTGCGCGGCCGGAATGATCTGGTCCTGCGCCCCCCAGATCACCAGCGTGCGCGGCGCGAGCGTGTCGAGCCGGTCGCGATAGACGCGGCTTTGCACCCCGCCTTCGAACGCGGACGCGGCAATCTTGCGCAACGCGTCGTTCACGCCTTCGAGCCGCTTGTACTTGACGATGTCTTCGACCAGTTGCCGCGTGACCAGCGACCCGTCGGCGAACAGCTTCACCAGATGCGGCTTCAGCGTGTTGCGGCTGCTGCCCGCGACGAAGCCTTCGATGTACTCGCGGTTGATCTCGTCGCCGAGCCCCGCACCCGCAATCAAGGCCAGCGACGCGACGCGTTCGGGCGCCTTCGCGGCGACCGTCATCGACACGGCGCCGCCCATCGAATGGCCGACCAGATGCGCGCGCTCGATGCCCCGGTCATCGAGAAACGCGATCACGCTGTCCGCCAGTTCGTCGAGGCTGCCCGTGTCGACCGCCTTGCCCGACTCGCCGTGCCCTGGCAAATCGAGCGCCCACACGGCGCGGTGCGCGGCGAGATCCGCATGGTTGAAGAGCCAGTTGTTCAGATCGCCGCCGAAGCCGTGGATCAGCACAGCGGGCGTGCCGCCGTCGCCGATCTTCAGGTAACGCACGGTGCGCCCGCCGATCTGCGCTTTTTCCGGCTGCGGCCCCGCGTCCGCGGCATCCGCGGTGGCCGGCACGAAGTCGCGCTGGAACGCCTCGACGGCTGCATCGATGTCGGCATCGGACGTCTCGGCGTCCGCGACGACGCCGAGCAGCGCGCCGATCGGCAGCGTGTCGCCCTGCTGCGCGATCTGCCGGCGCAACGTGCCGTCGAAAGCGCACTCGACGCCCGACGATATCTTGTCGGTCTCGACGTCGAGTATCTCGTCGCCCTTCGCGACTTTTTCGCCGACCTCCTTCAGCCAGCCGTTGACCTGCCCCTGCTCCATCGACAGCCCCCACTTGGGCATCGTGATCATGTGAATCGGCATTGCTCAGCTCCTTACTTTCCGCACGGCCGCGGCGATGTTCTCCGCCGACGGGATATACATGTCTTCGAGCACGCCTGCGAAAGGCGCGGGCGTATGCGGCGCGGTCACGAGTTCGATCGGCGCCTTCAGCGAATGGAACGCGCGCTGCGCGACCAGCGCGGCGATATCGGTCGCAATCGAGCAGCGCGGATTCGACTCGTCGACCACGACGACGCGTCCGGTTCGCTCAGCGCTTTCCAATATCGTTTCCTCGTCGAGCGGCGAGGTCGTGCGCAAATCGATCACCTCGGCCTGGATGCCCTCTTTCGCGAGCGTTTCGGCGGCATCGGTCGCGTGATGAACCATCCGGCCATACGTGACGATCGTCGCGTCGTCGCCTTCGCGCACCACGTTCGCTTCGCCGAACGGAATCGCATACGACTCTTCCGGCACGTCGCCCTCGCGGCCATACAGCAGCTTGTGCTCGCAGAAGATGACCGGATCGTTGTCGCGGATCGCCTGGATCAGCAAACCCTTCGCGTCGTATGGCGTCGACGGGCACACCACCTTCAGGCCGGGTATGTGGGTGAACAGCGACGTCAGCATCTGCGAGTGCTGCGCGGCCGCGCGCAGGCCAGCGCCCTGCATCGTGCGAATCACGACCGGCGTCACTGCCTTGCCGCCGAACATATAGCGAAACTTGGCGGCCTGATTGAAGATCTGGTCGAAGCAGACGCCCATGAAATCGATGAACATCAGCTCGGCCACCGGACGCAGACCGCATGCGGCCGCGCCGACCGCCGCGCCGATGAAGCCGCCTTCCGATAGCGGCGTGTCGAGCACCCGCCCCGGATATTTGTGAAAAAGCCCTTTCGTCACACCGAGCACACCGCCCCACGCATCCTGCTCGCCTGGGGACCCGGCACCGCCCGCGTTGTCCTCGCCCATCACGATGACGGTTTCATCGCGTGCCATCTCCTGGCTCAGCGCTTCGTTGATCGCCTGAGAAAACGTGATCTTCCGTGCCATGACTGTCTCCTGATTGAATGATTCGCGCTGTGGATTACGGATAGGACACGTAGACGTCTGTCAGCAGGTCGGCAGCCGTCGGCAGAGGCGCGGCCTTCGCTTCCGTCACTGCGCCGTCGATCAACTGCTTCACCGTCGCATCGATGCCGCGCAGTTCGTCGGCGCTGAGCATTTCGGCCCGCACCACGCGCTCCTCGAAGCGCTTCAGGCAGTCTTTTTCGTCGCGCAGCTTCTGCACTTCGCCGGGCGCGCGATACGTTTGCGCATCGCCTTCGAAGTGCCCGAAATAGCGCGACAACTTCATTTCGACGAGCGTCGGGCCACCGCCGCCGCGCGCCCGCTCGATCGCGGCGCCGAGCGCCTCGTGCACCGCGAAGAAATCGAAGCCGTCGACGATCACGCCGGGCATGCCAAAGCCGCTCGCACGGTCGGCGATGTTGTCGGCCGCGACCGACCATGTCGACGAGGTCGCCTCCGCATAGCCGTTGTTCTCCGCAACGAAAATCGCCGGCAGGCGCCAGACGGAAGCGAGATTCATCGATTCGAAGATCACGCCCTGGTTCGACGCCCCGTCGCCGAAGAAGCACACGCCGACGCCGCCGGTCTTCTTTAGCTTCGCGGCGAGTGCGGCGCCGCACACGAGCGGCCCGCCCGCGCCGACGATCCCATTGGCGCCGAGCATCCCTTTCGACAGATCGGCGATATGCATCGAGCCGCCTTTGCCGCGGCACACGCCGGTGCTGCGGCCGTAGATTTCGGCCATCATGCCGCGCACGTCCACACCCTTCGCGATGCAGTGGCCATGACCACGGTGCGTGGTCGCGACATAGTCCGCATCGTTCAAATGCATCATCGTGCCGACCGCCGACGCCTCCTCGCCGGCATACAGATGCACGAAGCCGGGTATCTCGCCGGTCGCGAATTCGACGTGCAGACGCTCCTCGAACTCGCGGATCGTGCGCATCATCCGGTACGCTTCCAGCAGCTTTTCCTTGCTCAACTGCGTCGAAACAGACATGGTGTGTCTCCTGGGAATGATCTCGATGGTCACTGCTACTTCAGCCGGCTTTGTTTCCAGCGTTGGCTTCCTCCTGAATTGATTACCTCCGACGCGCCGCCGCTTCGCGCATCAACTGCCGCGACGCGCAAAAGCGCAGCGTGCGGCCGACATCGACCGTGAGCGGTCCCGCCCAGTCGAGCGCGATCTCGTAGCGGTCGTCGCGTTCGAGCTCGATCTCGCGCTCGCCGTCGAAGGCGAGCGTCCCTCGTTCGGTATGCAGCGGCGTCCAGCAACCCGCTTCGAAACGCTCGCAGGTGCGCATCGTCACCTGATCGACACGGCCCGGCGCGAGCGGCGCGAAGATCGGCACGCCGGATTCGCCCGCACGCGCGAACGTCAGATGCAGCCCGTAGGGCGCGCCGCGCTCGACCGGCGCCCACGCGCCGCCGATCGACGACAGACCGATGCCATCCGGCGCCGCGAACGTCAGAAACAGCGCTTCGAGATCCGTCGGCTCGCAGACCGCCCGCGCGCCGACGAACCGCTGCCGGCTCACGCACACATCGACCAGCGCGATTTCCTCGCGCCCCTTGTTCGGGCCCGCGACGCAGCGGACCACCAAACGCTTGTTGCGCGTCAGCGCGACCTCGGGCGGCACGAGCCCGGAAGCGGCGAGCGCGCCCGCGAGGCCCGCCACCGTCGCTTCGCGCAGTTCTGGGAACGCGTTGTTGGTGCCCGTCGACAGCGTCAGCAGCGGCACGTCGCCGCAATGCGCGGCCACCGCGCGATGCGTGCCGTCACCGCCGAGCACCGCGATCAAGTCGACACCCAAGCCGACCATTCGCGCGACACCCGCGTGAGTGTCCGCCGCGCTGTCCGTGATCGGCAGTTCGAGGAATTCGACCTTCGGCCAGGGCTGCGGCTCGGCCACGGCTGCATGGGTTTCAAGCGCACGCAGCACCAAGGCGGCAACCCCTGTGCGGTCGCGCAAGGTCAGCACGCGAGCGACGCCGAACATGCCGAGGCCCGCGAGAAGGCGCACGACCATGTTCGCTTTCTCGGCGGTCGGAAACACCGAAGCGTGTGTGGTGAGGCGTCGAATATCACGGCCCGATGCCGGGTTCGCGATCACGCCGACGGTGATGGGCGATAACACTGGCTTGTCTCCGGTGCGCGAGTTGCGAAGCGGACTTGTTGGGGTGAAGCGCGCTTGCTGTCGCGTTTGCTTTCGTCTGCCAGCGATACTGCAAAGGTCGGGCCAGTTGCTTGCGCGCCGTGCGCACGCGCCGCAAGCGTTGTATTCAAAGGGCAGACGCGGGGGCCCGCGTTCACGGCCGCTTTCATCGGACCTGCGCCGCGCAGTTCACTGTGTCTCACGAGCGCGCTTCGCGACGAGGCGCGAGGCTCGACACACGCCGCGGCGCTTGCGCGGCACCGCGCCAGACAAGGGTTTGCGCGATGCGACCAGCGTCTCGCCAGCCTCTGAGACGTTCGTCTCACGCGCCTCGAGTGCTGCGCCGCAATGTGATTGCTCGTGGCGGATGTGCTACAAGACAGGGACTCGCCTTACTCGGTGTCGCTCGCCTGGAGCCGGCCATGCCCTATGTTTCTCAAACGCAGCACGTCGATCGCGTACGCGGGGCCATCGAAGGACGCTTGCCCGCGCCAGCGAATTCGCCGCGCCTCGTGTCGTCGTGGCAGCGCTCGTACGAGCAGTACCGGCTCGACCCCAGCTCCGTGATCGGCCCGCGCGTGCTGTCGTCCGCCGAGCTGCGTGAAGTCCAGGGCAAGGAGGAAGCCTTTCTGCGCGCATCGGGCCAGTGCCTGACGCGGCTGCACGAAATGATCCGCGTCGCCGACTATTGCGTGATGCTGTCCGATGCGCACGGCGTCACGATCGACTATCGGATCGACCGCGACCGGCGCAACGATTTCAAGCATGCGGGGCTGCATATCGGCTCGTGCTGGTCCGAGCGCGAAGAAGGCACCTGCGGCATCGCGAACGTGCTCACCGATCTCGCGCCGATCACCGTGCACAAGACCGATCACTTCCGGGCCGCGTTCACGACGCTCACGTGCAGCGCTTCGCCGATCTTCGCGCCGACCGGCGAATTGATCGGCGTGCTCGATGCCTCGGCGATCCGATCGCCGGACAACCGCGACAGCCAGGGGCTGGTTTTTCAACTGGTGCGGCAAAGCGCGAGTTTGATCGAGGACGGCTACTTCCTGAACCAGACCGCGCAGCACTGGGTGCTGTTCGGCCATCAAAGCCGCCATTTCGTCGAAGCGCAACCCGAAGCGCTGATCGCCTTCGACGAATGCGGCAACATCGCCGCCGCGAACCGCAAGGCGCATGAGAGCATCGCGGGTCTCGACGGTCCGCGCCACATCGACGAGATATTCGACACGTCCGAGGTACGTCTGCACGACGTCGCGCGCACCGACATGATCGTGGCGCTGCGGCTGCGCGCGACCGGCGCGATGCTGTATGCGCGCATTCGCGCACCGATGAGACGCGCGGGCCGCCCGCTCGTCACGACACGGCCGGGCGACGTGCACGCCGATGGCAGCATCGGCGCAATGAGCCGCTTTCTGCACAGCTCGGACGAACGGATCGCGCGCAACGCCGAAGTCGCCTTGCGGATCGCCGGCAAGCGGCTGCCGGTTCTGCTGCTCGGCGAAACCGGTGTCGGCAAGGAGGTGTTCGCGCACGCGGTGCACGACTCGGGCTCGCGGCGCACGCGGCCGTTCGTCGCCGTGAATTGCGGCGCGATTCCGGAGCCGCTGATCGAGAGCGAGCTGTTCGGTTATGCGCCTGGCGCGTTCACCGGCGCGCGCAGTCGCGGCGCGCGCGGCAAGATCGCGCTCGCGCATGGCGGCACGCTGTTTCTCGATGAAATCGGCGACATGCCGCTCGGCCTGCAAACCCGCCTGCTGCGCGTGCTCGCCGAGGGCGAAGTGGTGCCGCTCGGCGGCGATACGCCAGTGCGCGTCGATATCGACGTGATCTGCGCGACGCACCGGGACTTGATGCAGATGGTCGATGCCGGGTCGTTCCGCGAGGATCTTTACTATCGACTGAGCGGCGCGACGCTGCGGATACCGCCGCTGCGCGAGCGCGCCGACATCCGCGATGTGATCGATACGGTGTTCAACGAGGAAGCACAGGCGGCCAGCCATGTGCTGATGCTCGATCCGCAATTCGCCGAGCGCCTTGCCGCCTTCTCGTGGCCCGGCAATATCCGCCAGTTGCGCAACGTGCTGCGCTATGCGTGCGCGGTCTGCGATTCGGCCCGCGTCGAGTTGCGGCATGTGTCGCCAGACTTTGCCGCGCAACTCGCGCCCGCCGCGACGCCGGCTCTCTCGGCGGCCTCCACGTCGCCGGCCAGCGCCGACGACGAGCGGGCACGGATCGTCGCAGCGCTCACGCGTTGCCAGTGGCGGCCTAACGCCGCCGCGCAGGCGTTGGGCATATCGCGCGCGACGCTGTACCGGCGCATCGCGCGGCTGGGCATCGTCGGGCCGCATCGCGCATAGGCGGCCGCGAAAGGCGGCGGGGGTCCAAGCCCGCCGCTGCCCACACCTCGCCCGATTCCCACGCCCGCATCCAGCGAGTGAAATCTTTCCGCAATTCGTCCATTGCGAGCGAAAAGATTTTATTTCCGCACCCCCCTGCTCCTACGCGCAATTCATGCCGACAGACAGGCATGACCTGCCGGACTCAGTGATCGGTCGCAACGAAAGACCATCCACTACCGCACATCGCATGTCCTGAACGGCTCACGCGACGCACTCGCGACCCGCAGGACTCCCCCTCTCTCTCCAGATTTTCTCGTGGGTCGCCTCGCGGCAGCCCGCGCTATTGTCATGATTGGACGACGTCAATTTCTTGGCTGTCTTACTGCGCTCGGCGGAACTGTCGTATTGAGCGCGTGCGGCGGCGGCGGCGGTGGTGGTAATAGTAGTGGTACGCCGGATGCCGGCGGTTCTTCCACGGGCAATTCCGCGAGTCCGTCGAGCACCGCGGCATCACCCTCTACCGGCACGGCAAGCTCCGGCATCACGGCCTCGACGGGCACGACAGGCACGACGGGCACGACCACCGCGAGTATTGCGCCCTCGACGGGTAGCGCGACCACGGTGGCGAACGGCTCGTCGCCGGCGCCATCGAATGGAACGGGACTCATCGATACGTCGGGCTCGGGCGACAGCTCCGGCTCTGCATCAGACCCGAACTCAGGGTCGCCGGGCAACGCTTCGAACGCTTCGCCACAGAACACGACGATCCCGCCGGCGACGGTGATCATCGACAGTCAGAACGCGTCGTGGACCCTGGTCGGCGGGTCTGTCTACAGGAACGGCGTCGCAGCGGGCTACACCTACAACGTTTCGTTGATCCTCTGGTACGGGAGCACGATCTATCACGAGGGAACCGGCGGTCAGTTCTACGGATGGAATGGGACGACATGGTTCGCGTGCAACGACCCGCGTTTGGGCGGCACCTCGGTCGACGGCGCGATGATCCCGCCCGCGACGTATCTGATCGACAAGGCCGGCTCGATATGGACCGTCGTGAACGGCGTCGTGTATCGCAATCGCAATGCCGTCGGCACGATGTCGAATGCGGCGCTGCTGCTGTGGTACGGCGGCAAGTTCTGGGCACAATCGACCAGCGGTCAGTTCTATGTATGCGGCGATGCGGACCAATGGTTGCCGTGCAGCGATCCGCGCACCGCGACCGCGGCGCCGGCCGGTTCGTTTCACGGTGTCAACGGGCATTACGACTACCTGTATTCGACGTCACAGATCGTATCGATCATGCAAGCCCTCGGCTGCTCGACGTACCGGCTCAGTTGTACGGACTACGCACCGCAACTCGCCAAGGTCCTGGCGTTGGCGCAAGCATTCCAGCCGGCTGGCTTGACTCTTTTCGTGCTGATCGACGTCGGCATCTACGACGGCAACGGCAACCTGTTCACGAGTGAAGCGGCGGCCTATACGCGGGGCTTCAATTGCGCGGTGACTGTCGCGTCGGCATTGCAACCCCACGGCGTGACCATGTATGAATGCGGTAACGAATTGACGCGCGCGAACGGGATCATTCTCGACTCCACCAGCGCGGGAACGAGCGTAGTCGACTTCAACAATGCGAACTGGCCGCTGATGCGCGGCGTGATGCGCGGCATGATCGACGGAGTGAAGTCGGTGCAGGCGGACGCTAAATGCGGCGTCAACTTTTGTGTTGCCGATATCGGCGCGTCCGACGCTCTGTGGGATGGCAAGCAGCCCGATGGCACGAGCGGCCATCCGACCGTGAGGTGGGACCTGACTACGTGGCACAACTACGAGGTGTACGGCGACATCTTCGACATCGGCACCGACGGGTCCGGCCCGGGCTTCGATTTGCCCACCTATTGCAAGGCCCGCTACGGCGTCCCCTTCGTGATCTCAGAATGGAACACTGGGCCCGAGAAGACCGAGGCGTATCGGGCCAACTACATCAGCTCGCGTCTGCTCACTTACTATCAGGCGAGAAAGACGAAGAATATCCAATCGGCGATGTATTACGAGCTCGATAGCGGGGACTCCACCTACGGCCTGATGATCAACGGCACGGCGCTTGCGCTTCCATATAACGCGTTCGCGAGCTTTATCGCGAGCCATGCCGATAGCTGAGCGTATGTTGCGACGCGCACTTTCCGATCGGCTTAAACAAGGAGAATGGCCACCAACTGACCGGCAGTTGCAATAACGACAGCCAGCTCGACCGGATTGGCCAGAAGAAGGCCGAGAAAATCTGAATCGATAGCGCGCGCGCGCCAGGTCCCGACAAAACCGACCGACAGAATCAGCCCGAATAAAAGGTCGAATCCAAATCCTGCGGCGATCCATTTGTTATGCCTGACGACATGCTCAGCGAATGCGAACATTGCCAGAAAGGCGATTTGGGATATGAGAACAACCAGTACCGCAATATGCTGCTGATTATCCTTTTTCATTGGCTGGCGGAAATCCGGTTGCTCGAAGCCGCTACGACCTCCTCGCTCGTCTGGCCGAACTTCGGCAATACGGGCGCCTACGGTGCAGACACCCGCATGCCCTCAAGTACGAAGTCGGCTCCGGCTTCGGTCGTGGCCTGAGCGCTGTCAGCGCCAGGC
>NZ_JBFPKM010000023.1:0-111656 GCF_040948755.1 Paraburkholderia sp. BR13444 | reverse complement strand
GGTGTCGTCGGCGAGAAGGTTAACTCCGCGGGCGCAACGCCCGGACTGACCGGTGCCTGGGCGGTCGCCGCGCGAGCGCTGCTTTCCTCGCTCTTCAACTCGGCCACTGCCTGCTCGGACATCACCCGCGACGGTCCGGAGTCGATCACGACAGGGCGAGCGCTGCCGCGATATACCTGCAGCCATTCGTTCGGTTTGCCAGCAAATAGCTGTGCCGCAGCCGAGCCCTCGCAAGGACCCACGCCCGTCGCCGAGCAGTCGGCGCCCAACGGCGTCATCACGATGCCGCCGCTAAGCACGTCTGCGCGCGTCACGTTTTCGTCGGTGAACACGGTGAAATCGGTGCCGCGCACGCCGAGCGCGGCGACCGGAGTGTTCATCCGATAGTGGTCGCGTGCGGCCTGAGCACCCGTACCCGATATCTCGCGCACCATGCCCCTCGTCAGCGACAGCTTGATGACCGTCTTGCGTGGATCGGCCGGGTTGTATTCGTAGCGTTCGAATGTCAGCGATGAATTGGGTCGCACACTGATAAAGCCGTGATCGACCGTGGTGATGTACACGTAGCCATCTTTGCCCGTCTCGACGGTGTCGCCCTGCTCAATGGAAGCGCCTTTGGCAAGCGGGGTGCAAAACGTTTGCGCGCGTTGTGCACACGCCTGTCCAATCACGAGGACTGCATTGCCAATCGTCGCGGACTCCGCATGCGCGTCATGGTGCACAAGAAATGCCGTGCAAACAACGAACTGCAATGCGGCCGAACGACCCCCTCGAAGTATGCGTTCCTGCATCTGATCTTTTCCCCGAGATCCTCACGGCACTGCGATCGAATAATCCGGTAATGATTAGCGAAATTTTGTAATTAGGATGTGACGGCCGTCACAGATGCCAGCGCTCGATACGCATATCGTCCTGCGTGCCCATGTCAGCAAATTACAATTGAGAGAGATGTCGACCGAAGAAGAAAGAATCAATGGAGGCCCATTAAAGGCCATGGATCTCTTGAAACAACAAAAGCTGCTGCGCAACGTTGCGAACGAAGTCATTGAAGAGACCAGCCGCCACATTCGCTATCGCCGCTTCTCGAAGCGGGAATTCGTCGTTCATAAGGGCGACGCCGGTTCATCGCTACTCATGTTGATGTCCGGGCGCCTGCAGGTGATCGCACTGTCGGAAGACGGCCGCGAGGTGGGACTCGATTTCGTCGAGCCGGGTGACTATTTTGGCGAGTTGTCGATTATCGACGGCGGTCCTCGCTCGGCTTCGATCATTGCGATCACGGAATCAGTGGTCGGCTTTTTGCCGAAGCATCAGGCGCAAACACTGTTTTACCGTAATCCCGCAGTGGTGGAGGCGCTGTTGCAACGGCTGTGCCGCACGATTCGCCAGGCTTCGAATTACCGGTCGATGCTCGGTCTGACGCGCGCTTACGCCAGGGTCTATTCAGTGCTCGAGGCTTCCATGAAAACGAGTGCAGGCGGCCTGTTGACAATCGAGAATCTACCCAACCAGCAGGCCATTGCGATCATGGCCAATGTGAGCCGCGAAACAGTATCGCGCGCGATCCGTTCTCTTATCGACGGAGAGGTGATCGAACGTGACTATCGACGCCTGATCGTTCGCAATGCGGAAATGCTGGCCAAGCTTGCAAGGGGCGAGGCTGAGTTGCAACTACGTGCGAAAGCGATGGGTGAAGGCGCTACGGTCGGGCAATCGCGCCCCTCCTGACCGGTTGTTCGAGCTAGGCCCTGGCAGGAGCGACGCTGTACCGATCAAGCATTCCACTCCATGCGTCACGATTTGTGACGCACATCACACACTCAGCCCCGTTGGTTTGCTTTACTTAAAGTTCCGGTGCGATATGCATTGCCGCCGAAACTTTCATGCAAGCCAAGCTAAAGTTCCTCGAGAAATTCGCCGTCTTTCACCGAAAGAATCCGCGCACCAGATCGTACGATCGGGTCATAAGCATTGGCTCCAATTGCGAAGTGACCTGGAATATCCGCCATCACTTCGAGACGCGAACGGCTTATCCGTTCGATTGGTGGATGACGCCCTTCCGAGCTCTGCTCGACGTTCTCGATGCGCGATTCAGCGGCCTTTTCGAGCCGTCGCATCTGACTATTCCTGCGGATCGAGGCACCGTCGTCGATACGCGCTTCAATCTCATGTATCACCACGATTTCGCGAGAGATGAAGAAGGTCGCGTGATTGTGGACGACGTCGAAAAGCAGCTTCCGGATTTGCGGAAGAAATATGCCCGGAGAATTGATCGCTTCGTCAACGAACTAGACGGCAAAAAGGTGTTGTTCGTTCGAAACAGATGCGGCAACGATCCGGCGTATTTGAATGGCGATTACGGCGACATTCAACCCGATCAATGCATCGAGATTCACCGTGTGCTCTCGGCGCTTCTGCCGCGCACGCAGTTCGATTTGTTCGCGACGAACAAGCCAGGTTTCGAGGCTTTTTCGTATCGCGGCTCCGAAATCTTCAGCGACTCGATCGTCGAGTATGGCGATTGCAGCGACTATATGGTGTCGCCCAAAGGTTGGGCGGAGATGTTCGAGCGCAACCGCATTGTTCTTCGCGCGGGTCATGAGGCATCGACGCGCACCTTGACAGTTTGACCCGGAAAGCACATATCGTCAGGTCGAGTTCGTGACCAGTTAGCCAGATCGACGATAACTAACCATAATCTCCCGGCGGATCGGCGGGACGACTGAATACATGCACCGACTCAACCGGCGATGCTGTTCTAGCCTCGCCGCAACAGGATTCGCGGCGAGCGGCAGCGCATGAATCTGCGCCGTTTTACTTGTATCGGCATCCCGACTTGATTGAATTGAACGCCATTTCGTTTATCCTGTTTCTATAGTCATGCGGTGGTCCAAACCAGCAGTGCTCTCGTCGGAGGTCACGGCCAATGAGTCCCGTCATCGTCACCCTGCTCGTGCTCCTGGGCATCGGGCTGTTGCTTGCGCTCTGGCTAATGGGCATCTACAACGGGCTGGTGGTTGCCCGGAAGCGCTTCGAGAACGCCTTTGCGCAGATCGATGTGCAGCTCAAGCGGCGCTATGACCTGATTCCGAACCTGGTCGAAGCGGTCAAGGGCTATATGGGCCATGAGAGGGAGACGCTCGACGCCGTCATCAAGGCCCGCAACAGCGCGATGGCTGCCGAGCAGAAAGTCGCCGCCAACCCCAGCGACCCGGCGGCCATTAAGGGGTTCAACCAGGCCGAGGCTCAGCTGGGCGGCGTCCTGGGCCGGCTCTTTGCCCTCTCCGAGGCATACCCGGACCTCAAGGCAAACCAGAACATGCTCGCCTTGCAGGAAGAGCTGACTTCGACCGAGAACAAGGTCGGCTTCGCCCGGCAAGCGTTCAACGATGCCGCCACCGAGTACAACATCCGGCGCGAGGTGTTCCCGGCGGTTACCGTGGCCGGCATGTTCGGCTTCAGGCAGGCGACGCTATTGGAAACCGCGGAGACCGAGCGCGCGGCGCCCAAGGTGTCGTTCCGGTAAGCCGGGACCGCATCGCTCTATGCGTCTCATGCTCCCCAAGCCGCTCTGACCGTGACCACCAATTTCTTTCAGCAGCAGGATTCGGCCCGACGCAAGACCTTTCAGCTGGTGGTCTATTTCGTCCTGGCGATCCTGATACTGATCGCCCTGGTCTACGGGCTGCTCGTGGCGTTCAGCACGTATGACGCCCACGCACCCGTGTCCTGGTGGCAGCCGGAGATGCTCCTGTTCGCGGCGCTGGGGGTGGGCCTTGTGGTCGGCGGTGCCAGCGCATTCAAGGTGAGTCAGCTCGCTTCCGGCGGCCAGGCCGTCGCCCTGATGTTGGGCGGCGTGGAGGTGCCCGGCACGACCACCGACCCGCGGCAGAAACGGCTGCTCAACGTCGTCGAGGAGATAGCCCTCGCTGCGGGAGTGCCGGTACCCCCCGTTTATGTTCTGGACGAGCCCGGGATCAATGCCTTCGCGGCCGGCTATGCTCCGGGAGATGCCGTGGTCGCCGTCTCGCAGGGCTGCCTCGACTACCTGACCCGCGACGAGCTCCAGGGCGTGGTGGCCCACGAGTTCAGCCACATCCTCAACGGCGACATGCGACTCAACATCCGGCTAATCGGTCTGATCTTCGGGATCATGGTGTTGTCCATCATCGGCCGCAGCCTGATGTTCGCTTCCAGAGGACGCTCGTCGGGAAGGCAGAATGCCCAGGGCGGCATGGTGCTGCTGGGCCTGGGCGTGTTCGTGCTGGGCCTCGTGGGAGCGTTCTTCGGTCGGCTGATCATGGCGGCGGTGTCGCGGCAGCGCGAGTACCTGGCCGACGCCAGTGCCGTCCAGTTCACGCGCAACCCCGACGGAATCGGCGGGGCGCTCAAGAAGATCGGTGGGCTGGCCGAGGGCTCACGCATAGGCAACCCCCAAGCCGCAGAGGCCGGCCACATGTTTTTCGCCAACGCCTTCGCTGGCGAGGGACTCGCCGGACTGCTAGCTACCCACCCGCCCCTCGTCGAGCGCATCCGCCGGCTCAATCCCCAGTTCGACGGCCGGTTCCCGGAGGTGCGGCCGGTAGGCGTCGATCGGGAAGAACCTGAAGGCCCCCGGCCCAGCCGTGCCCCGCCGTTCGGCGGGGCTCCTACGTTACCGGGGCTTCCGCAGGTGCCGGTGCCGGTCCTGGGGCTCGCCGACGAAACAGCATCCCGGGTCGGCCACATCGATCCGGAACTGATTAGCTATGCGCAGGGGTTACACGACGGTATGCCAGACGCGCTCCTGGTCGCCGCCCAGGAGCCGTTCAGTGCTCGCGCCCTGGTCTACGCCCTGCTCATGGACCCGGGGTCGGACCTGCGGGAACTCCAGCTGACCCGGCTGAAAGCCGGCGCTGAGCCTCAGGACTTTGCCGAGACCCTGCGGCTGATCGCCCCTGTCCAGGCTTTGCCGGACACGCATCGGCTGCCCCTTCTGGACCTGAGCCTGCCAGCACTGCGGCAGATGTCGCCGCGGCAGCATCATTCATTCCGCGCTCAGGTCGAGATGCTAATGATCGCCGACCAGCGACTGAGCTTGTTCGAGTACACGCTTCGCTGTGTACTGCATCGCCATCTCGACGCCCAATTCCTCCCGCAGCGCCCGGCGCGTGCAATGCGCAGTTCCCTGCAGAGCCTCGCGCACCCGGTGGCAACGGTATTGGCGCTATTGGCCTGGGAAGGCCAACCGGAAACCGACCAGGCCGCGCGGGCTTTCGATGCGGGCATGCGCGGCTACATCGGCGGCGAGCACGCCTACCGCTTGCGGCCTCGCGAAGAATGCTCCCTCGCCGGATTCGACGCGGCCCTGCAAACGCTCAATCAATCGGTCCCGGCCATCAAGCGCCGGATCGTCGCCGCCTGCGCGGCCTGCATCCTGGCAAACCAGCAGGTCACCGTCCGCGAAGCGGAGCTGCTCCGCGCCATCTGCGATACGCTCGGCTGCCCGCTACCGCCGCTCGTCGTGCGAGAAGCGGAAGAAGGGTAGTCCTGGCAATGCAGGTGCGAGGCGCTCCCGCCGCGTGTTGTGCCGCTCATAGCTGCATCGTCACGACACGGGCCGGCGGCAGGTTAGCCCAGATGATCCGGCTCGACAGCATCACAAAGTCGCCCATCCCACCGGCATTCACGACGTTTCGGTCCGGCCGGATATCGTAGGTGAACAGAATCACGACACCACCAGGACGCAGGACCTGCCGCCACTGGTCGACAATCTCATCCACCTCGCGATGAGGCAACGAGCGCAAGGGAAGGCACGACACGATCGCGTCGACGCGCAGGTCCAGTGGCAGGCACCAGGCCAGGCGGGCAGCGTCGGCGTGCATGACCGGCACATCCGGGAATCGCCCGCGCAGATGCTGCACGAAGGTAGGGGAGCGCTCGACGACGATCAGCCGGTCGGTTGGCACGCCGCTTTCGAGCAACGCGTGCGTGACCGCGCCGGTACCGCCACCGAGTTCGATGACCACACCGTTGCCTGCCGGCACCTCCCGCGCGAGGCGCGCGGCGAGTCGCCGTGAGCTCGGGCAGATGGCGCCGACCGACCAGGGCGCGGTCGCCCATTCCCGTGCAAACAGCCGGGACGTGTGCAGGGGGCCGGCAACCATTACTGCACCACCTTGATGTCATAGACCTCGGCCTTTGATGCGCCGACGATTTCCTTGTCGTACTCGCCGGTCAGCTCGATGGTGCCCGTCTGATTCACCGGCTGTGCGGCCGGCCAGCGTTTGTGGTCGATCTTGACCGGGAGCTCTCCCGTGCTGTCGGCGAACTGGTACTTTTCGTCGCCGATGGACTTCACGATATGGCCGCGCAGTGCGATGCGCTGGTCTTCCCTGCCTGCGTCGCGAAGCTGTTGGACCGTCGTGGCCGTCGCTTCGGCACCAGGGCCTGTGCATACCGCATGAGCCTCTGCGGCGGACGCGGCGATCAGGCAGGCAACAATGAGCTTCTTCATTGGTTCTCCTTGAACGGGCGACATCGTGGTCGCGACAGAAAGCAGTCTACGGACCCGAGGCTGAAGCCAGAGTGAAGGCGACGATGCGCTGTGTCCGCCACTTAATGCAGTGTTAACCTTCCGGCCGGTAAGCTTGCGACGCCGCGTCAGGGAACCGGCGGGAACAGGATGACGACGGAGGCGAATACTGCTGGCCAAGGACGATCCGCTGATCGGCAATGGACTAAGACTCGGCCTGCGCCGGGAAGGTTTCGCCGCACTACCCTACGGCCGCTTTCGGCGTGTCCAATCTCGCGAGCAGGGCGCGCTCGCTGCGGTGCCGCTTGTCATGTGTAGCCAGGCGCCGCAGCCGCAGACGCACGGCGGCTGACGCATTCTTCATCTTCAGCACAAAACGACGCAATGAATACCATCGAAGCATTCAACCACGCGCTCTTCCTGATGATCAACGGCACGCCGGCAACGCCGGGATGGCTGGTCAGCACGGCGCTCGTCTCTGCAAATTATCTGATCTGGTTAGTCCCCCTCATGCTGGTGATGATGTGGCTTTCCGGGGACCGCCAGCGGCGCGAGCTGGCCCTGCGTGCCTGCTGCGTCGCGCTACTGGCGCTCGGCGTCAACCAGTTGATCGGTCTCGTCTGGCAGCACCCCCGCCCGTTCATGATCGGGCTCGGCCACACCTTCCTGGCGCATGTGCCCGATTCGTCGTTCCCAAGCGATCACGCCACCCTCTTTGCGAGCATCGCGCTGCCGCTGCTCTTCGGGCGGATGTGCTGGCTCGGTGGCATGACGCTCGGTGTGGGTATCATCGTCGCGTGGGCACGCGTGTTTCTCGGCGTGCATTTTCCGCTCGACATGATCGGGGCAGTGGCCGTCGCGTGCATCGCTTATGCGGCAATTGCGCGGCTGTGGCAAACGGGCGGCACGGCGATGACAGATCTGGTGGTCACGCTCTATCGTACGCTGCTCGCATGGCCGATCAGCCGAGGCTGGCTGAGGCCGTGATTGCCTGTCGGATATAGTCTGACCCGTTAGGGCGACGCACGTGGGCGTTGGCAGGCGGAATCGCCGTGGCGCGAGAAGATGCCGAATTCCTGCTTGAAATGCTCCCAGCATTTGCGGTAGTGCCGCGTTCCCCCTGCTCGCGGCCCGCGCGCGGTTCCGCTGCCGCCGCGTGCGCAAATCTGACGGCCACGTGGCGACAGGCTACATTCCCCATCTGAGCGATGGCGTATGGACCGGGCTGTCCCAATGCCGCTTCATTTCGTCGTCCAGCACGCACAAGGTGATCGACGCGCCGGCCATTTCCAGCGACGTCGTAAGCGATCCGACCTGCACGCGCGCAACCGCGAGACCGCGCTGGTGCAGCCACGAGCGAGTGGAATTGAACAACAGATACAGTTCTCCGAGCGGCGTTCCGCCCAGTCCATTGATCAAGACCAGCAACTCGGAGCCGTTCCCCGGCTTCAAATCGGCGATGATCGCCGTCAGCAGCTCTGCCGCGATCGCATCGGCTGTGGCAAAGCGCGCGCGACGCCGCCCTGGCTCGCCATGAATGCCAACGCCGACCTCGATTTCATCGTCGCCGATCTTGAACGTCAGCGTGCCCGCCGCGGGCACCGTGCAACTGGAAAACGCGACGCCCATCGACGCCGTACGCTTGTTGATCCGGTCGCCGAACGCCTTGCATTGTTCGAGATTGGCGCCGCTCTCGGCGAGACTGCCCACCAGTTTCTCGACGATCACGGCACCCGCGACGCCGCGCCGCCCCGTTGTATAACTGGAGTTTTCGACGGCGACATCGTCGTTGATCAACACCATCGCATTCGGCAACTCCGACATCTCGGACGCCATTTCGAAGTTCATCAGATCGCCGGAATAGTTCTTCACGATGAAGAGCGTTCCCGCGCCCGTATCGACGGCCTTGGCGGCTGCCATCATCTGATCGGGCGTCGGCGAAGTGAATACCTGGCCGGGGCACGCGGCATCCAGCATCCCGTACCCGACGAAGCCGATATGCAAAGGCTCGTGTCCCGAGCCGCCGCCCGAGACGAGCGCAACCTTGCCTGGCTTCAGCGTATTGCGCCGCACGAACACAGGGTCGTTGTCGAGCACGACGAGATCACCATGCGCGGCGGCGAATCCAGTAAGGCTCTCAGTTAGAAAGTCGTCGACATGGTTGATAAATTTTTTCATGGTCTGCGCTCCTTTCACTCTCTGTCCTGCGCGAGCCGCGCGCATATCGCACTGATCATCAACTGGCTCGACCGTGCGCCGGGATCGATGTGCCCGCGCGCACGCTCGCCGAGAAACGACGCGCGCCCCTTGGTCGCGAGCATGTCGCGCGTCGCGCGCATGCCCTCTTCGGCCGTCAGCGGCAGCGCGTCGAGCACGGCTTCGGGCGCCGCACTATCTTCGGCTAGTTCCACGAAGCGTGACGAGACGGGGATGAGCACGTCCATCATCGTCTTGCTGCCGATGCCGGCTTTGCCGCGTTGGGCTACGGCGTCGACACCCGCGGCGAAGATCCGCGCCGCGTCCTCCACGCTCATTGTGTCCGCGTTCTGCGCGGCCTTTGCCATGCCATGCAGCAACGAAAAAAACAGCGGCCCCGACGAACCGCCCACGGTCGACAGCAATTTGGAAGCGGCCTGTTCCAGCGCGGGCGCAAACGCCTCGGCCTCGATATCGGCGCGCATCGCAAACAGCGCATCGACGCCCCGCAACAGGTTGAAGATATGATCGCCATCGCCAATCTGCTGATCGAGCGCGGCGATCTCGTCCGTGTGTTTCTTTAGTGTTGCATGCGCGGCCTCGATGCACGCCATGACCGTTTTCCCGTTCATGCCGGAATCCTCCTGCCGTCGGAGCGGAAATAGAGAAGGCTGCGCGGAGGCAGCGACACGCCGACTGTTTGACCAGGCGTGAAATTGCGCTCGGTCATGGTCGTCGCGACGATGGCGGCGCCGTCGCGCTCCATGATCAGCAGATGTCGCAGCGGGGAATATTCAAGCACGCGAAGATTGATCACGTCGCGCGTATCAGGCGCGTGCAGCACGATGTCTTCAGGCCGGATCGCGACCGTCGACGTGCCGGCCGGCATCGTGGAAGGATCGAACAACATGGGCGGCAGCAAGTTGATGGGCGGCGAGCCGAGACGTTGCGCAGCGCCAAGTGAAGCGGGATTGCCATACACATCGCGCGGCGCACCAATCTGCACGATGCGTCCCTGCTCGAGTATGCCGATGCGATCCGCAAGCGTGGTCGCTTCGACCTGATCGTGCGTCACGTAGATGATCGTCGCGCCGATCGTGCGATGCAGACGCTTCAGTTCGATTCGCATCTCCTCGCGCAACTTCGCATCGAGCGACGACAGCGGCTCATCCATCAGAAACACCTTGGGCTGACGCACTAGCGCGCGTCCGATGGCGACTCGCTGCATCTCGCCGCCCGACAGATGCGTCGCCAGATTGCCAAGTTTCGACTCGATGTGCAGCATCTGCGCGACCATCTGCACGCGCGCGGTGACTTCCGCCTCGCTCACGCGCCGCCGCGGGGAGCGCAGTGGAAACGCCAGGTTGCCAAACACCGTCAGATGCGGGTACAGCGAATACTGCTGAAAGACGAAGGCGACGTCTCGGTCCGCCGGATGCATGTCCTTCGCGGCGGCACCGTCGATGAATATTTCGCCTTCGTCGGGGCGTTCGAGACCAGCGATGAGCCGCAACGTGGTGGTCTTGCCCGCGCCGCTCGGCCCGAGCAACACGACGAACTCGCCCTCTTTCACGTCGAACGACACATCATCCACCGCGACGATATCGCCAAATCGCTTCGTCACCCCATGCAGGCGAATCTCAGACATAAGCGCCTCCGTTGCTGCGTCCGTTGACGGCCGTCTGCCGCACAGCGCCGGGCAGCAGCACGCCGCTGGATGCGTCGTACATCAGCGTGCGCTCCTTGTGAAACGACAACCCGACCTGCGCTCCCGCCGCTCTTCCTTCGTTCTTGCCGACCCGCACGCGCACCACGCCGAGCGCCGTTTCGACGACCAGAATCTGATGCGAGCCGAGATACTCGTCGGCAATCACGCGTCCACGCAACGCACTGTGCTCGTCGATCACGACGTGCTCGGGCCGCACGCCAAGCAGCGCTTTCGCGGCGGATCCAACAGTGCGCGGCACCGACACGGCCACACCGCGGAGCGAGACCGATTCCACGCCCGCTTCGACGCCGCCGTCCACCGCCAGAAAATTCATCGGGGGGCTGCCGATAAAGCTCCCAACGAACACGGTCGCTGGGAAGTGATAGACCTCGTGCGGCGACGCGGATTGCAGCACCTCGCCGCCGCTCATCACAACGATGTCGTCGGCCATCGCCATCGCTTCCCGTTGGTCGTGCGTCACGTAGACCGTCGTTGCGTTGAGCGCATTGTGCAGCTTGCGCAACTCAAGGCACATCAGTTCGCGGAAATCCGCGTCGAGCGTGCCCAGCGGCTCGTCCATCAGAAAAGCCTTCGGGTGCCGGACAATCGCGCGGCCCAAGGCGACGCGTTGACGATCGCCGCCCGACAGCCCACCCGTCTTTCGGTCCAGCAGACTTTCGATGCGCAGCATATGCGCGGCCGCATCGACACGCGCCGCAATCTCGCGGCGCGAAATGCCTTCGTTCTTCAGCGGAAAGGCGATGTTGTTCCGCACAGTCATATGGGGATAGAGCGCGAACATCTGGAACACAAACGCAATATCGCGTTGACGCGCCCGCAATCCCGTCACATCTTCGCCGTCGATCAAAATCTGGCCTGAGGTCGGCAGTTCGAGCCCGGCAATCATGCGCAACGTCGTCGTTTTGCCGCAGCCGGACGGTCCGAGCAGTACGACGAAGCGGCCGTTGCTCACGGTGAGATTCGTATCGTGCACCGCAGTGAAGGCGCCGAAGCGTTTATGAAGGTTGGAGAGAACGATCGTCGACATGGCTCACTCCGGGAAGTGACTGGTGACGACGAAAGCCAGCGCGCCCACTAGAATCACGGGAAACGACCAGGTGTAGAGATCGACCGTGAATGGCTGGACGAGCATCGCAATGCCGAGACCGATAAGCACGGTCGATGCGCCCTCACAGTAACGCCGTCGGAACAGGCGGCGGCGCGGCATGGCAGGTTGGGCTTTCATTTGCGCACTGCTCCAAAGGTGATCCCGCGCAACAGATGCTTGCGCAGTACAACGGTAAAGATCAGGATGGGCAGAACGAACAGCGTCGTGGCGGCCGCGACGGCCGGCCAGTCCTGTCCGCCTTCGCCGATGATGAACGGAATGAACGGCGGCATCGTCTGTGCATCGCCGCTCGTCAGCAGCAATGCGAACGCGTACTCGTTCCATGCAAAGATCAGACAGAAAATGGCCGTCGCGGCAATGCCCGTGATCGCCTGGGGCAGCACGACCTTGACGAAAGCCTGCAACCGCGTATATCCGTCGACGAGGGCTGCTTCCTCATATTCGCGCGGGATTTCGTCCATGAATCCTTTGAGCAGCCACACCGCGAGCGACACGTTCACAGCCGTGTAGAGCACGATCATGCCGAGGTAGCTATCGGAGAGGCCGAGAGCGCGATACATCAGATAGATGGGAATCGCGACGGCGATGGGCGGCATCATCCGCGTCGACAGAATGAAGAACAGCAAGTCGTCGGCAAGCGGAATCCTGAAACGCGAGAACGCATAGGCTGCGAGCGTGCCGAGAAAAACCGCAAGGAAGGTCGAGCCGAAGCCGATCACGAGCGAATTGACGAAGCGCGGCAAGACTTTCGATGGCCCCGCAATCACCATATTGCGCTTGCGCACATCGCGGTCATACCAGGTTTGAGCGGGCGGCAAGCTCGCGATGAACTCGGGCGTCTGCCTCGAGCGGATGGTGAACAGATTCACATAGCCCTCCATCGACGGGTGGAAAACCACGACGGGCGGATAGGCAACCGCGTCTTCCTGCGTCTTGAAGCTCGTCAGGATGATCCATACGATCGGCAGGGCCGCAATCAGTGCGTAGGCGATAACGATGAAGGCGGCGAACGTCTTGCTGCGCGGCGATGCCGCCACCACCGACTGTTGAAGCGCAAGGTCTGTCATCGCTGTTTCACCCGGTTGAGTGCCTTCACATAGATATTCGCCGCGCCGAAGACCGCCACGAACAGGATGATCGCCAGTGCGGACGAGTACCCCGTCTGCCACTTCTCGAACGCAGCGCGCTTGAGCGTGATCGACACAGTTTCCGTTACGGAGCCTGGGCCGCCTGATGTCAGCAGGTTCACCATGTCAAACATCTTGAAGTTCTCGATACCGCGAAAGAGGATCGCAAGCATCAGGAACGGCAGGGTCATCGGCAAGGTGATCGACCAGAATTGCCGCCACGGCGAAGCACGGTCCACTTCGGCCGCTTCGTAGATGTAGTCCGGAATCGAACGCAATCCCGCGAGACAGATCAGCATCACGTACGGCGTCCACATCCAGGTATCGACCATCACGATGGTCCACGGCGCGAGCGGCACGTCTCCGATCATCTGAAACGAGTTTGGCGGAATGCCCGTGAAAAAGCTGACGATATCGTTGAAAAGTCCCGTTTGCGGTTGCAGCAGGAAGGTCCAGAAGTTGCCGACCACAGCGGGCGAAAGCATCATCGGCAGTAGAATCAGCGTGGTCCAGAAGCTATGGCCGCGGAACTGCCGGTTGATCAGCAGCGCGAGCCCGAAACCGAGGAGCACTTCGAGCCCGACCGACCAGAACACGAAGCGCGCCGTCACCTGCATGGCGTACCAGATGTCTTCGTCGGTGAGTATGTCCGTGTAATTGTCGATGCCGACATTGCGCGCAGGCACGCTCGGCATGTTCGACTTGAAGTTCGTGAACGACAACCGCAATGCCCAGATCAACGGAAAGATGTTGATGGCGAGCAGCAGCACGATAGTCGGAAGAATGAACAGCCACGCGATCGTCCGGTCCGACAGCCCGCGCAGGCGCGCGGCAGCGCGCGTCTGCGCTTGCGTCTGCAACCCTTCCGGAGGAAAAGGCTTGTTTGCCAACATGCCTGACTCCTTGTTGTCGCTGACCGACAAGATTGATCGGCTTGCCGGTCCGCGTGTTCATGTGCAATGACGCTAATTCTTCCCTTCAGCCTTGAAGACCTTGTTCCAGTCCTTGACGAGCAGATCGAGCGCTTCCTTCGAGGTGCCTTTATCGGCAACCACATAGTCGTGCACGCGCTTTTGCATGTCGAGCAGCAGCTCGGCATACGCGGGCTCGGCCCAGAAGTCTTTGACGATCGCCATCGACTTCAGGAATGCAGGCGCAAATGGCGCGCTCTTCGGAAAGTCCGGCGCATCTACCACTGACTTCGCCGCCGAGTAGCCGCCGAGTTGCCACCACTTATTCTGCACATCGGGCTGCGCAAACCACTTGATGTATTCGAGCGCGTCAGCCTTGTGGTCTGAGTACGACACGACGGAAATGCCTTGCCCGCCGAGCTGTGTGAACTGTTTCGTTTCTTTTGGATTGACGAAGAAGCCGATCTTGTCGCCGCCGACATTCGGGTCCTTGTACAGTCCGGGGAAGAAGGCAAACCAGTTCATCTGCATCGCGACCTGGCCAGATTTGAACGCATCGAGCCCTTCCTGCATGTAGGCGTTCGTCATGCCCGGCGCCGTGCAACACTTGTAAAGCGCCTTGTAGAATTCGAGCCCCTTGATGGCGCCTGGCGAATTCACGAAGCCGTCGAGGCGATAAGGCTTGTTCGGGTCCTCGTATTCAAAGCCAAAGTTATAGAGCATGTTGGTCGCGCCCATCGTGATCCCTTCCGAACCGCGCTCTGTGAAGATATACACGCCATACACGGTTTTGCCGTCGATCTTTCGGCCCTGAAAGAACTCGGCTGTCTGCTTGAGCTCATCCATCGTAGTGGGCGGTTCGAGTTCGCGCTTGTACTTCTGTTTGAACTCCGCGCGCAGTTCGGGCCTCGCAAACCAGTCCTTGCGATACGTCCAGCCGACGGCGTCCGCCATTGCGGGCAGCGCCCAATAATTCGGCGTGTTCTTTGGCCATTCCGAGTAGCCGACGACGGTCGCCGGCACGAAATCGTTCATCGAAATCTTGTTCTTGTCGAAGAAATCATTAAGCTTCACGTAGTGCCCATTGACCGCGGCACCGCCAATCCACTGACTATCTCCGATGATGAGGTCGCAAAGTTTTCCGTGCGAATTGAGTTCATTGATAAAGCGGTCCGCGTAGCTCGTCCACGGCACGAACTCGAATTTCATCGCAATGCCGGTTTTCGCCGTAAAGTCTTTCGACAATTCGACGAGTGCATTGGCGGGGTCCCATGCGGCCCAACATAACGTCAACTGCTTGCCCTGCGCGTGTGCCGCCGATCCGAAGCTCAGCCCCAGTGACGCCAGCAGCGCCGCGATTACCCTTGCTGTCGTAAGACGTAACATGTCTCTTCTCCTTGTCTCCGTCGGGTCTCCAACCTGATGACAGACAGCGCCCATGCGCCGGACGCTGTATTTAGAGCACTGGCAGACTCAGCGAGCCGTCCGCGTGTCGCGAGCTTCAGGCATGCGCATTCTCACGAAGATAAATACGGGTTTCGGGCGTCGGAATGGCGAGCACGCCGCGCACGTCGTTCAGTAAATTGATGGCGGCGAGCCCCGCGCAATGGACGATGCCGCGCACATCCTGATCGAGGATGACGTCGATCGCCCGCTCCGACAGTTGCGCCCGAGTGTCGGCCGTGCACTCGTGGCCGATCAGCACGACGCGCGTCTTGTCACCCGATTCCTGCAACGTCGATGCGATGCCGGAAATGCCACCACCCGTCACATACACGCCGACAAGATCGGGGTGCCCCGCCATTAGCCCTTGCACAGCAAGACCGGCGCTGTCGTCGTCCTCGGCGAAGTCGGGCTCGGTCAGCCAGCGCAGGTTGCGAAAGTCTTCCTCGAGAACCTGGGAGAAGCCCGTACGACGCTCCAGCTGATCGTGCAAACGCGACGACGCCGACAGCACCGCGACCGTGCCGATGCGCGCGCCCACGAAGCGTCCCATCAGCAGACCCGCCGTTCTTCCAGCGATCCGGTTATCGACGCCGACATACGCAGCCCGCGCACTCGACGGTAAATCCGAAAAGACGGTGACGACGGGCACATTCGCATCGGTCATGTCCTGGATCATTCGCTCGACCCACGGGTAGTCGAGCGGCACGAGCACGAGCGCGTCATAGTCGATCAGTCGCTGTGCGAGCGATGTTGCGTCGCGCTGGCTGGACAGGTCGCAACGATAGAACGACGAGACGAGACGATGCTCGCGAAAGAAGCTGGCGGACAGCGCAATATCGCGCTCGACCTGATCGAGAAAGCGGGAGTTGATTTGCGGTAAGACGAAAGCGACCCGGAATGACGTGGTTTTCGCCGGCCGGCCGCGGCTTGCGCGTTCGTCACGCAACGTGGCCAGCGCGAGATGGACGCGCTCGGCTGTCTCCGGACGGACCCCCTGGTCGTCGCGCAGCACCCGATCGACCGTGGCCACGCTCACGCCGGCTCGACGCGCAATCATCATACGTGTAGCCGGCATGGGTCTCCTCCGGTGCCAGGCGAAGAATCGTTTTGTTAACCAAAGATAGTTTTTCGCGCGCGAAATGCAAGCTTTTTTGACGCGTTAAATGCGTCAAACCGGATCGTCGCCGAACCCGCTTACCGAAGACGAGCGCAAGCGCATCGCGGTGCATGAGGCGGGGTCACGGTCTGGTCGCCGCGCCGCCTGGCACCGGCGTGCTCGAGCAGGTGACGATCATGCCGCGTGGCTGCGCGCTTGGCGTCGCGCTGATCACAAAGGCGCAGGATAAGCACCTGTACCGCGAGACGGAAATCCGCAACGAAGTCGAGGTGCTGCTCGGCGGACGCAACGCGGAGATCCTGATGTTCGCAGAAGCGTCGAGCGGCGCTGCGTCGGATTTGCAGGAGGCCTCGCGTATCGGCCTCGATATGGTGTCGAAGTTCGAATGGCGCTCGTGTACTTCCCCCTTCCGGATCAACAAGCACTTGGGGGTCCACGAGCCCACTCGCTTCATACATGTCCAGCCAAATGAAAGCGTGACGCGGGATGCCATAGCCTGACCGCTGTCGCGACCGCCTCACCCACCCATGTGCGCCGCCACACCATGAGGCAGGGCTCACCAATGTCCATCTCCAGTTGCCGGCGGATCTGCGCGTCGGGCTTGTGCGCATAGATGCGGAATTCCGCGCGCTGGATCGGTGCCAGCCGCACCATGTAACGATTGGGGGTTTCCAACGAGAAATCCCGCTCCAGATAGTGCGGGAACACCTTTGGATTGACGTAGCGGTCTTCATACTGGATCGGCTCCCCCTCCTCCAGATGCACGATGGTGGAGTGGAACACCGGACCGCTGGCGAGATCGAGTTCGCTGATCGCCGTCTGCAGGTTGCTCGTCTCGAGCCTGATCACGCGCGCGGCGTGTCGATGGCCTCGCGAGGCAATCTCATCGGCGATATTGCGGATTTCGAGCACCGTGGACTCATACTCGCGCGGCGCCACAAAGGTGCCCCAGCCCTGCACGCGCGTCAGGACGCGCTCGGTGGTCAATTCGCGCAAGGCGCGGGAGACCGTCATGCGAGCCACCCCGAATTCCTTGACGAGCATGGTCTCCGAAGGAATCGCGTCCCCCGGCTTCCACGTGCCGTTCGCGATGCGCTCTATCACGTAGCGCTTGATCTGCTCATATGCGGGCGCAAGCTTGCGCTGCGTCCGTCCTGTTTCTTCCACTGCCTGCACGGTAGAGTTCATGCGCGTCATTTTCCCAACATGATCTATTTCTTGCTGGCGCTGTGCAACACCTCGCTCGAGTCCACTCGAGTGCCTCAACTGCCCACTGCGCCAGGCATGGCGTCGTTGGCGGGCTGCGCGGTACTGCGCGCCGCGGGCTCCATCGCCGCGGCCGTCCACAGGACAGGCGCCGACCTCGCGGGCACCGGGTCGGGCACCGGCGGCGGATCGCGATCGGCGATCATGCGGAAGGCCAGCGTCATATCGTCGGCAAGCGGGCGGTCATCGCGATAGGTCGGCACAATGGCGCGAATTTGTGCGTGCAGCCCCTCGGTGTATGGCGCGCGCTCGGCCTTGACCGGCTGCAGGTCGTACGCCTGCACCGCCGCGAGCAGCTCGATGCCGAGGATGCGGCTGCTGTTTTCGAGCACCGCGAGCGCCTTGAGCGCAGCCGGCGTCGCGTGGCAGAGATGATCCTCCTGCAGCCCCGAGGTCACGCCACCATCGAGGCTTGCGGGCGCGGCCTCGCGCCGGTTCTGGGCAACCAGCGAGGCTGCCGTGTACTGCGCAATCATGAAGCCCGAGCGCGTGCCGCTTGCTTGCGCCAGGAAGGCGGGCAAGCCGCTCACCAGTGGATTCACGAGCCGATCGAGACGGCGTTCGGCCATCGCGGCGACCTGAGCCAGCGCGGCGGCGAGACTGTCCATGGCGAGCGCGATCGAAGCGCCCACTGCATGCGCCTGCGAATACACCTGAGGCTCTTGCGGTGTACCCGCGACGATCGGATTGTCGGTCGTCGAGGCCAGCTCGCGATTCACCACTTCCGCCGTGGCGGCCAGTACGTCGCGCGCCGCGCCGTGAACGTGCGGAATCGTGCGCATGCTGAGCGGATCCTGCGTGCGACGTCCGATCGACGCCCCCAACAAGCCGCTACCGGCAAGCGCCGCCCGCATACGCGCGCCCACCTGGGCAAGCCCGGGCGATACGCGAAACGCCAGCGCTCCCGCGTCGAAGGCCGCCATCTGTCCGCCAAGATTTTCGAAGCTCATAGCGGACACCACATCGGCCCAGTCTAGCAGCCGCTGCGCGCGCCGGAGTGCAAGTGCCGCGAGGCCGGTCACGCAGGGCGTGCCGTTCACGAGGCTCAAACCCTCTTTCGCTACGAGCGACAGGGGTTCGAACCCGAGCCGCCGCAGCGCCTCGGCGCCGCTCATGCGTTCGCCGCGCCACTTCACGTGCCCCGCACCCACGCAGACCAGCGCGATGTGCGCCATGTGGCTCAGGTAGCCGACGGAGCCAAAGGCGGGCACCTCGGGCAGGCAGTCCGCTTCGAGCAGCGCGAGCAGACGCTCGACGACTTCAATACGCACACCCGAGTGTCCATGCGCGTAGTTGTTGATGGCGGCCGCCATGATCGCGCGCGTCTCCTCGGCGCCGAGCGGCGCACCAACGCCCACCGCGTGGCTCATCAGGATGTTGTGCGACAGATCGTGCTGCTCGGCTGGCGACACCACCACATCGCACAGCGCGCCCACGCCCGTATTCACGCCATACGCGCGAATGCCGCGCGCAACGATCTGATCGATGAGTTCGCGAGCGGCACGGATCCGTGCACGCGCGTGCGCGGAAAGCTCGAGCGTGGCGCCCGCCGCGACTGCGCAAACGTCGCGCCAGTCGAGAGGCTGCTCGGAACGGGTAACTGACATAACGCGGCCTGCCGGTGGATTATTGGGTGTTGCGGTCTTCATGGCTCGACACGAATTGGCGGAAACGCTGCGATTTCAGATCGCCGAAGACCTCCTCGGGCGTGCCGTCCGAGTCCACCTGGCCCTGATGCAGAAACATCACGCGATTGGACACGTGCCTGGCGAATCCCATTTCGTGTGTCACCACGAGCATCGTGCGACCTTCGTCGGCCAGCGCGCGCATCACGCGCAGCACTTCGCCGACCAGTTCCGGGTCGAGCGCCGAGGTGGGCTCGTCGAACAGCATTACCTTCGGATGCATGGCGAGCGCCCGTGCAATCGCCACGCGCTGCTGCTGGCCGCCCGAGAGGTGGGCCGGGTAGTGGCCGCGCTTGTCCGCGAGCCCCACCTTGGCGAGCAGCGCCTCGGCCTCCTCGACGGCCTCCGCGCGGCTGCGCTTTTGCACCCGCATCGGACCTTCGATCAGGTTCTCGATCACGGTCATGTGAGACCACAGGTTGAAGTTCTGGAACACCATACCGAGCTGCGAACGCACGCGGTCCACCTGGCGGCGGTCGTCCGGGTGCAGCTTGCCGTCGCGGCGGCGCTTCATTTTGAGCTCCTCGCCGCCGAGCGCAACCGAGCCATCGTCCGGAATCTCAAGCAGGTTCAGGCAGCGCAGGAAGGTGCTCTTGCCCGAGCCGCTCGCGCCGAGAATGGAAATCACGTCGCCTTCATGGGCGTCGAGCGAAATGCCCTTGAGGACATGATGGTCACCGAAGGACTTGTGGATGTTTCTCACGGAAAGGGCGACCGGTGCAGCTGCATTCATAAGTTTCTCCGGATGGGGCGGCCGCTCACGAGGCTGCGCGATGGGTTTCGAGTTTCGCTGCGGGGCGGCGGACGACCGACGGCGCGGGGCGCAAATGGTGCGAGAGGCGGCGTTCGAGGAGTCCGAGGATCCGCACAACGACGAAATTGAGGAACAGGTAAATCAGCGCGGCGCAGGTGAAGACCTCGGTCGTGCGGTAGGTCTGCTGGATGATCTGCTGCGCGACGCCGGTCACTTCCCACACGGTGACGAGGCTCGCCAGCGCCGTCGACTTCACGAGCAATACGGCCTCGGTCGAATAGGCGGGCAGGCACTGGCGCAGCGCGATCGGCCCGATCACCCGACGCAGCAGCGCGAAGCCCGACAGACCGATCGCACAGCCCGCCTCGATCTGCCCCACCGGCACGGCCATCAGCCCGCCGCGGATGATTTCGGCGGTGTAGCCCGCCGTGCACAGTGCCAGTGACAGCACGGCGCAGATGTACGGCTCGCGCAGCACCGGCCACAGGAAACTCTCGCGGATCACACCGAACTGGCCGAGTCCGTAGTACACGAGAAACATCTGGATCAGCAGCGGCGAGCCGCGAAACACCAGAATGTAGGCACGCGCGAAACGGTTGGGCAACCAGTGCGGCGACACGCGCATCGTCACGATCACGAGCGAGAGCAGGCCGCCCAGCACCAGCGACGCGAAGAACAGGCCCAGCGTGATCGGGACAGCCGCGATCAACTGGCGCATCGTGTCGAGAAGGAAGTCGAAATCGATATGCATGATGGGGGCGCCGTGGTGTCAGTTACGTGCGAAATTGCGCTTGAAGGACCTTGCGACGATTGCTTCCGCGCGGCCGAAAACGCGGTTCGACACGCCCGTCATCACGAGATAGAGAGCCCCGCCCACCACGAAGGAAGTACTGGTGTGTGGAACCGGCGGCCACCTGGCTTGCGCGCAGCAGTTCGGCCAGTCCGGTGACGGAAATCAGTGCGGAATCCTTGAGGCTCAGTTGCCAGACGTTTCCGATGCCAGGGAGAGCGAATCGCAGTACCTGGGGAATCAGGATGCGGCGCGCCATGGTGAGCGTAGGCATGCCGATCGCCCGCGCCGCTTCCAGTTCGCCGCGCGAGACGGCCAATACCGCAGCGCGATACACCTCGGCCTGGTAAGCGCCGGAAATCATGCCTACCGCGAACGCACCGATTGCAAAAGGCGGCACGCCGATGAAGCCGTCCGCGCCGAACCACTGGCCGATCGACGAAACCAGCGTCGAGCCGCCGAAGTAGAACAGATAGATGACGAGCAACTCAGGCACGCCGCGAAAGACGGTGGTGTAGCAGTCACCGATCACGCGCACCGTGCGATAGCGCGAGAGCTTCGCGGCGGCGATGAGCGCGCCGAATACGGCACCGATCGCCAGCGCAGCGAGCGTCAGCACAACAGTCATGAGCGCACCGAGCAACAGCACGCCGGCCCAGCCATCGGGCCCAAATCCAAGCGTTTCGAACAGAGACATTTTCTACCCCACGCAAGCTTGCGAACGGGGCCGTGCGCCCTCGACCAGGTGCTGCGCGGCCAGTCTGTAGGCGCCGCTCAGGGTGTCACGTCGGTCTTGAACCACTTCTGCGAGAGCTTCTTCACCGTGCCGTCGGCAAGCGCGGCAGCAATCGCCGTGTCGAACTTCGCCTTGAGGTCGGCGTCCTGCTTGCGGAAAGCGAGCCCTTCGCCCGGCCCCCAGATCGGGCCGCCGATCTTCGGGCCGACCGTCACCGTGGAGGACGCTTCCTTCTTGTCGGCATTGGCGGCGTAGTAGGTCACGTCGTCAAACGAGGCGTCGATGCGGCCGTTGGCCAGGTCGAGATCGCGCTCCGGCGAAGTCTTGTACACGCGGATCGACGCGACATCCTTGAAGTTCTCGTTGATGAAGCGTGTATAGACCGTGCCTGACTGGATGCCGATCGTCTTGCCCTTGAACGCGGTGCGCAGCGCGTCCACAGCGGGGGCTTGGGAGCGCGCGTCATTATCGAGCTTCAGCGGGGGGGCGCTGGCGGCCGTCTTCGGCACGATCTTCGTGTCGGTCACAGCGAAGGTCGCGGGCGTCGCCGCATAGGGCTTCGAGAATGCAATGATCTTCTCGCGTTCGGGCGTGATCGAGATCGCGTCCATCAGCACATCGAACTTGCCGGCCTGAAGGCCCGGAATCATGCCGTCCCAGTCCTGCGCCACGAGATTGCACTGCAGCTGCGCGCGAGCGCACAGGTTCGCGACCAGCTCAGGCTCGAAACCGCCCAGCTTGCCGCCCGGTAGCGTCAGGTTCCAGGGCGCGTAGCCCCCTTCGAGCGCGATCGTCACCGTTTTCCATTCTTTTGCCTGGGCGACACCGCCGCAGAGCATGGCGGCACCGACTGCAGCACCGATCAATCCCTTCGCCAACCTGCTGTACTTCGCGTGCATCTCGACTCTCCTGTGATTGCGGAAACTCCGGAATGAGCGTGCGACTCCCTTCGCATCGCATCTTGTCTAGACAGGATGCTGAAAAAAAATGTCGATGCAAGCTGAATTCCAAAAAACCCGTCTTACCCGGGGTATGCCCCCAGTCGGCGATCAGGCGCACCGATCGCGCTGACAGATGGATCTGCGGAGCCATTGATGACCTCAGTGCTCCACGGCACGGGTCGTGGGTCCGAAATGGTCGGGCATCGGTGAACCCTGAATTTGGCGCTTCCGGAACATCTTTGCTTCCGCGACACCTCCGCTTCCTGGAATGCGGGACGCGCCAAGTTTGGTAATGGACAAGGAATGGTTCGCCGTCACGTTGCATAGACAACAGCGTTTGTTCAATCGCGCCACTTCGACCGCGAGGACACTGTCCTATGCGTTCGCTCGTGCGTGCACCGGCGGCTTCACACTGACACGTGGACCAACAGTTCTTTCCAAGGACCCAAACCGCGCTAAGGCCAATTACATCGAAAAAAAATAGTGTCCGCCGCTGCTGCGGCAATCCGTTCAGCCGTGCAGATTGCGCGTTGCTCCGCTGTGTTGTTGCCTGCTCATTATTTTTTGCACAACGTTCAAATTTTTACGGCCATTTGAATGGCGTCATCGAGCTTCACACTTCGAAATACCACAGGGACGCAATGGATGGCCGGGTTGCCCCAAAACGGTCACGGCGCACAGGAGCCACTGACTTGGCGTCCGCGCTGTAAAGCCAGGCACACGATGGCAGGAGGAGCGCGCCCATACATAGCCAAATAGTCCCGACGCGATGACGACGCAGTTGCCGCATTCTTAGCAGCGCCCGGAATATCTCTTCCTCCAACCCGTTTATTCCACACGTATCTCACGGCATCCGATTTGCCGATTTCATCCAGCCACATCGAATCGCGGCTTGCCTACCGCGAGGCAGCGTCACGCTCCGTGACGGGCGACCCGCTGCCCCGACCATCTCCACACTGCCAGTCACTTTCAATGGAGGTCAAGCCACACATCATTAGCTAACTGCAGATCTGTCCGTCTAAGCGGGTCAACTCGAGGAGGAATCATGAAATCGTTATTCAAGCCCCCCAGCTTCAGGCCGCTGGGTTCTCGTGCTGCCAGCCTGTCCGTTGCCGCGTTCATCGCCGCGTTGGCCGCAGGCCAGGCATGCGCGGAACAGCCGCCGGCACCTTGCCATCCGAATCCGAACGCTGCCGCCGACGGCGCGCTGGTTCATCAGCGCGGCGACATCGCGAACCTGCCGGATCCGCTGCAGGACATTCTCCAAAGAATGGCCGAGCGGCCCCATTCCTATTTGCCCATTCAGGCCTTTGCCGAGGCCGACAAACCGAGCCAGCTATTCCAGTATTACCTGCTGTCCACGACAGGATTCGAACCCAATCCGTTCACCGCACGATTCCCGGGCATCAACGACAAGGCGATGCTGACGGCAACCGGCGCCGACTGCGGATTGCCAACCATCGGTGCGGTGCGTCTCGTGGTCGAACCGAAACCTGGGCTGCCCACTGATCCGAACAACGTTCGCGCCTTTATCGATGTCTTTACCGACCTCTCCAATCTGTTTGTGATCAACAACGAAAGCGGCTGGTACGAGGGCTGGATGATCCACGATTTGCGCGTGCCGGATATCGCACCGCCCCGACCCGACGGACACGCGCAGTTCGGCACGATGACAAGCGCGGATGCGGCGGCCTTGCAGGCGATGGGCAGCCATAACAACCTCCCAGGTCGGCTGTTCACAATGGATGGCAAGGAACCGCACTTGCCCGACGCTAACGACCACTTCCCTGACCGCCAGACCAATATCGTGCCGATCCAGCTGAGCATGGGGGCGGTCAACTGCATGCAGCAGTCGGATTGTCATGGTTACTGGGAATTCAACTACACGACCAACTGGACCCATCCACCCTACGAGTTGCCTTTTACCGGCGGTATCCCCGGTACCTTTGAGGCGGGCAAACTTGGCGCGCTGTCGTCATTGATTCCGGGCTCGGGACCGGCAGGCGTGAAGAACAGTCCGATCGACTATGGTGACGATCCGAACAATGCGGCTCCGCTCGGTGGTGCGGGTCCGCGCGACCCCGACCGCTTCGATGCGGATGTCGATAACCAGCGGGAATACCGCCAACGCTTCATCCCGAGCGGGCTGGCTCACGAAATCTACCTGGACACCTATGTGCGATTGGCATCGTTCGAGCATGGCACGCCTTTCCCGCAGCGCCTGTACGACGCCTATGTGGCCGAAGTCAGACGGGTCGATACCAATGGCGACGGCGTCATATCCGCAAGAGAGGGAGACGTCGATACCGCCAGTGATGGATTCGCGGACAATTCCCGCCTATTCTTACCAGCGACTTCGTTCCGTCGCTTTGCCGTGACGCGCGAAATCAATGACGGTTTGCTGGCACCTCGGTTCGCGCCTAGCCAGCGAGCCTGGGTGTTGACGGGTGCCGCCAACACCGTCAACCCACCTCGGCCGGCGTCTACGGGTCGCGATAGCGACGACCGTTGAACTCGACCTGACGGGATGTTTCCTGAGTTGCGAGAGGCGTTCAAACCGTATCGTGCGCTCTGAAGGTGGCCAATAGGGCGGCCCAAAAGTCGGCCCTATTGTTGCCTTCCGTTGATGCTCATCATCCAACGTTAACGCTCGTTGCTCGGGGTATAGCCGACGCTCGAACGTCCCTGTGCAAGCGTGATCGAAGGTCCCCTGTTGGCCGCTTGCAGTCTTATGCCTCCCGCACCGATCGTGCCGCCGTCCGTGGCGCGATAAGTCCCCGGCTGTGGCTCCGGCACCGGTTACGCAACTCCCGGTGCCGGGTGCGAAACGGGGCGGTACAAGGATCGCCCGGAGTGCCGATCGTCAATCCTCGTTGACTTCGCCGTCTTGATCGACGGCCGGATCTACTGGATCGGCCGCTGGGCTCTCATCAGCGGGTGCGCCTGCATCCGCCCCCGCACTTTCAGCTACCTGCGCATCAACGGCGTCGCCTGATCCAACTTCCGCCACAGCTGCACCGTCGCTTGACCCAGCTTGCGCAACTTCTGCAACGTCGCCTGACTGAGCTTCCGCCAGATCCGCAACGTCGCCCGACTCAGCTACCGCCGCATCTGCAACCTCGGCTGACTCAGCTACCGCCTCATCTGCAACGTCGGCTGACTCAGCTACCGCCAGATCCGCAACGTCCCCTGACGCATTGGGCTCCTGGATTGACTCATCGGTCGGCGTCGTAACGATCTCATCCGGCACGCCAGCCGTGCCGTCCACGTTCAGTGTCATCGAAATCCTCATATGGTCGAGTTAATGGTAGAAACCCCCAAAGGATTCCCAATGAAATGCGCGTCTCCTACGGTCGACTTTTTTATCGCAGGCAGCGTGGCCAGCGTGGGAGAGCACATAGTCTCACATCGCTAGCCCGACAATGGATCACAGCATGGACGCATTCGATCTGGATGTGTTCGCAAGCGAACACATCGCGTGACGCGCAATAAAAGCCTAAGTGTTCCGCCGAACGGCCTGCTTGATTTTCTGCCTGGAAATGGCGTGCGTCATGCCGGCAATGCGACCTGAAGTTTGGCGCATCGTCGCTGGCTAAGCTCCTGCTCGTCTGCCAGCGCCTCGTCGCAATTTGCCTTTGACGAACAGAGACGCTCGAACGAAGGCCGACTCGCGCACCGCGAATGCAATGCGAATACTCGTTCCCGCCGCTGCCAAGCGTCGCTGCGGGCCATCGGCGTCAAGCGGTGCCGCCTCGTCCTGTCCAGGTCGTCAGGAGCAAGGCGGCTGAGCCGAGGCGTCGGCAAGCGCATTTCGACTGCTATCGCCGGAATATTTGCCGCGCGCAGCCGTTTAGTGCGTACGTGCGGTCCCCTTCGTCTCGCGGCCGGGCCGCCGTGACTGCCGGACCGGTCGTGCCGGCAAGATCGGTGTTGCCGCGCACCTTGCCACAACGCCGCCTCTGTATCGCCTGATGCATCACCCGCCGCCGGTGAGGGGCATTCGCGCGCTCGCCGTGGCGCAAATGCAACGCATCAGGCGGGATCGCTCGCGACAGCCAGCACACCACCCATAGGGCGTTCGCGCGTACGTGGATGGAGGCTGCCGCAGCTTTCGTGGAGAGTCGAGTCATGAAAACTGTCATCACACACCTGGCTCCGCGTCTTGCGGCGCCTGCCAACCCCGCGCAAGCAACGCAGCCTATGCTCGCGCGAAGTACTGCCGGTTCGGGCCGTCCCGCGGGCAGCGCGCGCGGCCACCCGTGGCGCCGTCTGCTGCTCGCGCTGTGCGGCATCGGCGTCGCGCTCGGCGCAGCAAACTTTGCGTACGCCGAAGATTCGGTCCCATTGCTGCCGCCACCCTCAGTCACATCGACCACCGTGCCGGCCAATGGTGACCTCAATCCGTATGGCGTCGCGTTCGTGCCGGCCGGTTTTCCCAACTACGGCACCATCGCGCCGGGCGACCTGCTGGTGTCTAACTTCAACAATGCGCAGAACGTGCAGGGCACCGGCACTACCATCGTCAAGATCGTGCCGGGCGCGAAGCAAGCCACGACATTCTTCCAGGGCCCCCCCGGGCTTGGCCTCACCATGGCGCTCAATGTGCTGCGCGGCGGCTTCGTGCTGGTCGGTAACACCCCCACTACTGACGGCACGTTCCACACGATCAAACCCGGCTCGCTGATCATCGTGAACCGCAGCGGCAACATGATCGCGCAGTGGACGACCGCCGCGAAGATCGATGGACCATGGGGTATGACGGTCTTCGACCAGGGCGATCGCGCGAAAGTGTTCGTCTCGAACGTGCTGAACGGAACCGTTGTGCGGCTCGACGTCACGGTCGACGACAGCGGCGTGCATCTCGTGAGGGCAATCCAGGTCGCATCCGGCTACCAGTTCCGCGGCGACCCGGCAGCAGTGGAGATCGGGCCTGCCGGGCTCGTATACGATCCGTTACGCGACGTGCTCTACGTTGCGTCGATCGTCGACAATGCGATCTTCGCAGTGTTCGGTGCGGGCACCTCACAGCATGACGGCGGCAAGGGCGTGGTGATCTACGCGGACAACAAGCACCTGCATGGAGCGCTCGGTTTAGCGTCGGGACCGAACGGTCATCTCTTCACCTCAAACGGCGACGCGATCAACCCCGATCCGGCACAGCCGAGTGAACTCGTCGAGTTCACGCCGCAAGGGCAATTCGTTGCGCAACTGCCGATTGATCCGGCGCCAGACGGTGCGTTCGGCATCGCGTTTGGTCGGGTGATGAACGAGCACGTGCACTTTGCCGCGGTCGATGACAATACGAACGCAATCACGGACTGGAACCTGCCGTTTGAGGACCGTTGACGGATCCGGCGGTGCCATCAGAAACGGTGCCGCTCTGAACCGACTCGCGCCGCGGCAGGCGCAATACACGCTACGGGGTAAAGGGGTTCATATACAAGCATGAAAAGTACGGCCGATCGTTCATGGCCGACTGCCTGAAGCGGTCGGCCGTACCTCCGCCGTTGACCGGTTCCCCGCCAACGGACCACAAGACGCTGCGGAACGGACACTCAAGTGGTGTAGGCCACACACCCACCTCTTCAGCATTCCGCTTGGGCCGTCGGTGCGCCTCGTATCACCTTCGCCCGTCGCCGGGATTTCTCATGCAGGATCTGGCGCCGCCGATAGTCCGTCAGCTTCTTCCAATCCCGAATTTCTTCTCGAGTTCGAAAGAAAGCAACCGATGCATAGCTCGGTTTTACCGTCGAAAGCGCATACCTCGACGCACGGTGATATGACTGCCAACGCTTAGTTTCAGGCGCCGGCACGCGTCGGATTCACTTCTACCGTCACGTGTGACAGCCCCTTAAAACGTTTGAGCGCCGCGTGATAGAAGCTCGGGCTGCGTTGTATTTCACTGGTGACGACCGATACCACCGCGCTCATGTGCCCGGGGCCGACGCGCCAGACATGTAGGTCAAGCACGGCGTCACCGTTGTCTTCAATGACGTGACGAACGTTTTCGGCCATGCGCTTATCCAGATTCATGTCGAGCAGAATGCCTCCCGTATCGCGCATCAGGCCCCACGACCAGTTCGCAATTACCAGGGCGCCGATTACGCCTGCGAGCGGGTCCATCCAGGCCCAGCCGAATGCACGGGCCAGCAGGAGGCCGATGATCGCGAGCACGGAAACTGCCGCGTCTGCGATGACATGAATGTAGGCCGAGCGAATATTGTGATCGCGATTCGCCGCTGCATGCGCTTCGTCGTGACTGTGATCGTGTTCTTCGAACTCGATTGAGTGTTCACCATCGGGCAAGCTGACAATGGCCCTGAATGCATGTGGCTCGGGAATGTCATCTTTCGACTCCAGAAAGCTCCCACGGTCTTCAAACGTGAAGGTCTGCCGGGAACCGTCGGGCCGAATCGTCGTGATTGATACCGCGTCGGTGGTCAGCCTCGAAGAAGCCATTTCAGGCGTGATGCGGAAAACGGGCGGCACACCGTCTTCGAAGACCGACACGGCGAAAACGCCCGCGTTACCGAAGATGCGATGCGCCTCTTCCTCATGACCGTGTGCGTCTTCATGTCCATGCCCGTGACCGTGGCTGTGCCCATGTCCATGATCGTGGCCGTGATGGTTTCCGCTGAGCAGCCAGACGCTTGCGAGATTCACCAGCAGGCCGAGCACCGCGATGGGAATCGCTTGACCGAAGTGGATGGGCACGGGCGAGAGAAAGCGCGAAATGGCTTCATATCCAATCAGCAGCGCGATCATGGCAAGCACGATAGCGCTGGTAAAACCCGCCAGGTCGCCCAGCTTTCCGGTGCCAAATACGAAGCGGCTATCGCTCGCGTGTCTGCGCGCGTAGGTGTATGCCAAAGCGGCGATCAGCATTGCGCCGGCGTGTGTCGACATGTGCAGGCCGTCGGCGACGAGCGCCAGCGAGCCGAACAGGCTTCCGCCAACAATTTCAGTCACCATCATCGCACTGCACAGTGCGATGACCATCCACGTCCTGCGCTCGTTGTCTTCATGGGCCGCGCCCAGAAAGACGTGATCGTGCCCCGCTCCGAAAGCGGCATCTTCAAAGTTACTCATGGTTCCCTCTTACTTGAAGTAGCTGTGGACTACTTCAATCAGCTGCTCGGTGCCGCTGCCGTGCTCGTCGTCCGGCTCTGCGTCGACGAGATGCGTCCGGATGTGGTCTTCGAGAACCACGGCGAGCAACCCGTTCATCGCGCCACGGCTGCTGGTGATGAGCTGGAGCACATCCATGCAGCCGCGCTCCTCTTCAAGTGCACGCTCGATGGCGTCAACCTGTCCCTTGATGCGGCGAACGCGGTTGAGCAGCTTCTGTTTCTCGCGAATCGTATGGCTCACGGCTAGCCCCTCTGAATACAGTAGGGTGCTATGTTACCCCTAAAATAGGGTACGGGGGTATACGTTTCTTATGTTGAACGGTTTGGCGTAGATCATTGTCGGTGCGGCGCTGAGGCCAGAGGGCCGCAGACTTCTGGGTGGTGTGCGCCCAAATCGTATGGCTGTTTGGCAGCCCGAGGAGACATTTGGATATCTGCGCTGCAGTGCTTGCGAACGGCCGAAGCTACACGGCCATACTCACCCTGCGAGATATCCCCTCTGATTCGGAAAGCGTCGGTGATCGGCTTGAGTGTTTGGGCATCGGTTGGGGGTACTCCAATCTACACATCACCCTCTGATTCTCTAATCCGACATCAAAAAAGGGGCATCGTCCGGTTGAATCCCCCTGTAACGTGGACGACTTATTCCGTCTGCAGAATGGCGGGCCGCTCGCGTGTCGCGTATGCGAACGCAGGCGCACCCCTAAACCAACAATTATGTCGTCCGGAGAACTTTGATGAGCATTCCCTTTCGCTATGCGCTGCCTTCAGGCTTGATCGCCGCCGCAGTGCTCGCCGCATGCGGCAGCAACGACAACAGCAATCCAGGTACGCCAGCAGTAGCGAGCGGAATAGCGAACGCGCAGCACGTGCTGCTAGTGAGTATCGACGGAATGCATCAGCAGGACCTCGCCAACTGCGTTGCCGCGAAGACCTGTCCCAACATCGCGGCACTTGCGCAAACCGGCGTCACATACTCAAGTGCGTCGACACCCGGGCTCTCCGATTCGTTCCCAGGCCTAGCTGCTTTGCTAACCGGCGGATCACCGAAAACCGCCGGCCTTTTTTATGACGTCTCCTATGACCGCACGCTCTACGCACCGAGCGATACGCAATGCGCAGGCCCGCAGGGATGGAACGTGGTGTTCGATGAAACGACCGGCATCGACGCGATGAACGGTGGGGCGCTGACGCACCTTAACGGAGGCGGCGGCTTTAACCCGCAGGCAATCCCGAACGCGAAGGTGAACGGCGTGTGTACGCCAGTCTATCCTCACAATTACATCAAAACCAACACCCTGTTCGAAGTCGTCAAGTCACAGATGGCGAACGCCCGCACGGCGTGGGCCGACAAGCACGCATGGGGTTATGACTGGGTCAACGGGCCGTCAGGCAAGGGCGTCGACGACCTCGCCCGCACTGAAATCAATTCGATTGACCCGACGACGAACAGCGACTACACCGACATCTACACGCACACAGAAGCTTTTGACAATCTGCATGTGCAGGTGATTCTCAATCAGATCGACGGCAAGGATTCGACGGGGGCGACCACGCCGGGTGTACCGACCGTGTTCGGCACAAACTTCCAAACGCTGAGCGTTGCACAGAAAGCGACGAACGCATCGGGCGGTGGCTACACGGATGCCAATTTCACGCCGGGTCCGCAAGTCAGCGCCGCCATCGCTTACGTCGATGGAGCGATCGGTAAGATGGTCACGGAGCTGAAAGCAAAGAACCTGTACGCGTCGACTGTAGTCGTCGTCACGGCGAAACACGGCCAGTCGCCGTCTGACCATACGAAGCTGGTCAAAAACGGTGACACGCTGACTGCGCTGCTTGAGGCGAACAACTATCTCGATGCGAACGGCAAATTCGGCCAGTTTTCGACGACTAGCGGCTCGCTTAACGATGGCACTGGGCTCGTTGGCACTGGCATGGCTCAGACCGACGATGTCGGGCTGATCTGGCTACGTAACCCAGCGCAAGCGGCTCAGGTCGTGGCGACACTTCAGGCCAATCTCTCGTGTACTTCCACGGGAATCTGTGCCGACGGTCCGCAGGCTTCGATCCTAACCGGCGCCGCACTGGTAGCGAAGTTCGGCGATCCGGCGCAAGGTCGCACGCCCGATATCATCGTGCAGCCTAATCCGGGCGTCATCTATACGAGCAGTACGAAGAAAGATGCCGAACACGGCGGCAACGCGCCGGACGATAGCCATGTCGGTCTGCTCGTTTCGTATCCGACGCTCCAGGCGGCCACGAACACAGCAACCGTCAGCTTGACCCAGGTCGCGCCGACGGTCCTGAAGTCGCTGGCACTGGATCCGTCGCTCCTGCATTCGGTCGCGGCGGAAGGCACGCAAGTGTTGCCGGGCTTGGGCTTCTAAAGTCGTTGATGGAAGTCTTCGATCAATAGCATTTCGTGTTTCATCTCCTGGTGAGCGTTCGAGGTCCGCTCACCAGGTTGATGAATGCAGCGGAGAAGGAACAGCGATCGATATCGTTAGCAAGCGTTTTCATAGTTCGGCTTCGAACCGAGCACGATTGCCGGTCGCTTGAATGCCCCGACTTTTTCCTGTGACTTTGAATGCCACAGGGAGGGTTCTTGATGTTCTTTTCGCCATCATCGCGTTACCTTTGCGGGCGTGATGCCCGTCTCAGATCCGGGTAAATCCCCCATCATCGAGCTAACTGGATTTTCACCCCGCCGCTGCAGTGCGGGCGCTACTCGCCCATAGTTGCGCCAATATGCCCCATGACGACGGCCAGTCGCTCATCAGTCCGCGGTTCGCGCCGTGCGAATCGAGCAGCATCAGCATGGCTGCTGATGCCAGTCCAGTCATTCAGCGACCATTCTAAGCCCCGCGCTTCGTCAGCGAATTGACCCATATCGGATGTGGGCAGGATCGACGCTAGCCGACCAGTCGCTGTCTGCCGTTCACCACATGATGTAGAAAATGCGTTACCGGTGCACACGGGGGTGCCGCGGCGTAGCGGATGGTATGGCAACGCCCGCGCTACGTGTCTTGTTGTTCGAGCTAGTTAGCGGTACGTCGCGGCAATCCCAAACCACGCTGGCCAGCCTCGGTTGCTCAAGCAGCATGACGCGCCCCAAGTCAGTACTGACACGCCAAAGGCAAGAATGGTGCAAAGCATCATCGCTGGCATAGTTTCGCGAGCCTATACTTCGCAAGACCGTTTCACCCTTGGGCGCTTTGCTATGATGTCATTCGCGATCGCGGACGCTGTAAAACCAGTAGCCTTTTCCTTGCAGGGATGCACGTCCCAGGTCGAGCAGCGCAACACGACTTACCTACGCCGATTTTCCCCAAAGGGAGAAGCGCGTGAAATTCCGCCGCGGCGCACGGCGCGAACATGGCACATCCCGCGGGGTAGAGACCGTTGCTCGGCAACGCTGGCTACGCTGTCAGAGTAGTGCTGCGGACAAACGTAGCGGCGATCGATTGCTTTTCTCGGATGTCTGAAGAGGAGAAGCGACCATGAAAATCCTGTGGGTCGATGACCACGAACTTCTTTGCGTCGCTCTTTCCGAATATTTACAAACACACGCTTCGGAGCTGAGCGCAACCCCAATCGACGTCACGCCCGTCTTTACGCTTGCCCGCGCGCTTGAAGAAGTCAACAAGACACCTCCCCCCGATCTGGTATTCCTGGATCTTAATCTGGATGATGAGAACCGTGGCGCCACGACACTTGAGCATTTCCAGGCCGGAAATCCATCTAAAGTTCCCGTGGTCGTCTGCACAGGACTCGCTCCCGGGAACGATCAGGAAGTTGAAATTTTGCGCATGTGCATGCGTGACTACGCCGTTCGGGGAATTCTGTTGAAAGGAGGCGCGCACAAAAAAATGTTCATTGGACTGAGCAGGATCCTGGGAGGTGAACTCTGGATTCCGGAAGAGGTCCTGCTCCGCTTTGCCCGCTCGACACAAGCGCCCTCAGCTAGCCGGAATGAGCACCATCTTGGGCTTTCTCCTCGCGAGTGGGACGTGGGGCGTTGCATTGCACGTGGCCTCTCGGGGAAACAGATCGCTAGAGAGCTTAACGTCAGCGAAGGACATGTCAGACAGGTATCCTGTGTTATCTACGACAAACTTCGAGTCAGAAACCGCGTAGAAGCGGCACTTAGAGTCAATGCCGAGTTGGGCGGTGGAAGCGGGCCAGACAAGGGACCGTCATGAAGATCTCTGCTATACCGCGATTTATGTTGCGCTGCGAACACTAGCACCCGCCTTCGGCCGATTTTCCTGGGGCTTATGTTTTGCAAGCAAGGTCAATAAGGTCTGTTCGGAAACCGGTTTCGACAAAAGCTTCATGCCACTGGCGGCAACTTTTTTGAGCACAGCTGACGAGGTGTCGCCTGACCACAGGATCGCCGGGATCGAAGCATCGGTAGCAGCGCGGACCGCCAGAATCGCAGCAATACCGTCCTCGTTTTCCAGCCGGTAGTCTGAGAGGATGAAGTGCGGACCACTTGCCAACGCTTCAATGCGCAACTGTTCGATGACGTCGGATGATGATTCCCCCGCCACGACGTAGCAGCCATGCTCGATCAGGCGCATCGATATTTCGATTCTCAGGTCGCTGTTGTCCTCGATGATCGCCACGACCATATCGGTCAGGTCCGCTTCGCCGTCTTCAACCGTTTGAACCTCGCCGAGCAACTCCGGCGGTATGCGTTCCACGAAGGGGACCGTCACGGAAAAACGCGATCCCCGCCCGGGTGCCGAGTTCACATCCAGTCTGTGACCAAGAAGGTTCGCGAGCCCCTGGACAATGGCCAGACCCAGTCCAAACCCTTTTTCGCGATTCCTCTCGGGATTGTCGACCTGGACATAGCTTTTGAAGATATCCGCCTGTCTACCTTCCGGGATACCGATCCCGTTGTCCCAGACGCTTATCCTTACGCACGTGCCACGCCTCTGGCAACTCACCAGAACATGTCCCTTCTTTTCCCTCTGCCCGCAAGGCGTGTAACGGACCGCATTGATCACCATATTCCGGACGATCCGGTCCAACGCATGCCGATCCGTACGGACCAGATAAGGGCGACTATGGAGTCGTAATCTCAGTCCCTTCGCCTCAGCCAGCGGCTGCATATCCGCAACTATGCCGCGTAAAAGGGAAGTCAGCGCTACCTCCTGAATTTCCACACTCCAGGTGCCGGACTCGAGGCGGCAGATATCCAGCGCCCCGTTAATCATCCCTTCCATCGTATCCACCTGCCTTTGCGCCATCGAGACGTCATCGACCATCCTGGTTGCTTCAATGCTCCGCTCAATGAAACTTAACTTCAGGCCGAGCGTGGTGAGAGGCTGGCGCAAGTCATGACTTATCGCAGCGATAAGCAGGCTCTTCTCCGCCTTCGCCGCTTCAGCCCGCTCTCGCGCCTCATCAAGAATAATCTCTTTAACATATGCGTGTTTCTCATTGTAAAAAACAAAAAACGCGAGTAAACAATAGCCAATTAGTTGAGCCGTATAAAAGACCAGCATAAATGGCCGGTGAATAAACAGGGGGGGTCCAAGGCTAAATCCGAACGGGATAGCGCCGAGCACGAATGAACCCAAATTCGCGCGAAGACTGGGGGCGAGCAGCAGCAAGGTAAATGTATGGCTGATTAGCGTGTACTCAAGGAAGCCAGAACTGGCCAATTTGACGTAGCGAGTTTGGGGCGAGATGAAATCGGGTGGGGTTAGCCCAAAGCTACCCGCTGCCCACCAGAACGATGTCAGCGTGACCAATGCAGCCCATGCCCAATGTAGCTGCTCGACCGCGCTGACGCCAGCGTGCTTCGGGAGCGCCATGGTCTTTTTCAGTAAGTATGCTGCCATGGGAGTCGCCACCCCCCACAGTCCCAGGGGCCAGCCGACGCGGAACCAAAGATAGCTATCCGACGTTTTGATCCACGAGCCATACACGCACAGCAGCGAGGCTCCGACCGAAACCAGCGCGGTCCAACATAGCGCTCGCCGAGACAGCGATTGCAATAACTCGCGTTTGACGTGGAGATTCTGCTCAGCACTGAGTGCTGCAACAGGTCCCACAAAAAGATTCACAAAATCAGCGAATCTGCGGCGCCCGGTTGAGTGGGCCTTTTCATCCGCTAACTGTGATGTTCTGGGCCGGGGCGGCGTTTCGCTCCCGTCAGAATCACGTGGCGTTCGAGTACAGGAAGCCATAACAGGCCGGCAATCAGGTGCAGCTTCGCTCCGTTGTGCTGGCTTCGTGTTTGCCTGCCCTCTCTTTCTCCCGTCATCGGTCAATGTTTTTGGCTTATATTCTGCAAGTAAGGTCAATAAGGTCTGTTCGGAAACCGGTTTCGACAAAAGCTTCATGCCACTGGCGGCAACTTTTTTGAGCACAGCTGACGAGGTGTCGCCTGACCACAGGATCGCCGGGATCGAAGCATCGGTAGCAGCGCGGACCGCCTGAATCGCAGCAATACCGTCCTCGTTTTCCAGCCGGTAGTCTGAGAGGATGAAGTGCGGACCACTTGCCAACGCTTCAATGCGCAACTGTTCGATGACGTCGGATGATGATCCCCCCGCCACGACGTAGCAGCCATGCTCGATCAGGCGCATCGATATTTCGATTCTCAGGTCGCTGTTGTCCTCGATGATCGCCACGACCATATCGGTCAGGTCCGCTTCGCCGTCTTCAACCGTTTGAACCTCGCCGAGCAACTCCGGCGGTATGCGTTCCACGAAGGGGACCGTCACGGAAAAACGCGAGCCCCGCCCGGGTGCCGAGTTCACATCCAGTCTGTGACCAAGAAGGTTCGCGAGCCCCTGGACAATGGCCAGACCCAGTCCGAACCCTTTTTCGCGATTCCTCTCGGGATTGTCGACCTGGACATAGCTTTTGAAGATATCCGCCTGTCTACCTTCCGGGATACCGATCCCGTTGTCCCAGACGCTTATCCTTACGCACGTGCCACGCCTCTGGCAACTCACCAGAACATGTCCCTTCTTTTCCCTCTGCCCGCAAGGCGTGTAACGGACCGCATTGATCACCATATTCCGGACGATCCGGTCCAACGCATGCCGATCCGTACGGACCAGATAAGGGCGACTATGGAGTCGTAATCTCAGTCCCTTCGCCTCAGCCAGCGGCTGCATATCCGCAACTATGCCGCGTAAAAGGGAAGTCAGCGCTACCTCCTGAATTTCCACACTCCAGGTGCCGGACTCGAGGCGGCAGATATCCAGCGCCCCGTTAATCATCCCCTCCATCGCAGCCATCTGCCTTTGCGCAATTGAGACGTCTACGGCCAGGCTGGTCGATTTAACGCATCGCTCGATAAAACCTAACTTCAGGCCGAGCGTGGTGAGAGGCTGGCGCAAGTCATGGCTTACGGCAGCCATAAACTGGTTCTTTTCCAGCATTGCCGCTACCGCCTGAGCTCGCGCTTCCTCGAGAACAACCTCTTTTACACATATGAGTTGCTGATCGTTGCAGATGTACCGGGCGACGACGCAATAGCCAATTAGTTGAGCCGTATACCAGTCAAACATCCCCGGCCGGTGAATAAAAAACCCCGGCGCCATGTCAAATGCGAATGGGATCGTGCCGACCAGCAGTGCACCTAAAGCCGCACGAAAACTGGGCGCGAGCAGCAGCAACGTAATTGCCTGGCCGATCATAGTCAGTTCCATGAAGCCATACCTGGCAAATCTGAAGTGGTGGCTATGGACGATCACGCCGATCACGTAGGTGGGTGGTATTAGCCCAAAGCTGGCCGCAGCCCACCAGAACGATGTCAGCATGACCAATGCAGCCCATGCCCAATGTAGCTGCCCGACCGCGCTGACGCCGGCGTGCTTCGGGAGCATCATTGTTTTTTTCAGTAAGTATGCTGCGAAAGGAGCGGCCAGTACCCAGAGTCCCATGATCCAGACGACACGGAACCATGGATAGATATCCGACGTTTTGGTCCAGGCTCCAACTACGAACCAAAACGGGCTTACGACCAACAAAAGCGCGATCCAATACACCGACCGGCGGGACAGCGATTGCAATAACTTGCGTTTGACGAGGAGATTCTGTTCAGCACTGAGTGCTGCAACGGCAACGGGTCCGGCAAAAAATTTTTTGGATTCAGCGAACCTGCGGCGCACGATTTCCCGAATCGTTTCACTCACGCCCACTGGTGTTCTGGCCCTGACATTTTCGCTCGCGTCAGAATCACTTGATGTTCGAGAACAGGACGCCATAACAGGCCTCCGGGCGGGAGTCAGGGGCAGCTACAGACTATTGTGCTAGCAGTCCGCCAGCAAGTCGATGACAAGTGTGCTGTTTTAGGCCGAACAAATGTTCGTGATCCACGCAGATCGTTGCAACCGCCCGCAGTACCAGCAAGCACGGCTCGCCAGTTGCGATATTGGTCGCTCCATGTATGCCGCGTCGAACTACATCTGTAACCGGGCGCGCTACGTACTCTGACAACGGGATCAGGGCGAACAATCGCAAAACGACACCGAACATTTATTCTCCAGCAAAGGAACATTTAATACCGAACATCAAACTATCGACGTAATTACAACTGACACGGTTTCACGGCGAAATAACGCAACATAATTCGACACATGGGGGGCGTTAATAACCGCACAACTGGCCCGCCTTCTTCTCCTGTCGAGTGCCTATTGTGAGTACGTCTCCATAACCGGCCGGCGCGGAAAACGCAGTGCGTACGGGCGCCCGTATTGCCGCAGTGCCAGATTGACAACCATGAGGGGGTGCATCATGAAGTGGCTTATCCAGGCAGTTGCACTAGCGGGCGCGATCGCCGCGCCGATGGCGTCTTTCGCGCAATCGGATCAGCCGGTCACGCGTGACCAGGTCAAGGCAGAGTTGCTGCAGCTCGAACAGAATGGCTATAACCCTGCTGCCAAAAACGATGCCCAATATCCCGCGGATATTCAGGCTGCCGAAGCGCGCGTCGCCGCGCAGCGCGCAAATGGCCAGGATACGTCGGGATATGGGGCGCCGCTGGGCGGCTCGTCGTCATCCGGTTCTGGCCAACATCCGATGGTGGTTGATCCGGACGGTCAATGACGCGTGGTGAACGGCCTGCCGTGACGATATCGCCGCTGCGGGTCGTTTTCGTCCGTCGCGCCGCTCTGGGACTTGTCCTCGTGGCGCACGTTGTTCATTTTTTGCCATCGTCTGCCGTCTATCGTCTGTCGGCACCCGTATTGCCGCAGTGCCGGATAGACCACTATGAGGGGGCCATCATGAAGTCGTCTTACCACGCAGTGGCAAAAACTGTCGCGTACCTTTTGGTCGCATGCTCAGCATCGCTGGCTGCACCTGCTTTCGCAGGCGCGTACGTACCTTGTCGCTCCGGCAGCGCAGCGACAGCAACGCAAAGCGGTAAAACGATGCCGTTGCACCACGCCAGCGTGGTTCACAAGAACAATGGCGGCGTCAACGGCGGCATGCCGACCCCGTCGCAGTCCGGCAAACGCGTTCCCGGGGGCGACTCCATCGATCCCATGTATCGAGGAGGTTGATGCGCCCAAGACAGCACTTCGAGAAAACTGGCGCGCTGACCAGATGTTTCCGAAGCACGCTACGGCCGGGAATGGTGATCGTGCTTATGTGAGGAGGTCGCATGCGCAAGTTCAAACCCGTAGTTGCGCTCAAACTCGTCGCCGTGCTGCTGGGAGTCGGTCTGGCGAATTGCGTCAGTCTGGCACGCGACTGGCCGCCAGAACCGATGTTCGTCATTAACGCCGAGCCGGGGCCTTTCCTGATAACGGACGTTTTTGATTTTTTGGACATCGTCTATGTGCACCCGTATCGCCGCGGTGCCCGATAGACAACTATGAGGAGGTGCATCATGAAGTCGCTTATCCAGGCAGTTGCACTTGCGGCCGCGATCGCTGCGCCGGGCGTGTCTTTCGCACAATCGGAGCAGCCGGTCACGCGCGCGCAGGTCAAGGCGGAGATTCTCCAGCTTGAGCAGAATGGCTATAACCCGGCCAACGCGCTCGATGCCCAGTATCCCGCGGACATTCAGGCCGCCGAAGCGAAGATCGCTGCACAGGACAGCCAGCAGGCGGCCCAAAGTGACGTTGGCGGCGCGACGACCAACGCCACTGCACAGGCAAGCCAGCAGGCGGGCAGCAATGACGTTGGCGGAACGACCGTTGGCGCCTCGGCTTCCGGCAGCGTCCCGCAGGTGTCGAAGCCCTCGCCATCTTCGTGCGTTGGTCCCGCAAGTTACTGCAACCTTTTCTTCGGTAATTGACCGCTGATGGGGCCGTCCGACACCGCGCCGACGATCCGGGTAACGTGCCTCTGGATCGTCGGGGCGTCATGGCCGTACAGAGTACGACAGCTACCACCTCGATTCGGCCCTGAACGGTCCGCAAAATGAGGACAGTCCATGGACATGAGCACCAGAGAAGCCAGCCCGGCGGCACCGACGCAGAGCGGCGTATCTGCTGCACCAAAGGCGTCGACGCCAGATAGTGGGGTCGCGCGATCGTTTGCAATCCTCCTTGGGTTTCAGTGTCTCGGCGAGTTAATCGTCTATGTCACGCGAGCTCCTGTTCCCGGACCCGTGCTTGGCATGGTGCTATTGCTTTGCCTGCTCTCGGCCAAACCCTCTGTCGTGCCTGCCGTCGAGCAGGTCTCTCGCGGACTGTTGAATCACCTTTCACTGTTTTTTGTACCCGCAGGTGTGGGCGTCATGGTCTTCGCGCCGCAGCTGAAAAGCCAACTGTTCGCACTCGCCCTTGCCATCGTTGTCAGCACGATTCTTTCGATGGCGATTGCTGCGCTAGTGACAGGCATGTTGCTGACGAGGCTCGACAGAAAGCAATCACAACACAAGGCTGCGACGGCGCCACGCGGTTAGGCAGATTCTGCCGCCGCAAGGAGGAGGGGCCATGTCAATCGGTGAACTGTCCGTTTCTGTCAATGCGATCGTGGCCGCGTCGCCTCTGCCGGCGCTCACGGCAACCGTCGGCGTCTACATCGTTGCCTGCCGCCTTCACACTCTGGCGCGGAAAAATCCCCTGGCCAACCCGGTAGCGATCTCCGTGTTGCTCATGATCGCAATACTGTATTTGACAGGCACCTCCTACAGCGCATATTTCGCGGGCGCGAAATTGATTCACTTTCTACTGGGCCCGTCGGTCATTGCATTGGCTATTCCGCTACACCATCAGATGCCCAGGCTCAGACGAGCGCTCGTGCCGCTGCTTGGCGGGCTGATCGCGGGCTCGGCCGCGGCTGTTGCCTCTGCGATTGCGATATGTGTCTGGCTACATTGTCCGTTCGTGACGGTCGCGTCGGTCGCTCCGAAGTCGGTCACTACGGCCGTAGCAATGCTGATCTCGGCAAAAATTGGTGGTTTGCCCTCGCTCACCGCGGCGATCGTCATCCTGACCGGCATTACCGGTGCGACGCTGAGCAACGTGGTCCTGGATACCGTTGGTGTGCGGCGTGACGACGTGCGCGGCTTTGCAATGGGTGTTGCTTCCCACGGCATAGGTACTGCCAGGGCGTTTCAGATCAGCGAAGAAGCAGGCGCCGACTCGGGACTGGGCATGGCGATGAACGGCACTATGTCGGCGTTTGTCCTCCCAGTGCTCCTGCCCATCCTGAGCGGTTGGTTGATTTGACGAACCGCGGATCCCGGCATGCGCCCGCGTTCCTATCGTTACCGGGCAAAAAGACTTTTCGATACTCAATGGAACAAGAGCCCGGGGTGCGGGACCGTTCGACTTCAAAACCAACGAATCATTCACGTACACCCTGAACCTGGACGGTACTCGTGCGAATGCACATCACCTTCCCGGACGGAAAAGATATCAGGACGGAGTTCCTCGTGATGGACGGAGGCAAACAGATGTACAGCGTCGTGAGCGCTTACCAGTTAACCTCCCCCTTACCGCTTCCGATGGAACCAGTTGCGCCCAGGGTTGCACGCTTGGAATTAATGCGAGCACGACTTCTATCCTTGTCGGCGCGCAGGAGCTTGAGCCACCACAGCATCGACGGCAGCTATCGAAGTGATCCGGTCATCCGCGGCGGCGCCTCATGGGTAGCACACGGTTTATTGCAGAAATCCTGCGTTACGCAGTGCTTCCTCAGCGGCCTCATGATCTTGAAGGGATGCTCCGCCAGAAATACCGATGCCCCCAACCAGACGCCCTTCATGGAAGATCGGTACGCCACCGCCGACCGGCGTCAGCCGCGGATGGTGTGCCAGCGGGGCAACGGCGGGCTCGGCCATGTACTGATTCCATTGGTGCGTGGCCATGCCGAACGACGCGGCGGTCCATGCCTTGTCAATGGCGACGTCAACGGTGAGGAACGGGGCGGTATCCGCGCGCTCGAAAGCGCGCAGGTGACCTCCCGCATCTGTAATGGCGATTGTCGCGGCAAATCCGCGCGCGGCGCAGGCGCGGCGCGCCTCTGCCAGCAGTGCTTGGGCGGCTTCCAAGCTGATCGTTGCCGTGCTGATGATTTGCGATGTCATGTTGATGCTCGTTCTCAGAAGGGTTCAGTGGTTGGAGACAACGACCTTGCCGATCATGTTGCCCGCCTCGACCAGCTCATGCGCTTCGATCAGACCTGCGGCGTTGATGCCGTCAATGCGGCGGGTCAGCGTGTGCTTGAGGCGGCCCAGATCGACCAGATCCGCCGCGCGGCGCAGCAACGCTTGTTGCCGTGCGAGGGTGTCGGTGGCGAACATCGCACGGGTGAACATCAGCTCCCAGTGAATCGAGATGGATTTCCCCTTGAACGGACCGATGTCCAGACCCACCGGGTCGTCGATGAGGGCGAACTGGCCTTCCGGGCGCAGCACGGCGGCGATCTGAGGCACATAGGCGGCGCTGTTGTTTAACCCGGCAACATGGGTGACATGCTCGATACCGAGCGCGGCCAGCTGGGTTGCCCAAGGCTGATGGTGATCGAGGACGTAATGCGCCCCATGAGCCAGCACCCACTCGCGGGTTTCCGGCCGCGAGGCCGTGCCGATGACGGTCATGCCGGTCAACTCGCGCGCCAGTTGGGTCAGAATCGAGCCGACGCCGCCCGCCGCTCCGATGACGAGCAGCACGTTGTTGTCGGTCGGATCCGCTGCCTGAACACGCAGACGGTCGAACAGCAGTTCCCACGCGGTGATCGCGGTCAGCGGCAACGAAGCGGCTTCTGCGAAATCCAGTGATGTCGGCATGGGTCCGACGATGCGTTCGTCCACGGCGTGCAGTTCGCTGTTGCAGCCGGGCCGTTTGATGTCACCCGCGTACCAGACACGGTCGCCCGGCTTGAAGCGGGTGGCCAGCGGACCGGTCGCGCGGACGATTCCCGCCGCGTCCCAGCCGGCGATGCGCGCACCGCCTTCCGGAATATCTCCACCGCGCCGGATTTTGGTATCGACCGGGTTGACCGATACCGCTTTCACTTCCACCAGCAGATCGTGGTCGCGCAGTTCCGGCGTCGGCAACTCGATGTCCTGCAGCGCCTGCGGGTGGCTGATGGGATGGTTCTGATAGAAGCCGATGGCTCTCATACACGTGCTCTCCAAGGGGTATGAGACCATGTTATCTTTCGTCGATATACCGATAAATACCCGTCCAGCCCAAACAGTTTCAGCATTTCAATGAAAATGATTCGACTCGATGACGTTCAGATCTTCGTGCACACGGTGGACTACGGCAGCTTCTCGGAGGCGGCGCGCCAGTTGAATATCGCGCCCGCACATGCGAGTGCGTCAGTGCAGCGGCTCGAAAAGGCGCTGGACACGCGCCTGTTCACTCGTTCGACGCGGAGCATGCAACTGTCGGACGCCGGGGAGCGATACCTGCCGCATGCGCGGGTCATGATTGGTGCGTTGGAGCAAGGCGAGCAGGCCCTGGCAAACAGCCGGGGGGCGCTGACCGGGCCGCTGCGGCTGTCCGCTCCGTCTGACTTTGGTCGAAACCTGCTGGTGCCGTGGCTGGATGAATTTCAGCACCTGCACCCTGGACTGTCGCTGCACCTGAAAATGAGCGACAGGGCGGCCGACCTGACCCGCCAGCCGCTGGATGCCGTCGTGCGCTACGGAGCGCTACCTGATTCGTCTCTTCTGGCCATGAAGCTGGTCGACAACAACCGACGTGCATTGTGTGCCGCGCCGTCATACCTCGAACTGCATGGCGTACCGGCCAAAGTTGAGGACCTGCGGCGACACAACTGCCTTCGGTATGTCTGGAGCGAGCAGGTACATGAACGCTGGCGCTTCACGCTGCCCGGGGGCGAGCGCACCGTGGCAGTCACGGGTAATCGCATCAGCGACGATGCCGATGTCGTCCGTCGCTGGGCGATAGCCGGGGAAGGACTCGTCTATAAGTCGCGGCTGGACCTCATTGACGATCTAAAGGCAGGTCGACTGGTGGAGTTATTTCCCCCGGAGTATTGCGAGCCTGCGCCGCTGCACCTGATTTGTGCTCACCGTGCGCAACTGTCGCCGGCGATTAACGCGTTGCATGCTTTCTTGCGGGAGCGATGTGCTGCATTGCTCGCCAGCTATCCATTGAGGGGGCACTCAGGCTGTAGTCGCGACTTAAATTGCCGCCTCCAGAGCGCAACGGACGTCTGAATGCCGAACCTCTTTGCCCGCGAAGGTCGTCTGTTGGATGAACTTCGGTCATTGAGCCGCCGAAACAGACTGCCGTCGAACACAAACTCATTGTCGGCGCGGATATCATGATTTCCCCAGCAAGGGACCGCTCATGCGCCGTTAGCGAGAGCCGCGCCGAATCAAGTTGCGGGCCGACTGCAACCGGCCGCGCAAACCAGCACCGGCTCGCGGGCGCCGGCGCCCCCAATGGCGAGGCTCAGAATTGCTTGCCGAGCGAGACGCCCACCACGTCTTCGGACAGGTGAACATTCGCATTGCCTCCACCGAAGGCTGCGGGAATCGAGCTGTCGCCGTTCACCGTGTTCTTGAACGCATGTCCATAGAAGAGGCCGAATGATGTTTTCGCATCGGGCTTCCACGTGGCGCCCAGGGTCGCCTGATCCTGCACAACACCCGGTGCGAGGATATTCAGGAATGTTTCCGTGCTAGCCACCGGCTGGCTCGAATGACTGTAGCCTGCCCGGAGCGTGAGATGGCTCGATACATCATAGCTAGTGCCGATCTTGATCACGTTCGTGTTGCGCCAGCCAAAGCCTGGGCCGTCGGACGATCCCAACGCATTGCCTGCAAACAGGTTGGCGAGCGGATTCGCGATCGAATTCACGTTGCCGTACATAATGCGCTGAAAGTCGGCCGCCACCGTCCATGCCGGCGTGACCTTCCAGGAAAACCCGAGACCGTAGTTCTCCGGGATGTCGAATGAGCCGCCGTCCGCGAAGAGACCTTTGTATTTGTCGAAACGGCCATGAATCTTCGATGCCCACGTCACGCCGACGGTCAGTGTCGGCGTAATCTCCCCGGTATAGCCAAGATGCACGCCAACCCCGACCGAAGTGTCGGCGCCCTGATCGGTTACGTTGCCGGGCGCGACCGACATGCCAGTGAACGGCTGCAGCCCGCTTGCCGTAAAGCGTTGAAACGCGACGTTCAGGCCGATGCCGAACGCGTGCCGGTCGAGCAGTTTGTAAGCAATTGTCGGCGAGAGAAACATCTGTTCGAGATCCACGCCTGCTGACCCCTTGGCACCGAACGCTTGATAGGGATTATGGGCGTAGCCGGTGTCGAGCCCCCCGTTCGCGTACAGTGCAAGGCCCGCATACACGTTCGGCAGAAACTGATATGTAACGCCGAATTCGGGCAGCACGAAGATCGAGCGATTATTGCCGTCGTAGTCGCCGTTAGCACCGTAACCGTTGCCGGACACGTTGGCGCCACGATCTGGCAGGAAGAGACTGATGCCGCCATCGATGCGGTTACCAACGAAGGCAATGCCTGCGGGATTGGCCGCAGCGGCAAGGGCGTCCTGCGGAAAGCCGATGCCGACGCCGGCCATGCCCTGTGATGCGACGCCGTAGCCGTTGGAAAAATAGCCGTTGGTGGCCCATGCAAAGGTTGGTGCTGCCGCGACGACAGCAATGAGTGCGCGAGTGGCTTGTAGCTTCATTGTTTCCCCGAATAATATTTGGAATAGTCAGGGGGACGGAGTGTATTGATTCGGTCTCGCGCCTCAAACCAAGTTTTTCACATAAGCACTAGGTTAAAAACATATAAGGTTTCTCCGCCGATGAGTTTTTCCGATTCTTGCATTGACCTTTGGACCATGCAGGCTTCAGCGGAGAAAGCCTGCGCGCTACTCAAGGGCTCGCCAATCCGGATCCTCTACTGATCATGTGTCGTATGTCTTAGGATGAGACGTCCGTCGGCGAACGTCATCGGACAGCGGCGGCACCTCCCTAAAGCCATAACTGCATTTGCTCAAAGCGAGGACATGGTTGAGCCGTCGAGGACGCAACGCCGAAAGGCAGAATGCCTGAGCCGTATCGCCGGTTCCGAAGACGCGTATGACTATGACCGGTGTACGTCGCACTTAGACCTTATCGCCGCTGCGCGGCTAGGCAACCCCGTTTAGCCAGTGCTGCCGTTGCAATGCGCGATCTGAATCACGCAATGTCGAACCTGTAAAGTCTTGCAGGCGTGTCTGCCAGGACAATGCTGCGCTCTTCTTCAACCGGGAGCAGCGCGCGCAGAAGTTCGAGCGCGTGAGTAAAATCCTCGTCTGCTTCAAACTGCGTATGCGGCCAGTCGCTGCCCCACATAAGGCGATGCACGCCAAAGGCCGCTTTCAGAAAATGAAATGCTTCCTGCGCATCATGGTCATCCGGGCGAAGCTGCCGTCGATTCCGGTACGCGGCCGATATCTTCACCCACACACGCCGCGTTTCAGCCAGTTGAAGAAGACGGCGAAAGCCTACGTCTTTTACACCGATATGCGGATCGGGCCTGCCGAAGTGATCGACGACGACATTCATGCCAGCGTCCAGAAGCGGCTCGACGATGCCCTGCAGCCGCGCAGCTTCCGCATGCACCTCGACATGCCATTTCAGATCGCGGACATGGGCGAGCGTTTGCGCGCTCACCCATCTGTCGAGCGGCTGATCGGAATGTCCGATCAGGTTCAGCCGAATCCCTGCAATGCCCGCATTCGCCATCTCCGTCAGTGTGTCGATCCGACAATCACGCTCGATCACCGCGACACCGCGTAGCCGCTGCGGCGCGCGGCGCAACGCATCGAGCATATAGCTGCAATCGGTGCCGAGGAAGCTGGGCTGCACAAGCACGCCGTGCGATACGCCGTGCGTGTCCAGTTGGGCAAGGTATGCGTCGAGCGTGGCGTCGTAGTCGGGCACGTAGCGACGCTTTTGGGCGAGCGGCAAGCCGCGCTCGAATACATGAGCATGAGTATCGACAGCTGCAATGTGGGCTGGACGATACACAGCCTGCCGGTGGCTCGCCTCTATCCTCGACTTCTCCATCATGGACGTTCCTTCATCACCAGTCTTGCGCGGCTACGGCGAATGCCTTGCCCGTCAATGCCTTTGCGCGTGAGAAAGCGCGCCTGTGTGTTCGGGCTCGAACGTGGCTTCGCCCAGCGTGCGGCCGCGTGTCTCGGGCAGCATCAGCACTGACAGAACGACAATTGCGTATGCGAGTCCCGCATCGATGCCGATCGCCGTTCCAAGCGACATGGTCGCGGACATGTGCCCGACGAGCACCGGAAATCCCGCCGACACGACGCGGCCGAAGTTGTAGCAAAACCCGACGCCAGTGCCACGCATCCCGCGCGGATACAGCTCGTTGAACAGCGCGCCCATGCTTGCCGGAATGCCCGCTGCAAAAAAGCCTAGCGGAAAGCCGAAGAACAGCATCGCGGTATTGCCGAGCGGTAGGAACAGATACGCGATCACCGTTATCACGCAGCAGATCGCAAACGTGAGTATGGTCTTGCGGCGTCCGATGCGATCAAGCAGCTGCGCACTCACGAGGCACCCGGAAAAGAACGCGACGATCACGACGGCGAGGTAGCCGCCCGTACTCAAGACCGACAGATGGCGCTCGCTTTTCAGAAACGTTGGCAGCCAGGTCATCAGCGCGTAGTAGCCGCCATGCGCACCAACGCCGAGCAGTGCGCCGATCAGCGTCATGCGCAGCACTTGCGGAGAAAAGATGCCGACGACAAGGCCAGGCGTCGGCTGCTGACGCGCCCGCGCATCGCGCGTTGCGCGGGCCGGCGCGGCAGGCTCCTGCACGCCGCGTCGGACGTACAGAATCAGAAGCGCCGGAACGATGCCAACCCCGAACATCACGCGCCACGCGGTATCCGCAGGCAGCAGCGAGAACATCAGCGCATACAGCAGCACCGCTGCGCCCCAGCCGACCGCCCATGCGCTCTGCACGCTGCCCATCGCCTTGCCGCGATGCTCATTGCGGATGGTCTCGGCCATCAGCACGGCGCCCGCCGCCCATTCTCCGCCAAAGCCGAACCCCTGCAGTGTCTTCAGCACGAGGAACTGTGGATAGTTCTGCGCGAACGCGCACAGGAACGTGAACACGGAAAAACACGCGACCGTCCATTGCAGCGTCTTTACGCGCCCCAGCCGGTCCGACATCATCCCCGCGATCCAGCCACCCAGCGCCGACGCCACCAGCGTGACGCCGCTGACGAGCCCCCGCTTGCGTGCGGCTGATCGACCACTCGGCGATGATCGCCGGAATCACGAGGCTGAACATCTGCACATCGAGCGAATCAAGCGCCCATCCGCCGAAGCACGCCCAAAACGTCCGGCGTTCATTGCCTGAAATCTGGCTGAACCACTTGAACATTCCAGTCTCCTACGTCGTCGTTCCTGCGTGGGAACAACGTGTTTGTGAAGGCGCGCGATCCCTAGCGGATCTCGGCCTGATAGATGAATTCGCTGGCAGGCCCGCGTGAGCGGCGCCATTCGAGCGGCTGTCTGTCGTAGCCGTATGCAAGACGCTCGATGACGACGGCGGGCGTACCCGGCTCGATGCGTAACAGCCGTGCATGCAACGGGCCAATGGCTTCGACGGTCAGTGTTTCCGTGGCGGACGCTACGACCTGATTGCATTGCGCCTCGTACACGGGATACAGCAGGTCACCGACTTCATTCAGGTCCATCTGCGCAAACGCCGCAAACCGGACATAGGGCAGCCAGATTTCTTCAGCGAGCATCGGCACGCCGTCGATCAGCCGCAGGCGAGTCATCTGGATCACGCGCGCGCTACTCGAAATCTGCAAGATCGCGGCGACAGCCGACGGCGCATCGACGACCTCGCGTCGCAAGATGCGGCTCTCTGGAATGCGTCGTTCGCCTTGCCGTGTCTGGAAGCGGAAGAAACGAAACAGGGAGCTGTCGAAGCTCGCGCGGCGCACGAACGTCCCTCTGCCCTGAAAGCGTTCCAGCAGGCCTTCCGCGACGAGCAGATCGACGGCCTTGCGGACCGTCCCGACCGCCACGTCGTAGCTTTTGGCGAGCGCCTGCTCGGTAGGGATCGCTTCACCCGGCCGCCAATGGCGAGCCGCGATCAGAGCGACCATTTCGTCGCGCAAACGCTGGTAACGGGGCAACCGGTCATCGGCAGGCATCGTAGTCTCCGTTCAATTCATCTATATGATTTCATGATCTAGGCCGACCGTAGATCAGTGATAACCCTGTGTATGCCTTGAAATTTAGGTTCCAGCGGGTTTCTACCCATTGTCGAGAAAACAGATTCACCTAAACATATATATGAATTTTTGAACGGAGATTGATTGTGAGCCAAACCATGCTTGCCGAGCAGGCTGTCGTGAAAAAGGTCGCCTGGCGGCTCATGCCGCTGTTGATCGTGATGTTCCTGATCGCCTTTATCGACCGGCAGAACGTCGGCTTTGCCAAACTGCAGATGGTGCATGCGCTGGGAATGTCGGAGGCGTCATATGGTCTGGGCGCGTCGCTCTTCTTTATCGGCTACCTGCTGTTCGAGGTGCCGAGCACGCTTGCGCTGCATCGTTTCGGCGCTCGCCTTTGGCTCGCACGCATCATGGCGACCTGGGGCGCCATTACCGTGGCGATGGCATTCACACATTCAACGGGACTCTTCTATGTGTTCCGGTTCGCACTGGGTGTCGCCGAAGCTGGCTTCTATCCGGGCGTCATCTTCTATTTGACGCTCTGGTTTCCGCAGAGTCATCGCACGCGCATGCTCGGCTTTTTCACGCTCGGCAGCGCGCTCGCCAACATGCTCGGCTCACTCGCGGGCGGCTTGCTGTTGTCGCTGGACGGCAATCTGGGTCTCGCCGGCTGGCAATGGGTGTTCGTGGCAACCGGGATACCTGCTGTCCTCGTCGCACTCGTTGCGTTGCGCTTTCTGCCTGAGTCCGTCGAACGCGCCCCGTTCCTGTCGAACGAAGAAAAGGCCCTGATGATGGCGGCGCTGCGGCGCGAGGCGCCGGCGCAAGCGGCCGCCGGGCATCCGTGGCGGGCGCTCGTCGACAAACGCGTGCTGATGTTCGCGTGCGGCTACATGCTGATGTCCACCTCGCTCTACGGCGTGACGTACTGGTTGCCCACGCTGCTGAAAAGCGGCGGCGTCTCGCATTCGTCGCTCAATGGCCTGCTCAACATGATTCCGTGGATGCTCTCCGCGCTGCTTCTGCTGTGGCTGCCCGCGAAGCTGAAACGCGAGGGTGCGGTGCTCAGGTCGATGGCGTTGGTTGCGGGCGTCGGCGTGATCGGCTTCGCGCTAAGTCTCGTGCTGCCGGGTCTGCCGTTGCAATTTGCCGCGCTCGTGCTGGGCGGCGCATGCATTCCCCTGCTCTATCCATGCTTCTGGTCGCTGCCCCCGCGATACTTCACGGGCGCCCGCGCTGCAGCCAGCATCGCGGCGATCAATTCGATTGGCAATCTCGGAGGCTTCTTCGCGCAGAACCTGATGCCTTACATAGGAAAGGTCGCGGGCAACGCAAGCGCTCCGATGCTGGTGCCCGTCGTCTGCCTGACGTTGCTCGGCCTGGGCATGTCGATCGCGTCGGCGCGAACCAGAGCGGGCGAGCGCGTGCGGATAGCGGCGCGGCAGTAAACCATCCTGCGACGCAGGTGCTGGATGGGGCATGGGCGTGCGTCGTTCACAGCGTCGACGGTTGGGTCAGCAACACCAGAAAAAATTCCCATAAAGGCCGACATGTTGTCGAGATGACTCCAACCGCGACGGTCTGGTGGCGGGTGCGAAGCCGACGCTTGAATGGCGATCTGCGCGTCGGAGGAACGACCGTAGTTGGCCGGGTCCTGCCGCTAGCGAACGCTGGCTCTTGGCCGCCGCCGTCCCGTCGGCGAGTGAGAAGCGAGCCACTGGACCCGCCACCGCTGCGTTATAAATGCAGTTCTACCTTTGCCTCGCCATTTGCGACGATCAAAGACAGCACCCAAGCGTTCGACGATACCTCGAGCCGAGTGCAATCGACCCGAGGGTGTTTGCCACTATCGGCAATATCCGTGCCGGCACGTGCACCGCTAGCCCCACGATGCAAACGCCTCACAGTGCGTATCGATGAATGACACGTTCTTTTAAAATCGTGACATCACTGTTCATAGTAGAAGAATGACGGTGATTAAGCCATTATTCACATGGGATAGGCTTGTCCAATCAGAAATCTTTACTACAATAGTCGAATCACGTTGGCATAGGTCGTTGGCCGCGCTAATTAGCGGAATCCAGTATCTTGGGTTGCTCGCCGTCGGTGGACTGAAAGGGCCATACTGGAAAATGACCAAAATGCTGAGAACGAATTTCAAAATCCCGGTGTTGTCATCTTGTTGTCTTTGTTGGCGTGGCTGGTCCCTTATTTCATCTTCCAGATAATCGTTATGGCGATCCTGAGGCGTATGAACGGCGAATAAGGTGCATCAAGGGGCCAGTTTCGGCGGGCGTCTCAACTCCATTTTTAGGAGCGAATTATGAACTACGATCCAGCCGATACTGCGGTAGTATTCACTGATCCCCAGAACGACGTTCTCAGCCCGAACGGGAAGAATTGGGGCGTTCTTGGCGCAAGCGTGACTGAAAACAAGACCGTCGAAAATATGCTGTCAATCTTCAGGGCAGCGAAAGCCGGGAAGTTCAGTGTTTTCATCTCCCCGCACTATTTTTACCCAACCGACACTCGGTGGCAATTCAATGGGCCGCTTGAGACGGGTGAGTTTCAAACGGGAACGTTCGCGCGAACGGGCGCGCTGAACCTGAGCGGGTTCCAGAAGTCGGGGGCCGACTGGCTGGAGGAATTCAAGCCATTCATTGACGATGGCGAAACTATCGTTGTGAGCCCACATAAGGTTTTCGGTCCACAGACCAACGATCTAACGCTGCAACTTCGCAAGCGCAATGTACAGAAAGTCGTGCTTGGCGGCATGCTAGCTAATATGTGTGTCGAAGCTCATCTACGCGATCTGATCGAGCAAGGTTTCGAAGTGACCGTCGTCGCCGACGCCACGGCGGGGCCGCGCCATCCGACGTGGGGCGACGGCTATAAGGCAGCACTTGTGAACTACGCGTTTCTCGCACACGCCGTGGTCACGACTCAGGACGTCGTGAAAGCCATGACGCAAGGGTAGTTACTACGGCGCCGATTTTGGGCGTCCTCTACACGATGCGTATGACATAAGCCCACAAGTCCGGTTTCTGGCGCGCATCTCGGCCTTATGGCAAGTTCCTGCGCACAGTATCGACATCGTAAAAGAAGGTTTCCATACCTTGATCAGTTCTGCCAGCGTCGCTCACTGGCATGGAGCTCGGATGAGTACCAACGACCAGGAAATGCAGATGCTCGCAAGTCGTCCGCCCCAGACTGGACAGGCGTTCGACTACCTGCCGATCGGACTATTTGGATCGGTCATGGGGCTGGTTGGACTCGCTGTTGCGTGGCGCGCTGCTTCGCAGATGTATGGCGTGCCGGGTTCGATCGCTGATGGCATCGGAGCTGTCGCCGTAGCGGTCTTCGTCTCGCTGGTTCTTGGATATGGTTGGAAATGCCTGACTGCCTGGCACGCGGTGAAGACGGAGTTTGGGCATCCGATTGCCGGCTGTCTGTTCGGAACGGTAGCAATCAGTCTTCTGCTGCTGCCAATCGTTCTGGTACGTGTAAGCCATGAACTTGCGTTCGGCATGTGGGTATTGGGTGCCGTCGGCATGGTGTTTTTAGCGTGGCTCATCGTCAGCCGATGGATAAGTCGCCGCCAGCAGTTGCCCCACGCTACTCCTGTGTGGATTATTCCGGTTGTTGGCATGCTCGACCTGCCATTGGCGATGCCCGCGCTCGGTCTACCAGCCACTTCGGAACTCGGCGTATTCGCACTCGCGGTTGGGCTATTCTTCGCGGTGCCAATCTTTACGCTGATCTTTGCGCGATTGTTGTTCGAGGACCCAATGCCGGACGGCTTGCGACCGACATTGATGATTCTCGTTGCGCCCTTTGCCGTCGGCTACTCGGCCTACATCACGGTGACCGGTAGTCATGACCTGTTCGCGGAAGCACTCTACATGCTGACTTTGTTTTTCCTCGCGGTGCTGTTTGGACAAATGCGCTATCTTGCGGCCTGCTGTCCCTTTCGTCTTGCATGGTGGGCTGTCAGCTTCCCTCTCTCAGCGTCGGCGATCTGCTCTCTCAGAGTTGCAAGAGTGAACCCCGGTCGTATCACGAATAGCATCGCCTTGCTTCTACTTTGTATCGCCAGCCTTGCTATTCTTGGTATCTTCCTGAGGACTTTGAAGGGGCTACTCTCTGGCGAATTGCGCACCTTGAGCACCTAGACATTGCGTATGCAGGGAACATGCAGTATCTATTTAGAGGAAGGGCGACTGGCGAAAGCGGTGGGGGAAGATTCCGAAAGCCGTTTATTCGTTTGCATTGGAATACCGGACCGATTCGAATGGCCGTTGTGGGGAACGTCAGCGACGTCCGAACGTCGTCAGGCGCGCGCAGGCGAATGGCCGTAGATGGCCCGGGTCCTGCCGCTAGCGAACGCTGACTCTTGGCCGCCGCCGTCCCGTCGGCGAATGCACCAAGCCGACCCGCTTGCGCCGTTGACCATCTCATGGATCAAACGGCCGCAATAACGCGCACATCGGGCATTGGGAAAGGCACCGCGGGAGAAAGCTACGACACCGCCCTTGCGCCGATGCTTTCCATTACCGCGATGGCATGATCGATGTGCACCTTGGTATGTGCAGCATTCATCATGAAACGCAGTCGTGCTTGTCCGAGTGGCACGGCCGGAAACTGGACTGAGTCGACGTGGACACCTTCTTCACGCAGCACCTTGACGTAACGCGCGCACAGTTCCGTCTCGCCGATCAGCACGGGGACGATTGCCGTCTCGGTCGACAACAGCTGGTATCCGAGCGGGCGTATACGATCGATGAAATAACGCTGGTTGTCCCACAGTTTTTGCCGCCGTTGCGGCTCTTCGGCCAACAGGTCGAGCGCAGCAAGTAGGGCGCTAGCCTGGTCCGGCGGCGGCGGGCAGGTAAAACCATAGGCGGAACTAGTAAGCCGGATCACGTCAGCCATATCGCGATCGACTGCCACGAACCCGCCAATGGCGCCAAATGCCTTGCTCAACGTGCCCATCTGGATGATATGGGGGCTGTAGCAACCGAAGTGTTCCGAGGTGCCCCCGCCATGCTCGCCTAGTACGCCGGTAGCATGCGCATCATCGATATACAGGATGGCGCCATAGCGTTCGGCCAGCGCCACCAGGTCCGGCAGGGGGGTAATCGTCCCTTCCATGCTGAACACGCCGTCGCTGACGATGATTGGTGTGGTGCGGTCCCCCTTCCGCAGGAGGGACTCCAGATGATTCAGGTCGCGGTGTCGGTAGGTGTGCCGCAGTGCGCCGGACATCTGGATGCCTTCCCGAATGCTGACGTGATTGAACTCATCCGAGTAGTAAGCATATTTCCGGCGAGTCTTGGGGCGGTAGCCGTGTAAGCGCGCCAGCGTAGCGGCTTTGACCAGCGTCGAGAGCACGCCGAGATTGGTCATGTAGCCAGTCACGAACAGTACTGCGTCACTTTTGTGCTTGAGTGCACCCAGGCGTGCCTCGAGTTCGCGGTAGACCTCCAGATCGCCGCCCAGAAGGCGCGACTCGCAGTTACCGACGCCATAGCGATCAAGTCCCTGCTTGGCGGCAGCCACCAATCGGGGATGATTCGCCAGTGCCAGATAATTGTTCGAACTGAACGAAACGAATTGACGCCCATTTGAAATGAAGGTGGGATCCGGCAGTGTTGCGTGAACGTCAGATACGTGGTGAATAGTGTGGCTCTCCAGCCATTGGGCGATTTCGCTTAAGTCATGCATGATATTTTTCGTTTCGGCGCCGCCACGGATCGTGCGTGTGCGCATAGACGCGCGGCGCCTCGTCGTTGTCGCTGAGGCGGCTGGTCTCTGCTTACGCGCGGCGGCAACGTTAGTCGTGCGCCTTGTATGGTTGTCGTCGACGGGACAGGCGTCGCGATATGCCGGGAGGCGCGCGTATTGTAAACAAAATTTCCTACAGAATATTACGGGCAAAAACCCGCACGCACGGTGCCTAGGGAAAATGGGCGGTTTTGCAGATGAGCAAGTGAAAAGATGGAGGCAATGCAGCAAGCCCTGCCTTAGCCGGGCAGTTTCGCCCATCGTCGCCCGAATTCATCGCATCATCCAGGCGCCTGGCCACTTCGAGCATCCCGTGTGGGCCGCCTTGCTCTAACAGGGGCGAGGATGTCGCCTCGGACCACTCCGCGGTTTCCTCCCTCGAGGCTTATCCTGCGCTTGCCCGTGACGCGTCGCAAGTTCGTCGAAGAGAACAAGGAGAAGCCGCTCGGGCAAAGCCCATTGACAGGTCAGCTTCGGCCCACGGGCGGCTTCTTCTGAGTTTGAACTCGTACGGCGGTTCCGCAAACGCTCAGAAGAACAGTAGCGCGCGCAGTTCGATGCTTCGGCGTGGCTGCGCATCAAGCGGCGAGGACGGATCATCGAACGCCGTGTGTGCAGTCAGCCGCGCGACATCGCCGCCCGCCGAATCGTAGATTTTCAGCAGCAGCACTTCGTCCGGCGACATAAGCGGAAAATAGTACCAGCGGTGCCGCGGGTTGAACACGAACGCATACGTCTCGCCGACCTTGTCGCGATAGATGAGGTCCGACGGCACGAGGTCATGGAGCGAGATGCTGCGCGAATCGCACATTGCGAGCGGGGATGACTCGACTCTCCCTCCGATCGGCCGCCACAGATTGACGATCGCGACGCGGCCTTTCAGCAGATCTTCCGCCTCATGCGGTGGAAGATGATCGCGCACGCGGCGCGGGCCCGACACGAAAGTCTGATCGTTGTGGATGAACTTGACGGGTTCGCGCACCCCGTCGGCCCGCTCGGTCCGGCCATCGCGCAGCGTATGATCGAAAATCACGGTGCGCTTTGCGCCCGTCGCCCGTTTGAGCAGCGTTTCAGACTCCGGGTAATAAACGCGTTCGATCGCCGTCGGGTCGGAAAAATCGTTCAATGCACTTGCGTGATGGTGTAATTCGAAGCCGTTACGATCGAGCGACAAACCACCCGGCGGCGGCGCTATGCGCGCGTTGCTGACATTCACGCGCTGCGTCCGGTAGACGCCGCTACGCAACGGCGCACCATCGGGCGGCTCGTACGCATAGGTGGCGGGCTTTTCGCCGTTCGCAACCAGATAGTTCAACGCGGCCTCGACGACGGCCGGCTGCTCGATAACGATATCGTTCATTGCCTGCGCTCCATAACAGAGATTCGACACGCACCATTCACTCAGGCGCGAATTCTCCCAGTGCATGAAACATGTCTAGCGTGTATCCCAGATTGAAGTACCCTGCGCGCGCGTAATTCGCAATGCGTTCGAGCCGTTCCGCGTCGTTGCCGGCGGCAGCATGCGGGCTTTCTCCTGGGGCTGCTGCGTGACTGGAGCCGATATCCGTGCGCTGCCGGACCACCGCAAATCGGCGGAAGATGGCGTGATCCATCGACATGGCGCGCCCTCCTGTTCGTTACGTTCATTGAATCTAGTCACCCAAAGGCGCTTCCACAAACAAGCATTTATGCAATGCTTTTTAGCGTGGCGCGCACTTAGGCAGCAGCACTCAAGGACGGAACCGGTCGGTATGGATCGAGCGTGAGCGGTCGGGCGCCTGAGCCGACAATAGGCGACGGACTCGCGGCACGATTTCTTCCGCGAAGCTGCGCATATCCGCCTAAGCGCAACGGCTCGTGTCCGGCCGGGCGCTTGCGGGCGGAAACATCAGCGAAGCGTGGCGGATTGGCTGACATTGTTTCGAGGAGCCGAGAGACTATCTGGAAGGTTGTCCATGCTAACGCTGCCCGCGCGCCCGCCGATCAAATTTCCACCGATATGGTATTGCATGAAAATCATTAAGCGCTCGACGCCAAAGCGCGCTGCGGGACAACATGCGCATCCTATATGTTTATCTGAATTTACTATTTAGAGCCCGCATAACGCAGTGTTAGCCTCGACGGGTTCGTCCACTGACGCGCGTTCATCGCTGCGTCTGTTGCGGCATGCATTTCTCCATCGAAACGGATTTCCGCAAGGAGCTAACATGAGCGTCGAATTCATCGGCATGATCCAACAGCGCAAGGTATCGGAAACGCATCTTCCACAAGGCCCCGCTATCGACACCGACTATGTGCGCGCCTTCGCGCAGGCGCACGAGAACGCTGGCTTCGATCGCATCCTGGTTCCGCACAGTTCGACGAGCCCCGATGCGACGATCACGATCGCTTACGCGGCGAGCGTGACATCGAAGGTGCATTTCATGCTCGCACATCGTCCGGGCTTTGTTGCGCCGACACTCGCGGCCCGGCAAATCGCCACGCTCGACCACTTCTCAGGCGGACGGCTCGCCGTGCATTTCATCTCCGGCGGCAGCGACGAGGATCAACGGCGCGACGGCGACTTCCTGAGTCACGACGACCGTTACGCACGCACCGACGAATATCTGCAGATTCTGCGTCGCATGTGGACGGAAGATCAGCCGTTCGATCACGAAGGCCGCTTTTACCGCGTGGAAAAGGCCTTCTCCGAGGTCAAGCCGAAGCAGTCGCCGCATGTGCCGATCTATTTCGGCGGCGCATCCGAGCCAGCACTGGCCGTCGCTGGCAAGCACGCCGACGTCTACGCGCTGTGGGGCGAATCGAAACAGCAGGTCCACGAACAGGTGACGCGCGTGCGGGCCGAAGCAGCGAAGCATGGCCGCAGCGTGCGCTTCTCCGTGTCGTTCCGCCCGATTCTCGCCGCGACGGAAAAGGCCGCATGGGAGCGCGCAGAACACATCCTCGAAGAGACGCGTCGCCTGCGTGTCGAACAGGGCTTCTCGCGCGGCGGTCCGCAACAGAGCGAAGGGGCGCGCCGCCTGCTCGCTGCATCAGGTGAAGGCGTGCGCGCGGACGAGCGTCTCTGGACCGCCGTGGCGAAAGAAATCGGCGGACGCTCGAATTCAACGGCACTTGTCGGCACGCCTGCTCAGGTTGCACAGACGCTTGCCGAATATCATGAACTCGGCGTCACGACCTTCCTGATTCGCGGCTTCGATCCCTTAGAAGACGCCATCGACTATGGCCGCGAACTGATTCCCGCGACCCGCGAACTTACGTCCCGCGCACGCCGCGCCGCCTGACTGGAGCGATCATGAGCACCGTACTCGCCGATCGACCGTCGCTCGCGCGGCGCGACACGCCCGTGCGCAAGTTCTGGTTCGACGATGAACAGGAACCTCAGCGCTCGCTTGCCGAAGAACGTCTGCATCGCCAGCAACGTCTCGCGGGCGCGTTTCGACTGTTCGCACGATATGGCTTCGCGCAAGGGCTCGCGGGCCATATCACCGCACGCGATCCCGAATGGACCGATCACTTCTGGGTCAATCCGCTGGGCCGGCACTTCGGCCGCATGCGCGTGTCGGATCTGCTGCTGGTGAATCGCGACGGCGAGATCGTCGTCGGCGATGGGCCCGTGAATCAGGCTGCATTTGCGATTCATGCTGCGATTCACGAGGCGCGGCCCGATGTCGTCGCGGCCGCTCACACGCATTCGCTGTATGGCAAGGCATGGTCGACGCTCGGCCGCAAGCTCGATCCGTTGACACAGGACTCTTGCGCGTTCTACCAAGACCACGCGCTGTTTGATGATTTTCGCGGCGTCGTGCTCGATACGACGGAAGGCGCGCGCATCGCGGATGCGCTCGGCTCTCGCAAGGCCGTGATCCTGAAGAATCACGGCATCCTGACAGCGGGTCCGACAGTCGAAGCGGCTGCATGGTGGTACATCGCGCTCGACAACGCGTGTCATGCGCAACTGCTCGCGGAAGCGGCAGGCACGCCGCAGCCGATTCCTCACGATATGGCAGATCTCACGCATCAGCAGGTCGGCCGCGCAAACGGTGCGCGTCATGCATTCGACAGCCTGTATGAAGGGCTGATCGAAAGCGAACGGGAGTTGCTCGACTGATGGCCATTCACAAACTGCGGCACTTCGTCGGAGAGATTGCAGAACTCGTCGATGCCGGCGTCGATGAAGCCGGGCTGCTCCATCGGGGCGCGCTTGCGCTGCGCGAACTGATCCGCGTTGACGACTGGCTGCCCGATGCCTACGCGCAGCCGTCCCTCGAACGCTACCAGCAATTTCTGCTCTACGCCGATGCGCGGCAACGCTTCAGCGTCGTCAGCTTCGTGTGGGGTCCGGGCCAGCAGACGCCGATTCACGATCACACCGTGTGGGGACTCATCGGTGTGCTGCGCGGCGCGGAACTTGCGGCACCCTATGCGCGCAACAACGACGGCGCGCTACGCGCGGCGGGTGCCGAAGTGCGTCTCGAAGCGGGCGATGTCGAAGCGGTGTCGCCCGCCATCGGCGACATTCATCGCGTGCGCAATGCGTACGACGACCGCACGTCCGTCAGCATCCACGTTTATGGTGCCAACATCGGCGCGGTGCGACGCTCCACCTATCCGCGGGGCGAGCGGCCCAAGCCCTTTATTTCAGGCTACTCGAACGACACACTCCCCAACCTGTGGGATCTCAGCAAGGAACCGCATCTTTCATGACGTCATATCCCGTCCGCACATATGAAGACGTGCGTGAAGCGCTGCTCGCGCGCCGCGAAATCGCGCTGCTCGATGTCCGCGAAGAAGACCCGCACGCGCAGGCTCATCCGCTCTTCGCCGCGAACCTTCCGTTGTCGAAGATCGAACTCGATGCGTACACACGCTTGCCGCGCCGCGACGTACCGATCGTGCTGTTCGATGCAGGCGAAGGACTTGCGACGCGCGCCGCGGACAAGCTCACGTCCCTCGGATACACACAGATCGCGCTGCTGGCGCGCGGACTCGACGGATGGATTCGCGCCGGCGGCGAAGTGTTTCGCGACGTCAACGTGCCGAGCAAGGCTTTCGGCGAATTCGTCGAAGCCCAGCGGCATACGCCTTCGCTTTCCGCCGAGGCGGTCGGAGCCTTGCTTGAAAACGGTGACGACGTCGTCGTGCTCGACGCGCGCCGCTTCGACGAATATCAGACGATGAACATTCCCGGCAGCATCAGCGTGCCCGGCGCGGAACTCGTGCTGCGCGCGCGGGCACTCGCGCCGGACCCTAAGACGCGTGTGATCGTCAATTGCGCGGGGCGCACACGCAGCATCATCGGCACGCAATCGCTGGTCAATGCAGGGCTGCCGAATCCCGTCGCGGCGCTGCGCAACGGCACTATCGGCTGGACGCTCGCGGGGCAGACGCTGGAGCACGGCAGCAGCCGTCGATTCGATGCCGAGGCCGGTCTCGATCAGACGAACCTCGATGCATCGCGCACCGCAGCGCGCGCGCTCGCCGACCGTGCGGGCGTCCAACGCACGACGCTCGATGAAGCCGCTCGCTGGGCGTCCGATCCGTCGCGCACCACGTATCGCTTCGATGTGCGCACGCCAGCCGAATACGAACGCGCGCATGCACCGGGGTTTCAGGGCGCGCCGGGCGGCCAGCTCGTGCAGGAGACGGACATGTTCGCGCCCGTGCGCGGCGCGCGCGTGGTGCTGTTCGACGATGACGGAGTACGCGCCAACATGACGGCCTCGTGGCTCGCGCAGATGAACATCGACGTCTATGTGATCGATGATGCTGCCGACCAGGATCTGACGGACAGCGGCGCCTGGCGCGGCGCAAAACCCGAGTCCGCGCATACACCTGCCCTGTCCGCCGACGAACTCGCCGCGCTGCTCGCCGATCCATCGAGCGGCACCGTCGTGATCGACGTCACGTCGAGCGCCAATCACGTGAAGGAGCATATTCCGGGTGCGCACTGGATCTTGCGTTCGTGTCTGTTCAACGATGCCGAGGATCTGCGCACGCTGCCCGACGCAAAACGCTATGTGGTCGCCTGCGCGACCAACGCGCTCGCACCGTTCGCCGCGCCTGGAGTCGCCGCGCTGACAGGTAAGCCCGTGCATGTGCTGGAGGGCGGCACATCGGCGTGGATACGTGCGGGCTTTCTGACCGAATCGGGAGAGTCCCGGCTCGCTTCGCCGCGTATCGATCGCTATCGTCGTCCGTATGAAGGCACCGACAATGCGCACGAAGCGATGAACGCCTATCTGGAATGGGAATACGGCCTCGTCGCGCAACTCGATCGCGACGGCACGCATGGCTTTTTCGTGGTCTGAGCGGGGATCAGGCGGCGCGCGACAGAGGTGCCGCCTTGAAGCTTTGTTCGACGCTTTCCGCGAGCACGCCGAGCGCTGACTGTAGCTTGCCCAACGCGCGCGAACGTACTATCCACACCGCAATTTCTGGTTTGAAGTCGGCGATCTGAATCACGTCGAGCTGCGCGGCGTGCGAGCTATTGCGCAGCAGCGGCAGCGGAACCAGCCCCAGGCCAACGCCATCTGCGACGAGCCCGAGCTGCAATTCGGTGCCGAGCGTTTCGAGGTTGAGCTTTAACGTGTAGCCTTGTGACGCGAGCGCCTGCTGCAAACCCGCGCGAAAACCGCAGCCATCGGGATTCAGCACCCAGCCGTAGGATTGGCATTCCGCCAGCGTATGCGCGCGCTTCTTCAGGCTGCCCTTTTGCGCGACAACAGCCAGCTTCAGTTCGCCAAGCGTTTCGCCCGTTAGCGTATCGGGCAACGTACGGTTGGCCGGCAGCAGCACGATCGCGGCGTCCAGCTCTCCTTCATCGACTCTCTGTAGCAGCGGATTGCCCCATCCAGTCGACACGCGCGCTTGCAACTCGGGATGCGCACCGCGCAGCGCATGGAGAGCCTTCAGCATGGCCACATCGGCGACCGTCTGCGCGACGCCGAGTCGCAACACGCCCGCAAGTGGTGCGTCGTCCGAGACCAGATGCCTGAGCGCGTCCACCTCGCGCACGATGGCACGGCATTGCTCGAAAACGACGCGGCCCATCGGCGTCGTCTTCAGCGGTTTCGTATTGCGATCGAGCAGCTCGACGCCGAGCGCCTCTTCGAAGTTCTGGATGCGGCGCGTGACGGCAGGTTGCGTCAGCGCGAGAGAATCGGCGGCCTGACTCAGCGACTGGCTGCGCACGACGGCAACGAAGGCCTCGATTTCATCGAGTTTCATGGATGGTTTTGACTTCAAATGAAGTATTGATGGAGCGACATTAGCCTGCAACCGCCCGTACGCTCAAGCGGTATTTCCAGCTTTCCGTTTTCCTCTCACGCATATTAACAAAGAAGAACAATGCGTTTGCCTTATAAAACCTCCGACCGTATCGTGTGTTTTTATCCAACTACCTCGTGCTGCGCTCCCTCATGCCCCTCCTTCTCCAGCGATTTCTGCAAAGATTTTCCGGCCCTCTGATTTGCGCGATCGTCGCGAGCGCATCGCCTGCCGCGCTGGCGGAAACGACACTTAAAGTCGGCGACCAGCAGTTGCAGACGCGCGGCATACTCGAAGCGTCAGGCCAGTTGAAGGACTTGCCGTACAAGATCGAATGGTTCAACTTCCCTGCTGCGCAACCGCTAGGAGAGGCGCTCAATGCGGGGGCAATCGATGTCGGCGGCCTCGGCGATGCGCCGCTGATCTTCGCGTACGCGGCGGGCGCCCGAGTGCGTGCAGTCGCCGCAACGCGCTCGACGCCGACCGATCTCGCGATCATCGTGCCCTACGCATCGCCGATCAGAACGGCCGCCGATCTCAAGGGCAAGCGCATCGCGACCACGCGCGGCTCGATCGGCCATTACCTCGCGATTGCAACGCTCGAACGCGCGGGCATCAAGCTCTCGGATGTGTCGCTGCGCTTTATGCAGCCCGCCGACGCAAAAGCGGCGCTCGCGTCCGGTAACGTCGACGCGTGGTCCACGTGGGATCCGTATGTCGCGCTTGCCGAGCAGCGCGATCACGATCGCAGCATCGCGAATGGCGTCAATCTGTCTTCTGGCCTTAGCTTCCAGGCTGCGACGGAAACGTCCATCAAGGACAAGCATGCCGAAATCGCCGATTTCCTCAAGCGCGTCGCGGCCGGCCAGCGCTGGGCGCTCTCGCATCCGGACGAAGTGGCCGCGATGCAATCGAAAGTGACGGGCTTGCCGCCCGAAGTGTTGATGACCGTCTATCAGCGCGCGCAACTGCATCCCGTCGTCATCGACGATGGCCTCATCGCCGAACAGCAAAAGACGGCCGATCTCTATCACCGTGCGGATGTGATCAAGACACCGCTCGATGTCACGAAGAGTTTCGACCGGCAATTTCCGCTTACCGCACAGTGAACCGACCGACCATGACCAGCCGTCAACCCGAAGGCGCGCTTGCTGATGCAGAGCGCGACGGCGAAGCGCTCGAAGCACTCGCCGATCTCGACAGTCCGCAAGCCGATGCGTGGCTCGCCGCGCTGACAGCCGAATTCGGCACAGGCGCCGCCGCGCTCGACGCCGGCCCGATCTTCCCGCATGAGAACCTCGCCCGTCTGCGTCGCGCGGGGCTGCTTTCGCTGACCGTGCCGCGTGCGCTCGGCGGACGCGAGGCCACACTTGCACAAGCGCTCAAGGTGATTCGCGCGGTCGCACGCGGCGAACCTTCAACGGCGCTGATTCTCGTGATGCAATATCTCTATCATCTGCGTTTGCAGGCCAATCCGAACTGGCCGATAGCGCTGAAAGAACGCGTTGCGCGCGATGCCGTCGAACGCGGCGCGCTGATCAACTCGTTGCGCGTCGAGCCCGAACTCGGCTCGCCGTCGCGTGGCGGCCTGCCGGCCACGGTTGGCCGCAGCGAAGGCGATCACTGGATACTGAACGGCCGCAAGCTGTATTCGACGGGCAGTCCCGGCCTGACCTGGTTCGCCGTGTGGGGGCGCACGGACGAAGCGGCGCTGCGAGTCGGCACGTGGCTCGTTCATCGCGACACGCCCGGCATCCGTTTTGGCGAACCGTGGAATCATCTCGGCATGCGTGCGACGGGCAGCCATGAAGTGATCTTCGATAACGTACGCGTACCGTTCGAGCAGGCCGTCGATCTCCAACCGCCCGGCCCGACCAACGGCATGGACCTGGTGACAAGCCAGTGGATGAATGTGCTGCTGCCTTCCATCTACGACGGCATCGCACGCGCCGCGCGCGACTGGTTCGTGCAGTGGACAGCGCACCGTGTGCCATCGGGACTGAACGCCCCGCTATCGACGCTCGAGCGTTTTCAGCAGACGGTGGGGCGCATCGACGCGCTGCTGTTCAACAACCGCGTCCTGCTCGATGCAGGCGCAGCAGGCCAGATCGGCACTGTCGAAGCGCCGACCATCAAGTATCTCGTCAGCAAGCACGCTATCGATGTCGTCGAACTCGCACTCGAAGCGAGCGGCAATCCCGGCCTGAGTCGCAACAACGCACTGGAGCGCCACTACCGCGACGTGCTGTGCGCGCGCATTCACACCCCGCAGAATGACACCGTGCTCGGCAATCTGGGCCGCGCCGCATTCACCACCACTTTACCCACGAGGAGCGAACCCAGATGAGCGTCGAATTCATCGGCTATGTGAGCCATCAGGAAGCGAGCGAGATTCATTTGCCGAAAGGACCCGCCGTCAATCCGCCGTACATTGCCGCCGTGGCGCAAGCGCATGAATATGGCGGCTTTGATCGTGTGCTGATTGCGCATTCGAGCGCGTCGCCCGACGGCTTTCAGATCGCCTCGTTCGTCGCGCAACAGACAAAGCGCCTCGGCATCCTGCTCGCGCATCGTCCGGGCTTCGTCGCACCGACACTCGCGGCACGTCAGCTTGCTACGCTCGATCATTTCAGCGGGGGACGCACGGCCGTCCATATCATTTCGGGCGGCGACGACGTCGAGCAGCAGCGCGACGGCGATTTTCTGTCGCACGACGAGCGCTATCGGCGCACGGACGAATATCTCGACGTCGTCAGGCGTTCATGGACGAGTGAAACACCGTTCGATCACGAAGGCGGTTACTATCGTGTCGCGGGTCACAAGTCGCAGATCCGTCCGTTGCAGCAGCCGCATTTGCCCGTGTATTTCGGCGGCTCGTCGGACGCCGCAATCGAGGTCGCGGGCAAGCATGCCGACGTGTATGCGCTGTGGGGCGAATCGCTCGCCGCCGTCGAAGAAACGATAGCGAAGGTGCGCCGGTCTGCTGCGCGCCATGGACGGGAAAAGCTCATCCGCTTCAGCCTGTCGCTTCGCCCGATCATCGCCGCGACGGAAGAGGCCGCATGGGCGCGCGCCGAGTCGATTCTGGAGCGTGCGAAGGGTGTCGTCGCTGCCTCGCCGAATTTCACGCGCAGGCCAAAGGAGCCGAAGAATGTCGGCGCATTGCGATTGCTCGCTGAGGCGGACAAGGGAAGCGTGGTCGACACGCGTCTGTGGACGGGAATCACCGCACTCACGCGGGCAGCGGGAAATTCGACGTCACTTGTCGGCACACCGCAACAGGTTTCCGACGCGCTGGTCGAATATCACAAACTTGGAGTAACGACCTTCCTCATTCGTGGATTTGATCCGCTCGAGGATGCATTGGCCTACGGGCGTGATCTACTGCCGCTCGTACGCAACGCGGTCGCAGAGAGGAACAGGACGCGAGAAGCCCTTCCCGCTTAGCTCAGTTTCCGCACTCTCCGCAAACGCAGCACGCCGAAGCCGGCGCGCTGCGTTCCTCCATCAAGCCAATACGTCGGCAAACACCCGCGTAGCAAACCGGTCCGAGTTCGTCCCCGAATTCAACACGCCTACGGATTTCAGATCGTCGGCGTACAGCGAGATCTCTTTCTTGAAGGCATCGCCCACGGGATGATGGTGATCCGTGTGGCTCTTCAACATCTCCGTCAGTTGCGCGACGTTCGCGCCAGGCGCATTCGGCGCGAAGATCGCCGCGGCCTCGGCGGGATGATTCGCGGTCCATTCGGTGGCTTCCAGCAAGGCCTGCGTCAGCGCCTGAGCCGTCGCGCGGTCCTTGCGGACGAGGGAGCCACGAACGCCTAGCACACAACACACGCGGTTCGCATACTCGCCGCACAGGTTGTTCGACACTTCCTGCAGATGATCGGCCTCGCGCAATGTCCAGATGGTCGGGTCGCCATCGGCGATCGCGTGCACTTCACCCTTCTTCAGCGCTTCACCCAGCAGCGGCGCCGGATACTGGCGCCAGTGCACGTCGTTGTCGGGATCGACGCCGATCTTCTTCAGCGAGACCGCGAAGAAGTTCTTTGCCGGGCTCGCCAAGTCGCTCACGCCGACAGTGCGGCCCTTCAACCCTTGCAGATCGACGATGCCCGATGCGCGCGTCGCGAGCAGGCGCATGCAGCCGCCGTGGATGCCCGCCGTCAGCTTGACGTCGAATCCCTGCTCCAACGGCTTGATCCAGCGCAGCGCCATGCCGACGCCCGCGTCGGATTTGCCCGTAGCGATCGCTTCGAGTAGCTGGTCGGTCGAACCCGCGAAGTTGATCAGTTCGACCTGCAAGCCATGCTTGCGGAAAAACCCCTGCTGCACGGCGACGGGCACCGGCGCCGTGCAGATGGCGCCCGCATTCCATGAGAGTTTGAGCGGTTTCAATGCTTCGTCGGCGGATGCGCGCACGCCGGGCAGTCCGAACGTCGCGCCGCCGAGAGCCGCAGCGCCCACTGTCCATGCCGTGTTGCGCAGCCACGTGCGGCGCGCCGCGTTCGATGGTGTGTTGTCGTCTGAATGCTTCATCGCGTGATTTCCCCTAAGTGATGGTGTTGTTGGTTACGCGCCGTTCAGGTGTCGAGGCCGAGCAGCGCCAGCACTTCGCGGCGCAACCTGACGAGATCGGGGTCGTCGCGATGGCGCGGATACGGCGCGTCGTTGCGCACTTGCGAGACGATGCGCGCCGGGCGTTCGCTCAGCACGATCACCCGGTTAGCGACAAACAGCGCTTCTTCGACGTCGTGCGTGACGAGCAGCACCGAAAAATTTTCGGCCTGCCAGAGACGTACCAACTCGGACTGCATGCGGATGCGCGTCAACGAGTCGAGCTTGCCGAACGGTTCGTCGAGCACGAGAAGTTGCGGATCGTTGACGAGAGCGCGCGCGAGCGCCGCGCGCTGCGCCATCCCTCCCGAGAGCTGATGCGGAAAGGCTTTCGCGAACGCCGACAGGCCCACGAGTTCGAGCGCGGCATCGATACGCTTTGCCGCATCGCGCTGCGCACGCTGAGCCTGCGGACCAAGCGCCACGTTGTCCCGCACCGTACGCCATGGAAACAGCGTCGGGTCCTGGAACACGACCACGCGCGACGGATCGGGTCCTGTGACGGTTTCACCGTCCGCATGAATGACGCCTTGCGCGGGTGCATCGAGACCCGCCACGAGCCGCAGCAAGGTGGACTTCCCGCAACCGCTCGGTCCGAGCAGCGCGACAAATTCGCCGGGGTCGATTGTCAGGCTGATGTCGTCGAGCACCGGCAACGCTTCACCGCGCAGCGCAAACCGATGTGTGACGTTGCGCACGTCGATGCGCGCGCCCCGCTTCGCGTGAGACGTGTGAGACAAAGAAGCGGCTACCATTTCAGCATTCCTTTTTGCCAGATGAGCAATCGGTCACGAACGCGGAACAGCAAGGTGATCAGGCCGGAACACATCAACGCCATCACCAGCAGCGCGGCGTACATGTTCGGATAGGCGGCCCAGCCCTGCGCCCATTGCAGATACCAGCCGAGCCCCGCTTTCACACCCATCATTTCCGCGACGATCAACACGGCGAACGAGGCACCAAGTCCCATGAACAGCCCGACGAACACAGACGGCAATGCAGCCGGAATCGCGACGCGCAGGATCAGAAACGACGGCTTCGCGCCGAGCGTGCGCGCCACGTCGTAGAACGCGGAATTGACGCTCGCGACGCCCGACCACGTGAGCACCGCCACGGGAAACGCCGTCGCCAGCGCGATCAGGAACACGCTCGCGCTGAAACTCGACGGAAAGAAGAAGAACGCGAGCGGCAGCCACGCGGTGGCCGGCAGCGGACCGATCAGCCGCAGCACAGGATGCAGCCAGTAGCCGACTGCCTTCGACCAGCCGATGCTCACGCCGATCACGAAGCCCGTCAGCGCGCCCAGCACGTACCCATATGCGAGCAATTCGAACGAATGTGCGACGCTCGCGGCGAGGCGTGGGAGGTCGTCGGCATAAACGGCGATCAACGCTTGAGGCGGCGCAAAGAATGGCCGCGGCAGCCATTCGAGTTGCGCGGTGACGACTTCCCATGCGGTCAATCCGATGGATAGCGCGAGCAGCCACGGCGCACCGTTGAGCCATGCTTCGACGCGCGCGCTTCGGGTGTTGCTCGTACGCCAACCCGCGATGCCTATGGCAAGCGACAATGCCGCCAACAGCAGCTTGAGAATCGCCAGCTCGCGTGTATAAGGCCAGTCGTCAAGCGCGGGCCACCATCGTGTGACGGCCGCGCCGCCGAGCCAGCCGAGCGCGGCCACCAACGCGACGAGGCGTTTGCCGTGCTCGCGTCCGTCGCGCTTGCCCTCTTCTGCGACACCAGCAAGCTCAAGCGTTTGTGTTTGCGTGGACATGTCATCGTGCTCCGTCGATCAATCCAGGTTCATGCGCTGGCAAGATGCGTCTCCGAAATCGCGCGCACGTCGATGCGGCGCGGCAGGATCGCATCCTGATGCGCACGATCCGCTACTTTTTGCAGTGCTGCGATATCGGCGTCAGTGACGAAATGCTGCTTGAGCGACGCGCGCTGCGTGATCTGCCTGGCGGCATCGAGCGGCGTGCGTGTGAGCGTCGCGTAGATTTGCGCGTAGGCGTCGGGATTCGCGAGCGCCCAGTCGCCCGCACGTTGATAGCGAACGAGCACGTCAGCGATAGCGGCATGCTTGCGCGGATCAGCCAGCGATGCGCCCGAAGCGGTGATAAAGCCCAATCCGCTATTGATGCCCGAGCCGTCGCGCAGGATGCGGCCGCCACGTTGCACAGCGATGCCGTAGTACGGATCAAAGGTCGCCCACACTTCGATCGCGCCGGATGCGAAGGCCGCAAACGCATCCACGGGCAGGATGAAGCGCACCGTCACGTCGTCTTTCGTGAGTCCGGCTTCCGCGAGTGCACCGTATAGCTGAAACTGCGAAATGCTGCCGCGTGCCGACGAAACGAACACCGTGCGGCCTTTCAGATCCGCGATGGTGCGGATGGTTGATTTCGGTGCCACCAGAATGCCGAGTTGAGCGCCCGAACCGATGCGCGTCGCCACGATTTTCAGCGTCGGGTCGCCGACGGCGGCCGCCAGCACTGGCAGGTCGCCCGCCGGCGCGAGATCGACGGAGCCCGCGCGCTGCGCTTCGAACAACGGCGCGGCGCCCTGGAAGTTGGCCCATCGGAACGCGTAGGGCGCACCGTCGAGTACCTTCGCCGCTTCGACGAGCGCGCGCATGCCGCCCGCCTGATCGCCGAGCACGATGGTTACATCGTCTGCCGCACGGGCGTTACGTGCGCCTGTCAACGCACTCGCCATTGCAAGCGGCGCGGCGGCAAGCGAACGCAGCACACGTCGGCGCGAGTGCACCGACGTTGATAAAGACGTTGGAACAGAGGCGGTCATAAGTCCTCGCTGTGCATATTACGCACAGCGTAACGACGACTGTCCGCCTTGAGAATTATTCAATTTCGATATGTTTATATCGACTCAATATTTATCGTTTGCATTTTCTCCGGGGTATGCGGGCTTGGTGGAAATCAATCGACGTTCACCGTCTACCGACTGCGCGTCCCGGTCGGACTGTGGCCTGAAGGCCGACGTTTTTACGAGCGCAGTAAGCAGGTGCTCGAAGAATATGCTGATGCCATCGCCGACGTGCGCGGGCAAACGCAGCGACCGGTCGGCAGATTGACAATCAGCGCGCCGGTGGGCCTTGGTGAACTGCGTCTGAACACATTAGTTCTTGAATTTCTGGCGCAATATCCGGAAATTGAAATTGAGCTAAACCTGACTGGTCGCGCGCGAGATGCGGAACACTCGCATCGCTGCTGCGCACCTCCAACGCCTTGGCGAACGCACTTCGGCCACGCCTCGACGGTTCGGGCAGCTAGAGCTTCGTCCTTGCATCCGGCAGGCGCAGCTTTGCGCTCTCCAAGGCACTCCGTAGTGTCGGGCATGGCAGAGAAGCGTTCGCGGAGCGGCAACCGGCCCGCTCCTGAAAGCGGATGGAAGCCACTCATCAGACGGGGTTCTCGTCGCCGCGGCCCGAGCGAAACGGCCCGTATAGCAGCTTAACCGCACTCGGAAGACGTTGTAACATGCAAAGTTGACCGACGCCCCAGCCAACGTCCGTCTGGCAGTCAGAGTGACTGAAGGCCTGATTCGCTGTCGAATGGGCTCGCGCCGTAGAAGCATCATATTTTTCCATCGACACATGCGTGCTACATTCGGTTACCGACAAGCGCTCACTGTGCCATAAGGAGCACATGAACCATAGCGCACTCGCGCGATCGTTTTTTCCCTCAATCGACCAATGGAAAGGGGCATCCCACGAGGTGTCCCATCGGCAAAGGAAGACAGCAATGAGCGCGATTCCCGAACCCCACGCCCTCGAACCGCAAGGTTCGTTAAAAAGAAGCATAACGTGGACGGGCGCATTCTGGGTGGCAAGCGGCGCATCGGCGCTGGTCCTTTTCTCAATCGGCTCGATTGCCGCCACAGTCGGCAAGCTCTCGTGGGCGGTCTGGATGATCTCGATAGGTCTCGGCTTTATCCAGTCGTTTTCCTATGCGGAGATTGCGGGGCTGTTCCCGCACAAGTCTGGTGGTGCCTCGGTCTACGGTGCAATCGCATGGGTGCGCTACGCAAAACTGCTCGCACCGCTATCTGTGTGGTGCAGCTGGTTCGGATGGTCGCCGGTGATTGCGATTGGATCCGGACTTGGGGCAGGCTATGTCCTGACAATAATGTTCCCGCCGGAAGCCGCAATCAATACCTGGCAGATCACACTCGTCAATCTCGACTGGTTGAGAAGCGGATTGAGCCTCCGGATCAACGCGACATTCATACTAGGTGCAGCGATTCTGCTTGTCACCTTTGCGATGCAGAATCGCGGCATCCTGCGCACGGCGCGCATCCAGATGACGCTCGGCGTCCTTGCGCTCATACCGCTGATCATCGTTGGCACCGTGCCCCTTCTGCATGCTGATCTGCCGCTTCACAACCTTTTGCCGCTCCTTCCGTTCGCGCGAGACGCGAGCGGACAGATCGTAGATGGCACATGGGGACGCGCCGGGATCACCCTGATGGCGGGTGGACTTTTCATCGCCGGCTATTCGACCTATGCATTTGAGACAGCCATCTGCTATACGCGAGAATTCCGTGATCCGAAGGTCGATACGTTCAAGGCCAATCTCTATTCGGGCCTGCTGTGCATATTCGTATTCACGGTGTTGCCTCTGTCCTTTCAGGGTGTGCTCGGGCTGGGCCACCTGGTCACCCCTGAAGTCAAGGACGCAGCCGGGCACGTCGTGACACCGGCCGTCTATAGCGGCATGCTGGCCCCCGACATCTATAGCGGTCTGGGTATCGCGAAGGCAATGGCACCGATGATCCACGGTGGCCCGCTTGTAGAACGCGTGCTCGCGGTCATGCTGGTGCTGGCGCTCGTGCAGGCCATCATGACCGCGATGGCGGGGTCCTCCAGGACGCTCTATCAGGCTTCGCGGGAAGGCTGGTTGCCGAAATACCTCTCATATGTCAATCAAGACGGTGCTCCGACCCGGGCGATGTGGACAGACCTGTGCTTCAACCTGATCCTCCTCTTGATGTCGGACTATGTATTCGTGCTGGCAATGTCCAACGTTGGCTATATCATCTTCATTTTTTTGAATCTGAACGCTGCCTGGATTCACCGGCGCGACCGCCCGGACTGGCACCGGCCGTTCCGTGCTCCTAACTGGCTGCTGGCGCTCGGAACGTTGTTCTCATTCGTCAATCTCGGACTGCTCGGCATGGGGTCGAACATCTGGGGCTCGGGGACGCTCATTTCGGGCCTCGCTTTCGCCGCAATAATTATTCCCGTTTTTCTTTATCGCCATTACATCACTGATAAAGGGATTTTTCCCGAAACGATGATGGAGGACATGCATCGGACTGAAGAAGGCAAATTGAGCAGGCGTGCGGGACTCCTGCCCTATTGGACGATCATCGCGGGGGTCCTCGTGGTCGCTATCACGCGCAGTCTCGCGGTCTAATGACGATACACACGTTCAAGACACTGTCCCACTCAAACTGTCAACGTTGCGGCTGGTTGGTTCGAACGCGCCGCAGCGTTCAGCGTATTTAGCATCAACATCGCGATGGTCATCGGGCCAACCCCGCCCGGCACCGGCGTAATTGCGGTGGTTAGCGGCAACACGTTGTCGTAGTCGATGTCGCCGACGATGCCGGATTCGCCATTGGTTCTCGTGACCCGGTTAATACCTACGTCAATTGCGACCGCTCCCTCCTTTATCCAGTCCGCTTTCACGAGCTTCGGGATACCGACCGCGGCTACGACGATGTCAGCCTGACGGCAAATGTTCTGCGGCTCGACCGTACGACTGTGGACGATGGTGACCGTGCAATCGTTGTGCATCAACAAGTTCGCCATCGGCTTGCCGACGATGTTGGAGCGCCCTATCACGACCGCATGCTTGCCGCGCAGACCATCGCCTAGCACCTGCTTTAGCAAATGCAGGCAACCAAGTGGCGTGCAAGGAACAATGGCTTGTTCGATGTCTCCCGTTCCCAAGCGACCCGCATTTGAATAATGAAATCCATCGACGTCCTTGTTCGGGGCAATCGCCTCGATAACAGCATTGGGATTGATTTGCGGTGGAAGGGGGAGCTGCACCAGGATGCCGTGAATCTCGGGATCCTGATTGAGGTCCCGTATGAGCGCGAGCAGTTCGACCTCCCTGGTGGCCTCGGGTAGATCGTACTGACGGGACAGAAATCCGCATTCTTCGGCACGGCGTTTTTTGTTCCGCACGTAGACGCTGCTTGCCGGGTCTCTTCCCACGAGAACCACGGCCAGACCGGGCCGTAGCTTTTCGGCCTGCACTTTCGCCTTGATTGACTCGACGACATTCGAGGCCGCGGCTACGCCATCGATGATGTGAGGCTGTTCAATAGAAGACGCTCGGTTGCTGTTCATTGCCCGGTTTCCGTGTCCGTGGATGAAGAAACATCATCGTTGCGCTGTCACGCGAATCAATGAGAAATGGCAGAGACCAACAGTAGCGAAGCACACCCAAAGCGTCAACGCCAATCACCTTTTTTTCTCGTCAGGGAACACGAGTACACCCTAAGGGGTATCGCCTCGAATTGCCGCTCACTCGCACAAGCGCTGCCGTCTCCCAGACAGGCAGGTCGAAAGCCTGCCCCACCACGACTTTAGGAATATTTTTCCCGTCCCCACGATTCGCCTCACCATCACGCGCATCGGCCGCGAACTCCGTCAAGCAGTACGAAACGCGAGTACCTCCAAAAAGGTAGGCGTAGTCACCCTTAAACGGGCTACCCCTTGCCCGTTGTTGACAAGGCCACCCGGACACACAGATATTGTCACGAAACTCTGTTGACCCCACAGAACCAGGAAGATAGCCCGATCAGTGATCTTTGCCGGAGTCTCCGGCGTAACCCCAGGAAGGAGTGGACGACATGGAACACGCAATCCGTAAGCGTATTGATCGAATGTTTTCCCGCGACAAGCGTATGGCGCAAATCGCTCTCCTCCTGTTGTGGGCGACCGTGGGCTATGTGTACTTTGCCGTCACCTCCCAGACTGCCGACGCGGCGGTTCGGCTCGCACTATCGATCGGCGCAGGTGCCGTACTGGTGTTCAATTCCGCGTCGATCATCGCGATGATTCGCCACTACAGGGAAGACAAAGATCACATCTACGGCCTCGACATCCGTCACCTGGACGCAAATCGCGCTGCCAAGGCGGAGTTGGCGGGACGCGGCGATGGATCGTTCAGTCCTGCCGCCGACTAGGACTGCCTTTTTCATTTTTTTCTGCGCACGGCCGTGTCACACAGTTGCCCTAGTCGGCAACTGTGACGAACGGGATTTGTCTGCGTGCGCAATCCGCAATACCGCCTGAAGAGGAGAATCATCATGGCAGCCGATTACGTACCTCCCGTGCAGAAAGGATTCGGACAGCTGATCGATAGCATCTTTCTGCTCGTTCTCGTGTACTGCAGCCTTCTCGCGCCCCTGTTGCTGAAGGCCCCCGACCAGGCTCCTGCAACGCAGGCTGAGAGCAAGCAGGTAACGTGGCGCGATTTGGGGCAAAACGCCACTATGGAAGGGCAATGGCGCAAGCTGGGTTTCGACGTGCAACAAGCGAAGCCGATCATTACCCAACGTTTCGACTATCAGATTGAACCCGTCTCGCTGATTGCGACGGCACTCGTCATTGTCGGGTACTTCGTGTTCGTGCTGCGCGTATCGGACAAGCAATACCGTCAGGTGATCGCGGAAAAATTTGGGAGGTGATGTCATGAATCTTTGGCAATGGTCGAGCAATGCCGCATGGGGCCTGTCCGTTCTCATCTTCGCTTGGATTCTCGTCGACGCATTCAGGGTTAGCCGTGAATACGACGATGACTTCCTGATGAGTTCCACGGAAGGGAACGAATAGCTACACAGTGTTGGCATAAACCACAGGGAGCCACTCATGAGTGACGCAGCAGGAGTAGCACAGACAGGCGAGCGCATCGCTTTGCTGAAGGTGTTGGGCCCAATTCACGTGTGGGCGCTTGGCGTCGGCATCGTGCTGGTCGGCGAGTTCATGGGTTGGAACTTTTCGGTCGCGAAAGGCGGCGCATACGGATCGCTGATTGCATGCTGGATCATCGGTCTGCTCTACACATGCGTCGCGATGATCGACTCGGAAGTGACTTCAACTGTCGCGGCAGCGGGCGGGCAATATACCCAGGCCAAGCACATCATCGGGCCGCTGATGGCGTTCAACGTCGGGCTCTATCTGGTGATGGCTTACACGATGCTCGAGGCTGCGGACGCGCTCGTGGTGGGCGATCTCGTCAAAGCAGTCGCCACGGATTCGGGCTACGCGAATTTCGATTCACGGCCATTTACACTCGTCACGATCGCCTGTCTCGCCTTGCTCAATTACAGGGGCGTGTTCGTCACGCTCACGGTCAACTTCGTCATCACGGCCATTGCGTTCCTCGCGATCGTCATGCTGTTCCTTGGCGTCGCCCCCTGGCATCCGGGACAAACACTCCTTCATCACGAGTTACTGACCCAGTTGCCGTATGGATGGCTGGGGGTCGTCGCAGCCCTGCAATTTGGCATGTGGTATTACCTCGGCATCGAAGGCACTTGCCAGGCTGCCGAGGAGGTTCGCTCCGCAGGCCGCTCGATTCCGCTCGGGACGATGTCGGGCATGATCACGCTGCTCGTCGCAGCTGCCATGACATGGTATGTCGCCACGGGCCTCATGCCCTGGGAGTATCTCGGCCAGGCGGTCACGCCCCTCTACGACGCAGCGCGGCTTACCGGCAGCAAGTCGTTGCAGGTACTGTTGTTCGTCGGGACACTATTCTCGGCCGTTGCGTCGGCGAATGGCTGTATCAACGATGCCTCGCGTGCATGGTTTTCCATGTCGAGAGACCGCTATATGCCGATGTGGTTCGGCGCCGTTCACCCCCGCTACCGCACGCCATACCGCGCGATCATTTTTCTCGTGCCGATCGCCATCTCCTTCGCGTTCACGGGCCTGCTCGACCAGGTGATCACATTCTCGATTCTTTCCGGCCTGCTCGGCTATACATTCATGTCGATCAACATCGTCAGGTTCCGTCGGAAATGGCCGCTCGGAATCATCAATCGCGGCTACATTCACCCGTTCCATCCGATTCCGTCGATCGTGCTGGCCATACTCTGCTCCGCGACGTACTTCGCGACCTATCTCGGGTACGGCACTTCTCTGCTGTCGATCATGGCCTTCTATATCACGGCGTCGATCTGGTTTGCGCTGCATCGCTATAAATACGTCAAGCGCGGCGAGCAGTTCACGATGGACTGGCCGCGTCCAAAGGACTATTGATCGACATTCTCCTTGCCAAAGCCGACGTGAACCCACGTGGAGCGGCCGATATGCACTCAACGGGTATTGCCCTTGCGTTTCTGTTCCTGATCGTGCTCGCACTGATGTACCTGCGTAACAGCAAGGTACTACGAGCGGAGCGAGGCGGGCTGTTCGACGCATGTCTCGCGCTGTTCGAGCAGCATCGCCTGACCCAGGACGGTGTCTCCTGGCCCGTGCTGGCGGGGTCCTACGATGGATACGAGGTCCATGTCGCCCCCCTCGTCGACGATGCTGCTTTCCGCAAGGTGCCCTCGCTTTGGCTGCTCGTCACGGTGAAGCGCAAATTGCCGATAAAGGGAGCGGTAGACCTCCTCGCCCGCGCGCAGAACACCGAGTTCTACTCCCCTGCCGACAGCTTGCCATTACGCCTCGTGCCCCCCGAGGAGTGGCCCAGCCAGACGACGATCAAAGCCGACAAGCCCGCCACTGAGTTACCCCTTTCCGTACTAGACCCTCACGTTAAGCAATTCTTCGCGGATCCGCGTGCGAAGGAGATGCTCGTCACGCCACATGGCGTGCGGATCGTCTATCAGGCGCAAGGTGCGGACCGCAGTGAGTATCTCGTACTGCGTCGGGCCGTGTTTCGTGAAGCGAGGCTTTCCACAACGCTCGTTGAATCGCTGCTCGACCAGGCCGTGCAAGTGTGTGCAGATGTAATCAGAGGAGGTGTTTATGGACAAACCTGAATCGTCGCGTGCACGGCGTCCCGTGCATCCTTACCTAGTGCTGGTAGCGGGAGCCCTTCTTCCAGGAGCCGGTCAGGTGATCAACCGGATGCCCACGCGTGCCTTGATCATGATGTTCTTCATGTTGTCACTAGGGTTCGTGACGGTGCAGCTTGCAGCACCCGGTCGGTCTTTCATTGGGCGAAATGCCGGGGGGATTTTCGTCTATGCAATTTCAGTGATGGACGCCTACTTCATCGCACGGTACAGGTGGGAAGCGTTTCGCGTGCGCGCCGTCGGGTAACCCGCGCCCGTGTCTTCCCAACCACCTTTCACTCCCCGTTGCTGCGCTCACTCGCCCCTTCCCAACCTGAAGCGGACAGTGCGCGGTCGAGGATCTTTCTGGTGTCGGCCACGCCCGCCTCGATCCAACTGCACCCAATCTGCGTTGGAACCTTGAATTCGTGGCCTTCTACCTTGACGGGATCATCAAGGAGTTTCTGCAGGCTGTTCCGTAGCTCCTCCAGCGCCGCATCGGTGTCTGCCAACCCCCGTTCGGCGAGGTGTTGCGCACCGCCGCCACACCAGGCAAGTGCTTCTGCGCTGAAGTCGACCAGCAACACCGCGAATACGTGAGAATCCAGCAACGCAGCGCAGTTCAGTTGGCCCTGAATCGCTTCGAGCCTCCTGCCGATGGCGATCAGCACGCGATCGGCGTAATCCTGACCAAAGCGCGTCGCAACACGCTCCAGTTCTCCAACATTGATCGCGAAGATTGCACACGGCAGTGGGTTTCGCGACGACAGAGCCAGGGAAAACTCCAGGCGGCCGAGAAACAGCGGCAGACTCATGAGGCCTGTGGAATTCTCAAAAGTCTGGCTGCGCCGGGCGTCTTCTTCGATCATCTGCCTGCGCGCCACTTCCACGATGAATCCCTCCAGCCCCATCAGTTCGTCCCGGGCGGAATAGACACCGCATCCCTGATCCCAAACCCATTTAGTTTGCCCAGCGCGGTCGACAATCCGGTAAGTCAGCTCATAAGGCTTTCGCGCCACGATCCGCGTCTGCACCTCGTTCCAGACGAATTCGCGATCATCGGGGTGGATCAGCGAACGGAAGGTCAGGCGGCTTTCATCGATCAGTTCGAAAGCCTCATAGCCAGTCAGTTCGAAGCAGCCTTCACTCACGAAAGCCATCGACCTGTCACGGTTGTTCTGCCCCCGATAAATCATCGCGCGCAAATTGGACAACAGGGTGCGCAGGCTGCGCCGGCTGGCGCGCAAAGCTTCTTCGTGGCGTTCGCGATTCGAGACGTCGATCGCAAGTCCGACGGCACCGACGAGCGCGCCTTCGTGATCGGACACTGCATGACAACGCAGTTCCACCTGCGCCATCGTGTTGTCGGCACGAATGAGTCGCGCTTCCCCGACCATTTCGCTCATGTGTCCGCCGAGCAGCGCTTTGAGCCGGGCATTCAGGGTTTCTGCGTCCTCTGGATGAAAGAAGCCCGAAAATGGTCGCGGCTCCGGGTCGTTCCCGACGGCACGGACCAGGCTGCGCCACGCTGGATTCGAGAAGATCAGACGCAACTCGCGATCCACACGAAAGAGCGCCTGGGGCAGCTGGAGCACGGCATCCTGGCAATGTTGAAGAATTTGCAGCTCGCTGCGCTGAGCGTCCGTACTCGTGTAGGGCGCCGGAAATTGCAGCAGCGTCATACGCGAGTCGCGCGCACTCAGTGCCGTCACGGGTTGCAAACGGAAACTGCCGTCGCCGTAGGCGATCCGCAGCGACGCAGAGGTGCGCTCACCCCCGTCGCGCGACTGCGTGAGCAGCGCCGTCAAATCCAATAAGGACTGCGGATGAACGAGGTTGCTGAACGGCATCCCGACGATTTCATCCGCGTACGGTTCCCAACGCGCGTACTTGAGGAAAGCGCTATTGACGAACACGAGCGCATCGTTGTCGAGTAACGCGGCGGGCATCGAAAGATTCGCAGCAAATGCGCGCAGATCAGGCAACTTGACCGCGCGTGCAACGCGTGGCGCCGTGCGGCGGGCACTGTAGGCCATCGCCAGCAGAAATGCGGCAAGGCATCCCGCCAGTACAATCGCGACGTACAATAAACCACTATTACCGGGACCGTAGCCAAGCCGGGGCAACACTAGCGCGGCGACCGCACCAAGAAGTATCGTGGCGAACAGATAAACCGACATGACATTTTCGCTCGGAAAAACACGATTACAGCTCGCGACCGGTTCGGTGCGCGTTATTACTTCATTCACCCATGAATACTGCCCGGTCTGAGGCCTCTTACCACTATCCGCTCTTTGCGAAGGTCTGCTCGCTGCTCGCCTGCATCGTCGGCTTGATCGCGCTGCTCTATGTGAGTGGATATATGCAGGCCAAAGGAAACGAAGGATTCCGGCAGACCCTCTCTTCTCTCGACGAAGTCGCGCGCCTGCGAACAGCCGCCGCGAAACCACAGCCAGGCTCGCCAGGAAAGGCTCAAGCGCTAACTGAGCAGGCCGATTGGCTTGTCAGCAACGATACGCTACTGAACGACTGGAGGCAACATGGCGCCCCGACGAAAGAACTCGCTAGCGCACTCGTAGCCGCGACTGCAGGGTCTACATCAGATAGTGCCCGCGGGCCGGATGCAAAAATTTCGGCACTACGTGCGCTACGTTCGCAAGTCGCTTACCAGGCGCAAGTGCAAAAGGCCGTGCTCGGGCTGCTGCAGGGCGCAACCGCTTGCCTTCTGGTTCTTGGCATCGTTGCGCTCGCAAGGGGTGCGCATCGCGCCTTCGTCACGCGACCAGCAGCGGCGCTGCAGGCGCTCGCGGAATCCGGGCAGACAATACCGCAAGGGGACGACGAAATCGACCGGCTTTTGAAGCTTCAGGCGCAACTTGCCGTTCGACTGCGCACCGAGCAAAGCGAGTCGGCGCAACTCAAGCGAATCGTCGAAGACTACATTGCATTTGCGGACCAATCGCTCGAGCTGCTTCACCACATCTGCGCGCAGCTTGCCGAGCAAGAGCCATCGGGCCGCACGCTCGAGGCGCTGTTGCAGCGTCTCGTCGGTGTGTTGCGCGCCCAACGTATTGCGCTGGTGGTCACCGAATCGACGGCCCAGCTGCTCGATATCGATCCCGTCGTAGCGCCGAACGGCGACGTGCCGCAGATCGTCAAGGCACGCGTCACGAACGAACTGATGACGCTTGCCGGACACTATACGTTTTCTTTGCTCAATGACGGCGGGGTGTCGCCCCCGGTGCTTGCCGCCCCGGTCCGCGTGCCGCTCGCAACCTATGGGGTGCTGATCGCGGAGGGCGAGCCGGACACGCGCTTCGAGCAGCGGCATCTGTATCTGCTGGAAACGATCGCCAGCGTGCTCGCACACGCGATCTCCAATGTCAGCCGCGATGTGCGCGACCGGCGTATGGCGCTTTTCGAGGAACGCAATGCCATTGCGCGCGAGTTGCATGACTCGCTCGCGCAATCGCTCTCATATATGAAGATCCAGCTCGCGCGGCTGCAAGCCGTGCTGCCGCCTCAACTCTCGCAGAGCGATGTCGCCGAAATCGCGCGCGCGATTCGCGAGGGCATCGACAGCGCCTACCGGCAGCTGCGCGAACTGCTCACGACCTTCCGCGCGCCAATGCATGCGCACGGTCTTGCGTCCACGCTCGAGGAGCTTGCCGAAGAATTCGGATCGCGCAGTGAGGTACAAATCTCGATTGACAATCGTGTGCCGCGCATGCGTCTCTCAGTCAACGAGGAAATGCATGTCGTGCAGATCGTGCGTGAAGCGCTGACAAATGTAATCCGTCATGCGCGCGCCACGACGGCGCAGGTGCAACTCATGTCGGACGGACTCACGATGACGGTCACGATCGAGGACGATGGCAAAGGTCTCACCCGCTCACGGGGCGACGAACATCACTACGGCCTCGCGATCATGCGCGAGCGAGCCCGCAGCCTCGGTGGACGTCTGGAACTGAAGCCCGCTGAACGCGGCTCGCGCGTGGTATTGAACTTCATCCCCGCAGCGCACAAGGCTCGCGCCATCAGTGGTGCCGGTGTCCGTTAGCGTAAATTCGTGAAGCTAACACTCCGGGAGTAGCTCAGCCTACTCACAAGGAGGTAGAGTGGTCCACCGATCCATCAAAAGGCGATCCTCTTCCGCAGCCACGAAGGGTATTGCCGACGTGCTTTCCATACCGCGTTAAATGGCGCCGTATCGTTGGGGTTGAGTCTAAGGAAAACCCGCAAAGCGTCAGCATCGGGCAGGAATCTATTTTTCCCATCGCGTCATGTTGCTAGAATAATTCAGGCATCAAGTCTGAACAATAAAAGCCTCTTCTCTATGTACTCGAGATCGCACTGCCGTGCGCATCGCAGTTGACAGAGCCAGGCCGATCTAACTGGTCGATCTGGCATATGAGCCCAGGAAGAGCCGATGGTCACTAACACAGTACTTCTGATCGACGATCACGCGTTGTTTCGAAAGGGCGTCGCGCAACTCATCCAGATGAATCCCGCCTTCGAAGTGGTGGGCGAAGCGACTTCCGGAGAAGACGGCGTTGAGATGGCCGTGCGCCTGAAGCCGGACGTCATCCTGATCGACCTGAACATGCCGCGCATGAACGGGATCGAAACGTTGGACCGCATGCGCGAAGCCGGCGTCGAAGCGCGTTTCATCATGCTGACGGTGTCGGATAACGAGCGCGACGTGGTGGCCGCGTTGCGCGCCGGCGCGCATGGCTATTTGCTAAAGGACATGGACCCCGAGGACTTGTGCCTGTCGCTCGAAAAGGCGCTCAGGGGATCTGCCGTTCTCAGCGAGTCGGTGACGGGCGCGCTGGTTCATGCATTGTCGGGTGGCCAGCGCCTTCCTGTCACACAGAACGAGCTGACCGCGCGCGAGCTCGAGGTCTTCGACTTTCTGGTTGCCGGCCTGAGCAATAAGGCCATCGCGCGCAAACTCGATATCAGCGTCGGCACCGTGAAAGTTCATGTTAAGCATGTGCTGCGGAAGCTCGATCTTCACTCGCGGCTCGAGGCCGTGCTCTGGCAGCGGGATCACGGCGCGCGCGCGCACTCTTATTCATGAGGGCACGGCGCGGCTTGAAACCCGCGCCGGCACATCGAGCTGTCACGCGCCTCGTTGAACTCAATTCGACTGCTGCGCTTGCATCGCCCGCATAGGGATTCTCTGATCAGCATGAGTAGCACTATGCCCCTTGTGCAGACCGCCGAGCAATTCCGTCAGCTCGCCGATGTGGTGAATGACGCGCAAGCAAGGCAACTCCGATACCGGGTGATTGTGGCTGTATCCGTAGCTGACGCACACCATCGGCATATTGGCCGCCTGTGCCGCTAACGCATCCGTCACGCAATCGCCAACGAATAGCGTATGGGTCGGGTCCACGCCCAGCGCTTCGCACGCCTGCAGGAGTGGCTCGGGATCGGGCTTACGCGGCAAGCGGGCATTGGCATCGACCACCATGTCGAACCATGCATGCAAGCCGAAACGCCATATCAGCGGATCGACGAAGCGCGACTCCGAGTCGGTGACGAGGCCCAGCTTGAGACCCATCTCCCGCAAGCTGTCGAGCGTCGCTTCCGCGCCCGGGTAAAACTCGCTCAACTGGTTCTTATCGCGGCAGATCTGATGATAGGACGCCTCATAGCGGCGCAGGACCAGATCCAGCGTGGCGGGGCGCGCATCGATGCCGAGCAGCGTCAGCGCGCGATCGACGAGGATCTCTGAACCGCCGCCTATCAACGTTTGCGCGACGCCAGGCGCGAGCAGGGGAAAACCGTTCTCGGCGAGTGCCCGGTTGAGCGCGTTGCCGATATCGGGCGACGTATGCAACAGCGTGCCATCGAGATCGAATAGCACGGCATCGATCGGCATATTGCGCGGCGTGACTTGCATGTTCGTGTCTCCTGTCTGGTGAGTACAAGTGTTCCCGCGGATGGTCACGATGCCCGTTTCTGGCGGTCGATCATCTGCAGGATCATAGGGGTGAAGATCAACTGCATCGCAAGTCCCATCTTGCCGCCCGGTACGACGATGACATTGGGCCGGCTCATGAACGAGTCATGCAGCATGGTAAGTAAATAAGGAAAGTCGATGCCCTTCGGATTGGCAAAGCGGATGACAACGAAGCTCTCGTCGGCGCTTGGTATGTCGCGGGCTGCAAACGGATTCGACGTGTCCACGGTCGGCACGCGCTGGAAGTTCACGTGCGTTCTGCTGAATTGAGGGCAGATATGGTGAGCGTAGTCCGGCATGCGCCGCAGGATCGTATCCATGACAGCCTCCCGCGAATAGCCGCGCAGCGCCTCGTCCCGATGAAGCTTCTGTATCCATTCCAGATTGATGATGGGGACGACCCCCACCAGCAGGTCCGTATGTTGTGCGACGTCGACGCCACGGCCGATAAAGCCGCCATGCAGCCCCTCGTAGAAAAGCAGATCGGTGGGCGGCTCGATGTCTGTCCACGGCGAGAACGTACCGGGTTCCAGACCATAAGGCGCAGCCTGGGCGTCGTCATGGAGGTATTTCCGCAACCTCCCCCGCCCGGTCGCCGAATACTCACGAAACAACTCGGCGAGTTCCTGCAGCAGATTCGCCTCAGGGCCGAAGTGGCTGAACTGGTGACGGCTTTCCTCTGCAGCTTTCATTGCAGACTGCATGCCCGCGCGGTCGAAGCGATGAAATGCGTCGCCCTCCACGATCTGCACGTTCAGCTTTTCGCGCCGGAAAATGTGCTGAAAACTGTTCATGACAGTCGTGGTGCCGGCACCGCTCGACCCCGTTACCGCAACGATTGGATGTTTGATCGACATGCTCCCACCCCCATCTACACGCGTGCTTCCGGGCGAAACAGGGAGCGCTCGTTGAAAAGCGGTGACGTGAATGGCGTGTCCTCGCCTCGATCGTGTTCCCAGTGGTATCGCTCGATACGCTCGACTTCATGCTGGCTGCCGACGAATAGCGGCGTGAGTGCATGCGCATCGGCGTCGACATCGAATATCCGTGCACGCCCCGAGCTGGCAAGTCCGCCCGCCTGTTTGACGATCCAGGCGAGCGACTGCGCCTGATATAGCAACGGTTGACGTGTCGCAATGGGCCCCCGGCGCCTTTCGCACGGGAAAAGACACAGGCCGCCGCGCATCAGCGTGCGGTGCGCATCGGCCGCCAACGAATCGTTCCAGCGTGTGTCGAAATCGCGCTGGCGCACGCCCGCGCTTCCGTCACGGCACTCGTTCACATAACGCTGCACAGGCCGCTCCCACGAGCGCTCATTGCTGCAATTGATGGCGACCACAGGGCCTTGTTCGGGGATGCGCATTGCGTGATGCGTCAACATGAATTCGTCCCGTTGACGGCAAAGCGTGAACCCATGGGTGCCGCGCCCGACGGTGATCACCAGCATCGTGGAAGGACCGTAGAGAGCGTAGCCAGCGGCAATCTGCTTCGTGCCGACGATCTCGCAGTCACCGTCATGGCTTCGCGCCTCTGTCTGCCGTATCGAGAATACGGTTCCGAGCGCAACGTTCGATTCGATATTGGCCACACTATCGAGCGAACTGGCAAACAGCACATATGGCCCTGCCACCGCAGGATGCCGCGCCTGCTCGCAATGCAGCACAATGCCCGCTTTCTGCGCCCTGCACTCGCTCGACGCGATGAAGGCTTCCTTCGCGGCATCACGGCACGACCCGCTATCTGGCGAGGCGCTCGCCACCTGTAGCGTCTGCGAATCGACGATCGTACCCTGTGCGATACGCGCCGCAATGATCTTCGCCGCTTGCGCAATGCCCTGAAGAACGTTACGCAGCGAGACGGCATGCGGATCCTGCTCGATGGCAAGCGCTTGCTCGCGGCCGGTGCCGAGGTGGGCCGCAAGAAAAACCGGCAGCGTCGGTTGGGTCACGATCGCCGCGGTGCGTCGATTTCCTGCGCCAACCGCCTGCGCATGCTCAGCTGATTCAATTCGTGCATTCATCGCTACCTCGATCGTCCATTGCTCGCCAGGACTGCTGACTAGAACGGTAAGCCAGCGCATACTCGGGGAAAATTCAAATGTTTTTACTTGCGTTTTAAGCGATGCTTATCTGTCGCATCCAGGAGTGCCGATCATGCTCAATCTCCTTCGCAATCTCACGCTACGTCAGTTGCAGATCTTCTCTGCCGCCTCTCAATACGAGAGCTTCGCCCGCGCCGCGGACACCCTGCACCTGACCCAACCCGCCGTCTCAATGCAGATCAAGCAGCTCGAGGAGGCGATTGGAGTGCCTCTATTCGAGCGCATCGGCAGGCGCATTGCCCTGACCGAAGCCGGTTCGACGCTTTCTCACCACGCAAAGCGGATTCTCGGTGACATCAAGGATGCCGAAGATGCGATGCGTTGCCTTTCATCGGCGGATGGGGGCAATATCTCCATCGGAATCGTCAGCACGGCCCGCTATTTCATTCCTCGCCAGATTGCGCGCTATGTGGAACGTCAACCCAAGGTCAATATCAGCTTTTCAATCGGCAAGCGCGATGTACTGCTGCGCCAGTTGCAGGACAATGAGATCGACCTCGCCGTCATGGGCCCGCCTCCCGTCGAGCTCGATGCGCACAGCGAGCCGCTCGCGTACAACCCGCATGTCGTCGTCGCGAGCACGAATCATCCTTTTATCGACGCGGCATGCTTCGACTTGCACGAAATGCGCAGCGAGACGTTTCTGATGCGTGAGCCAGGTTCCGATACGGAGGGCGTCGCGAGCGAAATGTTTCGCCATCATCTTTTCACTCCAGCCCGCACCCTCACCTGTGACAGCAACGAAACAATCAAGCAGGCGGTGGCCGCTGGCATCGGCGTCAGTCTGTTGCCGCTGCATACGTTACGGCTCGAACTGCTGACGGGCGAAGTGTCAGTCCTGCATGTCAACGGCACGCCCATTAACCGTGTGTGGCACGTGGTTCACATGAAGGCGAAGCGGATGTCTCCGACCTGCGTGGCGTTCCGCCGTTTTTTGATCGAGAAGTCTGGTGCGTGGCTCGAAGGCCAGTTCGCCGACCTCACCCCTCATGACCCGGCCGCCCGCCCCTTCGTGCAGATATGACGCGAGAACCAGGCGAGCCGATGTGCCGCTTACGGCCATCGTATGGTGCGCTCGATAGTCACGCCGACAGCCTTGACGTTTGCGAACTTCGCTGGCTTCGCAATTGAAATGCGCACCCAATGCGCGTTGAAATCGGCCAATAGCATCTGCGCAATCGACTCTGCCAGCGCCTCCAGTAATTTCACCCTGTGGTGCACGAGTTGCAATTGCAGCGCCTCATGAACCTTGCCGTAGTCGATCGTGTCGGCAATAGCGTCCGTATCGCATGCGTGGCTATGCGGCACCCCGGCCCACAAGTCGATTCGCACGGGTTGCAGCGCAGTCAGTTCATCGGGATCTATCCCGATGACGGTATCGCCCTGAAAGCCTTCGATAAAGATCATGTCCATCCCCGACGAAGCGAGGTAGGGCCTCGCCGCGAGGTTTTTGTCGATCATATTCATGTGGTTTCCTTTTCGCTATGGTCGCGGGAACTCCGGAGCCTAGGCTTGCATTGCGACGCGCTCGCCCGCCTCTTGCGCCCCACTCATCAGGCTCTCCCTGAACGCGGACGCGGCTGAAGAAAGCTGCTTGGATTCTCTGTGCACCAGATACAAATACCGGAGGATCGGAAAGTTCTCGACGTCAAGCACCTTCAGTCGCAAGGTTTCCAATTCGGCCATTATCGTTGCGAGCGCGACGACAGACAGTCCCATTCCCGCCTGCACGGCCCATTTGATGGCCTCATTGCTGCTCACTTCCATCCCGGGCCGCAAATTGATGCGATGCTCGGCAAAGAAGCGCTCTACCGCGCGGCGGGTTCCCGAACCCGACTCACGCATGAGAAAGGTTTCGCGTTCGATCGTGCTCAACGCGATGCGGCGCTCCCGTGCGAGCGGGTGATCGGGTGGCGCGATCATCACAAGCGGATTGCTCGCCACATGCACAGCGACCAGACCCTGTCCTTCAGGCGGGGCCCCCATGATCGCGACGTCCGTTTCGTTGGTGGCAAGCTCGTTGAGAACACACTCCCGATTTCCTACCGAGAGGCTCACCGTCACGCCAGGAAACGCGCGAGTAAATTTCGCGATCAACTGCAGTGCTAGCGGGTTGGCCGTGCCACTAACCAGGGACACTTTCAGCTTTCCTTGCTTCGTGTCGCGCAACTGGTCGAGCGACTCTTCGAGGACGGACAGTTGCTGTTGAAGCAGCCGCGTATGGTTGTAAAGCTCCTTGCCGGCCGCGGTCAGAAACACCTGCCTGCCGACCTGTTCGAACAGCGGCATACCGACGATCGCTTCGAGCTGTTTCAATTGCGACGAAACGCCTGGCTGAGTCAGGTGAAGCTCCCTGGCTGCGCGCGAAAAGCTCAGATGCCGCGCGCTCGCTTCGAATACCTGTAACTGGCGCAAAGTCAGATGCAGCATCGCTTTTCATTGCCTCCCGAATGCCTGGGCCGCACGCTCGAAGCGGCCTGATTTCACGCCTCAACTCTATCAGCCGGACCTGGGCGCGCAATGCCCATGAAGAGGTACTCCGCAAGGCGAAAAGCCCGTCCTGCAAGGCTCGCATGCAGGGTTATGGGTCGAATAAGTAAGCCGAATGAGTGTTTCCGCGTGCATGGCGCTACGATCGTTTCACAGGAATGCCAACCAGCCGACCGCAGCAAAGCGGCAAGGGAACGCGCGGGTTGCCGAGTGAACGACTCCACTAAAGCGAGGTTCAGCCATGTTCAGCTACAAAAACACGATTGCGGTGACGGACCCTGAGCTGCATCGGGCCATCGCAGGCGAGACTCAGCGCCAGCAGGACCACATCGAGCTGATCGCATCCGAAAACTACGCGTCGCCCGCCGTGCTGGAAGCGCAAGGGTCGCAATTGACCAACAAATACGCGGAAGGTTATCCGGGCAGGCGTTACTACGGCGGATGTGAACATGTCGACCTGGTCGAGCAACTCGCGATCGACCGCGCAAAGCAGTTGTTCAACGCCGAATATGCAAACGTTCAGCCCCACTCGGGCTCGCAGGCCAATCAGGCCGTGTATCTCTCCGCACTCAAGCCGGGCGACACGATTCTCGGCATGTCGCTCGCGCATGGCGGGCATCTCACGCACGGCGCCTCCGTCAACGTGAGCGGCAAGCTGTTCAATGCGGTGTCGTATGGCCTGAATCCGGATACGGAAGTCATCGACTACGACGAAGTGCGCAAGCTGGCGCAGACGCATCGCCCGCGCATGATCGTCGCAGGCGCGTCAGCCTATTCGCTCGTGATTGACTGGCAACGCTTTCGCGAGATCGCCGACAGCGTCGGTGCAACGCTGCTCGTCGACATGGCGCACTATGCCGGTCTCATCGCGGCGGGACTCTATCCCAGCCCTGTCGGCATTGCAGATTATGTGACCACCACCACTCACAAGACGCTGCGCGGGCCACGTGGCGGGCTGATTCTCGCCCACGCACAAGCGGCGAAGGCGATCGACTCGACGATCTTTCCCGGCATCCAAGGCGGCCCCCTGATGCACGTGATAGCGGGCAAGGCGGCCGCCCTGCGCGAAGCGATGACCGGCGAATTCCGTCAATACCAGCAACAGGTACTCCTGAATGCGCGAGTCATGGCGCAAACGCTTCAGCAACGCGGCCTTCGCATCGTGTCGGGACGCACCGACTCACACGTGTTCCTCGTCGACCTGCGCGCGAAGAATGTGACTGGCAAAGAGGCCGAAGCCGCGCTTGGCCGCGCACTCATAACCGTCAACAAAAACGCCATTCCCAACGATCCGCAAAAGCCGTTCGTCACGAGCGGCGTGCGCATCGGCTCGCCTGCCATCACGACACGCGGCCTGCGCGAAGCCGAAACGAGCGAGCTTGCCCATCTGATCGCCGACGTGCTGGATGCGCCTGCCAACGATCTCGTCATCCGTCGCACAGCCGACGCCGTGCTCGCCCTCACCGCGAAGTTTCCGGTCTATCGCGATGGGCCCGTCGCGACGACGCCCGGCGCGTCTGCGAACGACGACGCATCGGCCGCAACTGCGCGCACCGCGCACTGAAACCTCCAGACGATTTCTCACGACCACTACCCAAGGAGACAGTCATGTCAAACACGCCAGTCACGCGCATTCCGGGACGTAACATCCTCGCAGTCCCCGGTCCGACGAACATTCCCGACGCCGTACAACGCGCGATGGTCGTATCGATGGAAGATCACCGCTCGACGAAGTTTCCCGAACTCGCGCATGGTCTGCTTTCCGATCTGAAAACGCTCTACCGGACGGCAGACGGCCAGCCCTTCATCTTTCCGTCGTCAGGCACGGGCGCGTGGGAAGCGGCTCTCACCAACACGCTCTCGCCCGGTGACCGCGTTCTCGTTCCGCGCTTTGGCCAGTTCAGCCACCTTTGGGCCGATATGGCGCAGCGTCTCGGACTCGACGTGGAAATTCTCGATGTCGATTGGGGCGAAGGCGTGCCCGTCGAACGGATCGGCGAGATCCTGAAGGCGGACCGCCAGCACACGATCAGGGGCATCCTCGCCTGCCACAACGAAACTGCGACGGGCGTGACGAGCGATATCCGCGCACTGCGCCGCGTGATGGATGACGCGGGCCACCCTGCCTTGCTGTTCGTGGACGGTGTGAGTTCGATCGGCTGCATCGACTTCCGCATGGACGAATGGGGCGTGGATCTCGCCGTAACCGGCTCGCAAAAAGGTCTGATGCTGCCTGCGGGACTCGGCATCCTGTGTGTGAGCCAGAAGGCGCTGAAGATGATTACGCAGGCGAAATCGCGCCGCTGCTACTTCGATCTCGCCGATATGGTGCGCGCCAACGCAACCGGCTACTTCCCTTACACGCCTGCGCTGTCACTCCTCTACGGACTGCGCGCAGCACTCGATCTGCTGTTCGACGAGGGTCTCGACCGGGTCTTCGCACGCCACCACTACCTCGCGTCTGGCGTGCGCGCCGCCGTCGCGGAAGGCTGGGGTCTGGAGTTGTGTGCAAAGGCGCCAAAGTGGCACTCGGACACGGTCTCGGCAATCGTCGTGCCCCAAGGGTTCAACGCCGCACAGGTCATCGACACGGCCTTTCGCCGTTACAACCTCGCGCTCGGCGCCGGGCTCTCGAAGGTCGCCGGCAAGGTATTCCGCATCGGCCACCTCGGAGACCTGAACGAACTGATGCTGATGAGCGCGATAGCGGGCGCGGAGATGGCGATGCTCGATGCCGGTATCGACGTTTGCCCGGGCAGCGGCGTGGGTGCAGCCGGACAGTACTGGCGCACCCACACGCAAGCCGCGGCAGACCCCGTCGCCAAGCCGGCGCTGCGCCGTGTCGCCGCGGCCTGATTGCGGCGGTCTCGATGAAATCTTCAGGCCGAGGCGCGCCAGATCGCAATCCTTCCGATCACTCTATGGCAGGAATGACATCATGCAACACGAAATCGTCTTTCTCGACCGATCGACATTGAACGCCGATGTCCGTCGCCCGGCGTTCGAACATGGGTGGGTCCAGTTCGCGTCGACGTCGTCGCACGAGGTCGGGCATCGGCTCGAACGCGCGACCATCGCCATCACCAACAAGGTGCCGCTGCGAGCCAACGTGCTCGAAAGGCATCCGTCGATCAGGATGATCGCGGTGGCGGCGACAGGCTACGACTGTGTCGATACCGAGTACTGCCGCGAGCGCGGCATCGCGGTCGCGAACATTCGCAACTACGCGACCCATACGGTGCCCGAGCATACCTTCGCACTGATCCTCGCGTTGCGGCGCAACCTGCTCGCTTACCGCAGCGACGTGTCGCGCGGGCGCTGGCAACAGGCAAAGCAGTTCTGCTTCTTCGATCATCCCATCCATGACCTGCACGGTTCGACGCTCGGCATCATCGGCGGCGGCGCTCTGGGCCAGGCAACGGCACAGATTGCCCGGGCCTTCGGTATGCGTGTCGTCTTCGCGGCTCACGACGCGAAGCGCCCCCGCTCGCCGGACCTCGAATACGTCTCGCTCGACACGCTGCTGCGCACGTCGGACGTCATCTCCTTGCATGCGCCGCTCACCGCCGCCACGCGCAACCTGATCGGACTCGACGAGCTGCGCCTCATGAAGCGTAGCGCTCTGTTGATCAACACGGCACGAGGCGGGCTCGTGTGCGAGGCGTCGCTTGCCACTGCACTCACCGAAGGACTGATCGCGGGCGCCGGCTTCGACGTGCTGAGCCACGAGCCGCCTGTCGCGGGCAATCCCCTGCTCGAGCTCGATTTGCCCAACTTCATCCTGACCCCGCACGTCGCCTGGGCTTCCGGCAATGCCATGCAGTTCCTCGCCGACCAGCTGATCGAGAACATCGAGGCATTCGCGCGCGGCGAACCCCGCAACCTCGTGGTCTGAGCGCCACGGGACCACGCACAACCTCGCAACGCAAACGACGCAAACCACCGGAGACACCGATATGGACATTCACGAATATCAGGCCAAGGACCTGCTGGCAGGGTTCGGCGTGCCGATCCAGCGCGGCGCGGTCGCCTACACCCCTGACCAGGCCGTGTACTGCGCGACGGAACTCGGCGGCTGGCATTGGGCCGTCAAGGCTCAGGTCCACTCCGGCGCGCGCGGCAAGGCGGGGGGGATCAAGCTATGCGAGACCTACCACGACGTGCATGAAGCGGCCACCGGTCTCTTCGGCAAGCGCCTCGTGACGGCGCAGACGGGACCGGATGGCAAGATCGTCGAGCGTGTCTACATCGAGGTCGCGGAGAGATTCGAAAGGGAAATCTATCTCAGCATCGTGCTCGACCGCAAAGCCGAACGCGTGCGCGTCATCGTTTCCGCGCACGGCGGCATGGATATCGAAGAGGTCGTGCACACGAACCCGCAAGCCGTGCTCCAGACAGTCGTCGAGCCCGCCGTCGGCTTGCAGCCATTCCAGGCGCGCGAACTCGCCTTCGGACTTGGCCTGAACATCAAGCAGGTGAGCCGCGCGGTGTCCGCGATCATGGGCGCATATCGGGCATTTCGTGACCTCGATGCGACGATGGTCGAAATCAATCCGCTCGTCGTGACCGATGACGATCGCGTCATTGCCCTCGACGCAAAGATATCGTTCGACGACAACGGCCTGTTCCGGCATCCGCACGTCTCGGAGATGCGCGACCCGACGCAGGAGGATCCCCGTGAGGCCGAGGCCGCTCAGTTTGGCCTGAACTATGTCGGGCTCGACGGCGATATCGGCTGCATCATCAACGGCGCCGGGCTCGCGATGGCCACCATGGACACGATCAAATATGCCGGGGGCGAGCCCGCCAACTTTCTCGACGTCGGCGGCGGCGCATCGCCCGAGCGCGTGGCGGCCGCGTTTCGCCTCGTGCTCTCGGACGGCAACGTGTCGGCCGTGCTCGTCAACATCTTCGCCGGCATCAATCGTTGCGACTGGGTCGCCGAAGGCGTCGTACGGGTGGCCCGGGGACTGACGGTGCCTCTCGTGGTACGCCTCGCGGGGACCAACGTCGAGGCGGGGCGACGCATCATCAAGGACAGCGGCCTGCCCATCATCACAGCAGATTCGCTGCTGGAAGCGGCGCAAAAGGCCGTCGAGGCCTCGAAAGCGCATCGTGCGCGCCGCGCGGCGAACCACAGATAAGGACTACCGACATGAGCATCCTGATCGACGAAACCACTCGCGTCATCGTACAGGGCTTTACAGGTGACAAGGCCTCATTCCACGCGAAAGAGATGATCGCCTATGGGACGAACGTGGTCGGCGGCGTGACTCCTGGCAAGGGAGGAAAGCATCACCTCGAGCGCCCCGTGTTCGACACGGTGAAAAACGCCGTGAGCGAAACAGGCGCAACTGCGAGCCTCGTGTTCGTGCCGCCCCCTTACTGCGGCGACGCCATCATGGAAGCCGCCGACGCGGGCCTGAAACTCGTCTGTGTGATCACGGACGGCATTCCGGCGCAGGACATGATGCGCGTGAAGCGTTATCTCCTTCGCTATCCGAAGGAGACCCGCACCATGGTGGTCGGTCCGAACTGCGCGGGCATCATCAGCGCGGGACGCGCGATGCTCGGCATCATGCCCGGCCATATCTACCGCCGCGGCAATGTCGGCATCGTCTCGCGCTCGGGCACGCTCGGTTATGAAGCCGCTGCGCAACTCAATGCGCTCGGCCTCGGCGTCACCACGAGCGTGGGCATCGGCGGCGACCCGATCAACGGCAGTTCGTTTCTCGACCACCTGAAATTGTTCGAGCAGGACCCCGAAACCGAGGCTGTCGTGATGATCGGGGAAATCGGCGGGCCGCAAGAGGCCGAAGCGGCCAGGTGGGTCAGCGAGCATATGACCAAGCCTGTCGTCGGCTATGTAGCGGGCTTGACCGCGCCCAAAGGACGGCGCATGGGACATGCGGGCGCCATCATCTCGGCAGCGGGCGACAGCGCGGCCGAAAAAGCGCAAATCATGCAGTCCTACGGCCTCGCGGTTGCGCCCAGCGCGTCCGACCTGGGTTCCACGGTTGCTTCTGTGCTCGAACAAAATGTCACGCGCCGCGTTGCCTGACTGGGGCTATGGCACAGACACACAGTCCGACTCGCCGCGCGTCGAGACTGTGCGCCCCCTCCATGCGCTCGGACACACCGCCGACGACGGGCTGCACAAGCTCGCAACGGCCTCGGCGTCCTTGCCCACACTCAGCGCGGAGAACTATGAGCACGCAGTGATCGACCTCCTGTCGCAGCTGTTGTGCGACGTCGCGCGCGCCCGTCAGCCCGAGGTGGAACGTGCTTTGCGCGGCGAGTCCGCACACGAGTCGATGAGCGAACTGATGCACGAACGGATGAACGATCGCACCGCGCGCGTCGTCCTGCGACGCATGCTGCAAGCCCAGGGCATGTGGTTCCAGTTGCTCAGCATCGCCGAGCAGAGCACCGCAATGCGCCGGCGCCGCGAGATCGAGATCAAAGGCGGCTACGACCGGCTGCCCGACTCGTTTGCACGGGTCATCGCCGAAGTCGCCGGCGCCGGCGTCCCCGCCGCCGAAGTACGCCACGCGTTGAGCCATCTGAAAGTGCGGCCGGTGCTGACGGCTCACCCGACCGAAGCGAAGCGAGTCACCGTGCTCGAAAGCCACCGGCGCATCTACCGGCGTCTAATGGAACTCGAATCGCCGCGCTGGACGCCGCGAGAGCGCTATACGCTCGTCCTCGCGCTCCGCAACGACATCGAGCTCTTGTGGATGAGCGGCGAATTGCGGCTTGAAAAGCCCACCGTTGCGCAGGAAGTCGCATGGGGACTGCACTTCTTCGGCGAAACGCTTTTCGAAGCCGTGCCGCAACTCATCGATAAGCTGCAGAGCGCGCTCGAGCGTTGTTATCCGGGCGAGCGATTCGACATGCCGCGCTTTTTCCAGTTCGGCTCGTGGATAGGCGGAGACCGCGACGGCAATCCATTCGTCGATGACAGCGTCACACGCGCCACCTTGCACGAGCACCGGGCTGCGTCTCTCAAGCGATACCGGCTACGTCTCGTCGAGTTGACGCAGATGCTGAGCATCACGTCCGAAGCGCTGCCCGTACCGGACAGTTTCCACGCAGCGTTGGCTCGCGCGCTGACGCGCAGCGGCGAACCCGGGCCGATCGCATCGCGCAATCCTGGGGAGTTGTTCCGGCAATACCTGACCTGCATCCTGCGCCGCCTCGATGCGACGCTCGCCGACACCAATCAGGCGAGCCACGGTTCGCCGGTTCCGGCCGCATACGCGAGCGCGGATGATCTGGCGGCCGATCTGCTCGTGATCGAGCAGGCGCTACTCGCGACACAAAGCCAGCAGCTCGCACGGATGCTCGTGCGGCCGTTGCGTCATGAAGTCGAGACGTTTCGCTTCAGCACCGTGCAACTCGACCTGCGCCAGAACACGACGGTCATCGGGGAAACGCTGCGCGCGCTGTGGCGCGCGACATGCGGGACCGCGGGCGAACCGCCCGCGAGCGACTCGCCCGAATGGAAAGCCTGGCTGATCGGCGAACTGGGAAAGCCCTCGGAGAGCGAAGCGCAAAGGACCCGCCGTTTCGAATCGCTGCCGCCCGACGAAGCGGAGACACTGCAGATGTTCCGTACGGTGCTCGAAATGCGTCAACGGGTGGACCGTCATGCGTTCGGCGCGTTCATTCTGAGCATGACGCATCGAGCGAGCGATGTGCTCGGCGTCTATCTGCTGGCAAAGGAAGCCGGCCTCTTTTCCGACTCGCTCGGCACCGAGAGCTGCACGTTGCCCGTCGTGCCCCTGCTCGAAACCATCGACGACCTGCGGCGGGCACCCGAGATACTGCGCGAGTTGCTGGCAGTGCCGATGGTCCGTCGCAGCATACGCGCGCAAGGCGGCGTGCAGGAAGTCATGATCGGCTACTCCGATTCAAACAAGGATGGCGGCTTTCTCGCCAGCAACTGGGAACTGTCCAAGGCGCAAACGAAGCTCAAGCGGGTTGGCGACGAGCTTGGCGTCACGATCGCGTTTTTTCATGGGCGCGGTGGATCGGTGAGCCGCGGCGGCGTTCCCGCTGGCCGCGCCATCGCCGCGCTACCCGCCGGTTCGGTCAATGGACGTTTTCGCGTCACCGAACAGGGTGAAGTGGTCTCGTTCAAATATGCGAATCGCGGCACGGCGCAGTATCACGTCGAATTGCTTGCATCGAGCGTGCTTGAACATACGATGAAGTCCGAGCGGGAGGACGCATTGTTGCCCAAGGGCGAATTCGACGAGGCGATGGAAGCGCTCAGCGGCGCGTCGCGGGCAGCGTACGTGAAGTTCATCGAACAGCCTGGCATGCTTGCGTATTTCCAGGCCGCCAGTCCGCTCGAAGAACTGTCGATGCTCAACATGGGCTCGCGCCCTGCCCGCCGGTTTGGCGCAAAGAGCCTCGAGGATCTGCGTGCGATTCCGTGGGTGTTCGCATGGGCGCAGAACCGGCATGCGCTCACTGGCTGGTACGGCGTCGGCAGCGCGATAGAGGGCTTTCTCGCGGTACGGCAAGAGCGCGGCGCTGAACTGCTGCGGCGGATGTTCGACGAGTCACGGGTGTTCCGGCTCGTCATCGATGAAGTCGAGAAAACGCTGGCACAGGTGAACCTGGTTATCGCGCGCGAATACGCGAGCCTCGTGCAGGATGCCCACATCCGCGACACGATCTTTTCGCAAGTCGAAGCCGAATACCGGCTCACCGTGAAGATGGTGCAGGCCGTCACGGGTTCGGCCGGCCTGGGCACGCGCTTTCCGAAGTTCAGCGCCCGCCTGCTGCGGCGCGCGCCCGCCATCGATCTCATCAGCCGGCAACAAATCGAACTGCTGCGCCTCTACCGCACGGCGGAGACCGAACGGCAGCGCCGGGCCTATCAGGTGCCCCTGCTGCTTTCCATCAACTGCATTGCGTCAGGCTTCGGCGCGACGGGCTGAGCGCCCTTGCGCCGGTCCGCGCGCCGCGCCCATTGGACAACCCAGGAGATTTCACTATGAGTTTCACTGTCATCGAGCAGGCCAAAGCACGGTTGCACCGTTCCGAGTTAGCCGTCCCCGGTTCGAACACCGCGATGTTCGAAAAGGCCGCACGTTCGGCCGCGGACATCATCTTCCTCGACTGCGAAGATGCCGTCGCGCCGGACGACAAGGAGCACGCACGCAAGAACATCATCGAAGGACTCCACGACATCGACTGGGGAAACAAGACGATGATGGTCCGCATCAACGGACTCGACACGCATTACATGTATCGCGATGTCGTCGATATCGTCGAGGCATGCCCGCGCCTCGACATGATCCTGATCCCCAAAGTCGGCGTGGCCGCCGACGTGTACGCCGTCGACATGCTCGTCACGCAGATCGAAACGGCACGCAAGCGCACACGACGGATCGGCTTCGAGGTGCTGATCGAAACCGCGCTCGGCATGGCGAACGTCGAGAGCATCGCTCAGTCGAGCCGGCGGCTCGAAGCCCTGTCGTTCGGCGTCGCAGACTATGCGGCCTCGACGCGCGCACGCACGACGGTGATCGGCGGCGTGAATCGCGATTACGGCGTGCTCGCGGATAAGAATGAGCGCGGCGAACGCGACTACTTCTGGGGCGATCAGTGGCATGCCGCACAAACGCGGATGATGGTCGCCTGCCGCGCGTACGGTCTGCGTCCCATCGACGGACCGTTCGGCGACTTCAGCGACCCCGATGGCTACATTGCAGCAGCCTGCCGCGCCGCCGTGCTCGGCTACGAAGGCAAATGGGCCATTCATCCGTCGCAGATCGAACACGCGAACCAGGTGTTCACGCCCGCCGAAGCGGAAGTGACGAAGGCGCGCCGCATCATGGACGCCATGGCGCAGGCCGCGAAGGAGGGCAAAGGCGCGGTATCGCTGGATGGCCGCCTGATCGATGCCGCCAGCATCCGGATGGCCGAGGCGCTGCTCGCGACGGCCAGCGCGATCGGCAACGACAGCAGCCGTTAGCGATCCAGGTGCGTGGGCCGTGGCAAACAAAAAGGGCGTCCGCAGGGCGCCCGAAACACACTGGATGAAGGAGAATACTCTGCCGCCTAACTTGCCGGCACCTGCCAGAACGGCTGCGGCGGGTGAAACGCCTGGCCGTCCGCAAACCGTTCGGCGGAGCGCAGCGTGTTCTCGATCAGCATCGTGACCGTCATCGGACCCACGCCGCCCGGCACCGGCGTGATCCATGCCGCCCGCTCGCGCACGGGCTCGAAGTCCACATCGCCGACGATGCGCCCGTCCTGCATCCGGTTGATCCCGACGTCGATGACGATCGCACCCTCCTTGACCATTTCGGCCTTGATGAGCCCGGGCTTGCCCGCCGCGACGACGAGAATATCGGCGTGTATCGTGTGCTGTGCGAGGTCCCGCGTCTTCACGTGGCAAACGGTGACCGTCGCTTCCTTCTGCAGCAACATCAGCGCCATCGGCTTGCCGACGATATTGCTCGCGCCGACTACCACGACGTTTTTCCCCGCCACGTCGATGCCCGTCGTCTCGAGCAGGAGCTGCACCCCATACGGCGTGCAAGGCGGAAAGATCGAGTCGCCCACCACCAGCGCGCCGACGTTGTACAGATGAAAACCGTCGACGTCCTTGTCGACCACGATGCCTTCCAGCACGCGCCGCACGTTGATCTGCGGCGGCAACGGCAGTTGCACGAGAATGCCGTGCGTGCTGCGCTCGACGTTGAGGGCGGCAATCCGGTCGAGCAGTTCCGCCTCGCGGCAGTCCGCGTGAAAGCGATGCATGAACGAGCGTACACCGCAGTCCGCGCACGCCTTCACCTTGTTCGCCACGTACAGCTCGGACGCGGCGTTGTCGCCGACCAGCACCACCGCGAGACCGGGCACGACACCTCGCACGGACAAGGCCGCCACGCGCTCGCGAAAGCGCGTGCGCAGACGTCGCGCGAGGTGGCGGCCGTCGATCAGTTGCGCCGTCATCGTGCGCCGTTCACGCCGGGGATCCAGTTGGTCCCGGCAAGCGGCACACGGGCCATCGCTGCTGCTTCGACCGTGAGCGCCACGAGGTCCTCCAGCTCCAGGTGGTGCACGTTCTGCTTGCCGCATGCTCGCGCGATCGTCGTCAGCTCCATGTTCAGCGTCTTCAGATAGTTCTTCAGGCGCTTCGCGCCGACATCGGGTTTCAGCCGCTCCTGCAACATGGAGTCCTGCGTCGTGATGCCCACGGGACACTTGCCCGTGTGGCAATGGTGGCAGAAACCAGGCGCCGTGCCGAGTCGCGCATAGTCGTCGAGCGCGTTGATATGGTGGCCGTCCTCGACGTACGAAGCGCTATTGCAGCCGAGCGACACCAGCACCCCCTGACCGATCGCGACGGCGTCGGCGCCCATCGCCAGCGCCTTCGCAATGTCGGCGCCGCTGCGGATGCCCCCGGAGATGATGAGTTGCACCTGCCCCTTCATGTTGAGGTCTTCGAGCGCGTCGACGGCTTGGCGCAGGGCAGCAAGCGTCGGAATGCCGACGTTTTCGATGAAGCAGGTTTGCGTGGCAGCCGTACCGCCCTGCATGCCGTCGACGACGATCACGTCCGCGCCGGCATGCACCGCAAGCTTGACGTCATTGAACGTGCGCGTCGCACCAACCTTCACGTAGATGGGCTTCTCCCAGTCCGTCATTTCGCGCAGTTCGAGGATCTTGATCTGCAGATCGTCGGGGCCCGTCCAGTCCGGATGGCGCGATGCCGAGCGCTGGTCGATACCCTCGGGCAGCGTGCGCATCTTCGCGACACGCGGCGAGATCTTCTGGCCGAGCAGCATGCCGCCGCCACCCGGCTTCGCGCCTTGTCCGATCACGACCTCGATGGCGTCCGCCTTGCGCACGTCGTCGGGATTGAAGCCGTAGCGCGACGGCAGGCACTGATAGACAAGCGTTTTCGACGACATCCGCTCTTCTTGTGTCATACCGCCGTCGCCGGTCGTCGTCGAGGTGCCCATCTCCGTGGCCGCACGGCCGAGCGACTCCTTCACATTGGCCGACAGCGCACCGAAACTCATGCCCGCAACCGTGATGGGAATCGCGAGTTCGATCGGCTTTTTGGCGAAGCGTGTGCCAAGCACAGTCTTCGTCACGCACTTCTCGCGGTATCCCTCCAGCGGATAGCGCGACAGCGATGCTCCGAGAAACAGCAGGTCGTCGAAGTGCGGCACGCGCCGCTTCGCCCCCAGGCCACGGATCTCATACAGTCCGTGTGCCGCGGCGTTCTGGATATAGTCGATCGTCTTGCGGTCGAAGCCCCAGGACTCTTCAGTGGCGATGTGTTTCATGTGTACGGGCTTGATTTCCATGGCGGGGTCCCTGGTTCAATATTCCTGATTCGCGTCGGCATTCCAGTGGTACAGCGAGCGAGCCGATGCTACGCGTCTGAATTCCTTGGGGTCGAACTCGGCGAATGCTGGGCCGGCCGCGCGCAACAGCTGTGCAACGGCTTCCACGTCGGCGCCTTGCATCGGCTCTTCACGCGCATCCGCACCCAGCGACTTGACCTTGCCGCGCACGTAGATCACCGCCTCGTACAACGAGTCGCCCAGCGCATCACCCGCATCGCCGCAGATCACGATCCGACCGGCCTGCGCCATGAACGCCGAAAAGCTTCCGACCGATCCCTTCACGACGATGTCCGCCCCTTTGAGCGAGATGCCGCAACGCAGGCCTGCATCGCCTTCGATGACGAGCAGACCGCCGTGCGCGGATGCACCCGCCGCATTGGAGGCGAAGCCCTTCACATGCACGCGCCCGCTCATCATGTTCTCGGCCACACCCGTACTGGCGCTGCCCGAGATCGTCACTTTCGCTTCCTTGTTCATGCCGGCGGCGTAGTAGCCCGCGTGGCCGTCGATCTCCACCTCGATGGGCAAATCGAGTCCCACGGCGATGTTGTGCGCACCATCGGGATTGGAGATGAACACCTTGCGCGTGCCCGCTTGCGCGGCCTCGCGATGCAGGAAGCCATTCACGTCCGTCACCGAGGCGGACGCCAGGTCGAAGTTCACACTGTCCATACGTACATCTCCTCTGGGGCCGGTTCGAAAACACGCGCGTGCTTGATGTCGGGAAGGTGCGCAAGCGAGCGGAACTCCGAAGCAATGGCGACGAAGTCGTCCGTCTCGGCCACGACGGCCGGCTTGCACGCGAACGGATCGCGGATCAGTGCGAGCTTGTCCGGCGTGCCCATCAGGAACGTGTAGAAACCGTCGAGCTGCTCGAAGCCCTTTTGCAAGGCGGTTTCGAGATCGTCGCCCTCACGCAGCCGGTATTCGAGAAAACGGCATGCCGCTTCCGTGTCGTTGTCCGTGTCGAAGCGAATGCCATGCGGTTCGAGCATGCGCCGCACGCCGTTGGGGTTCGACAGCGAGCCGTTGTGCACGAGGCAAAAGTCTTCGCCAGCCGTGAACGGGTGTGCCCGATCGGGCGTCACGGCGGACTCCGTCGCCATACGCGTATGGCCGACCAGATGCGTGCCCGTCAGCCCGCTGAATGCGTAGCGGTCTGCGACCATGCCGGGCGTGCCCGTGTCCTTGTACAGGTCGATCATGCGCCCGGTCGACAGCACATGCAGCCGGGGATGTGTTTCGCGGATCCAGTGCTTGACCGTCTCGGGATCGATGGCGACGCTCAGGATCGCGTGATTGTCCTTCGCATGCACCGATGCCTTCGCGCCGAGATGCTCGTTCAACTCATGCGCGAGCCCCTGCCAGTTGAAGTCGGCGCCCTCATCGGTGAGGCCCGAGTAGAGGCTGATCTTGCGCACGCCATCCGCAGTGGGCTCCGTGAACACGGCCAACCCTGCCGAATCGGGCCCCCGCTCCGTCATGCCCAGCAACATCGGCACCATCAATTCTCCGAGCCGGCCCCGCAGCTCGGGCTTTTTAACAAGTAGTCCCACAATTCCGCACATCGTTTTCTCCTCGCGATCACATTCAAATCGACAAACTGTCCTGGTTTTCGTCAGAAAAATTCGAGGTACGTCTTCTGTTCCCAGTCCGACACATGGCGCATGTACTCGATCCATTCCATGTTCTTCAGACGCAGGAATTCCCCGCCCGCCGGTCCCAGCGCTTCGAGCATCACTTCATCGTGCTCCAGTGCATGCAGCGCGGCCGAGAGGTTCTGCGGCAGGATGCTGATGCCGTGCTCATTGAGTTCCTGCGGGGACATTTCATAGAGATTGGCATTGCATGGCTTGCCTGGCTCCAGACGGTTCTCGACGCCATCGAGCCCGGCCGCGATCACGGCGGCAGTCGCGAGATATGCGTTGCAGGCGGCGTCGGGCAGGCGCAGTTCGATCCGGCCGCCCGGAATACGCACCATCGACGAACGATTGTTGTCGCCATAGCTCACGTAGGCGGGTGCCCATGTCGCGCCGGTCAAGGAACGGCCCACGACAAGACGCTTGTATGAATTGACCGTCGGGGCGCAGATCGCCGTGAGCGCCGCGGCATGCTTGAGAATGCCCGCCGTCCAGTGATACGCGAGCTTCGAAAGGCCAAGACCGTTCTCGTCGTGGTCGTCGGCGAAGAGGTTTTTCTTTCCGTCCGAAATCGACATGTGCATATGCATGCCGTTGCCGGGCCGGTTCGCGAAGGGCTTCGGCATGAACGAACAGATCAGGCCGAGTTCGTTGGCGATCTCCGCGGCCGCCATCTTGAAGAATACGTAGTGATCGCAGGACTTCAGGCAATCCGTGTACGTGTAGTTGATCTCGAACTGGCCGTTGGCGTCTTCGTGGTCGATCTGATAGACATCGATGCCTGCCTTGATGAGCGCATCCGTCAGGCGTTCGAGGAACTCGCGCGAGCGCGAGAGCCCCTTGTAGTCATAGCAGGGTTTGGGCAACGCGTCGGTGTGATCGCACGGCACGATCGCGCCGTCGGGGCCCTTGCGCAGCAGGGAGAACTCGGGCTCGAGGCCCGTGTTCAAAATCCAGCCCCGTTCTTCGAGACGCCGCACCTGCCTCTTGAGGGTCACGCGGCTTTCGAACGGCCAGGGTTCGCGCTTGACATGCCCATCGCACACGATGCGGGCGTAGCCCGGCTGCCATGGCACGAGTTGCAACGTGTCGATGTCGCCGACGGCCATGAAGTCAGGCCCCTGCGGATCGATACCGAGCCCCCATACTGCGAAGCCTGCGAAACCGGCGCCTGCCGTCAGAATGCTGTCCAGGTGAGCGGCGGGCACGGACTTCGTCTTCGCCACTCCGTGGATGTCGACGAACTGGGCGAGGATGTACTTTACCTCGTTCTCTGCTAGAAACTTGCGGGCGGATTCGGGGGTCATGTGAATGTCCTCAAACGTAATAAGTCCAGGGGTTTCGGAGAACGCTGGCCCGTGTTCGCGCCCGCGTCGACCACGTGCTCACTACCGGGGCGGCGACTGATCGATATCCGTAATCGCGGCGATCCCGACCGGGCCGCCGCCAAGCTCGGCAGCGATGCCCGAGAAGGTTTCCCACAGATACAGCCCGTACGTTCCGTCGGCCCAGATCCGGTAGTAAGGCTTGCCTGCCCGGGCGCCTGGCATGACGGTGACGGCGACTCCCGCCATCGAGGTCAGCACGACTGGCCGGGCCGCCAGATCGAGCGCGCCGAAGTTGACATTGCAGGTTTGCAGCAATAACTCGTGCACCGCTTCGCCGCACAGCACGAGCGCGACATCCTGATGCAGCACGGGATACACGTGCACGGGCGTGTCGAGATGCGACATCCGCGCCGAGCTGCCTTGAATGAGCCCGTCTTCCATCAGATACTCGGCGAGGCCCAGCCGCAACACCACGCCACCGGCAGCGAGCGGCGCCCAGCTATTGGGCTGCGCCGGCACGGGAATGCCCTGCGCCTGCAGCCAGGCGGCCACGCCGTTGCCCTTGAAGCCGGTGCGGGCAAGGTACGAGACGTCGGCAATCCCGAGCGTCTGCGCCCGTGCGCTGTCTGCGTCATCGATCTGCAAGTCGATGCGCATGTCGTCGCGCACGCTCCATTGCAGGCTCGCCGGCTTGCGTGCATCGCTGACCGGGCTCATTCGAAGTGGCGCGTTCATGCAGTCTCCTTTTTCGGCGAAGCGGCTTCGGTCGTGACGCTGTCCTTCTGACGTTCGTTCCCCGGGTCGTAGAACGGTGTGGGAACGACCGTTGCGGGAACCATCCGGCCATCCGTCAAACGGAAGCTGATGCGCGTGCCGGGCTCGGCCTGGTCCGGCCGCACGAACGCGAGACCAATCGTCTTTTTCAGGGTTGCGCTCCATGCGACGCTCGTCACGCGCCCCGCAATCTCACCGCGATCGATCACGAGATGACACTCGCGCAGCCCGGTTTCGCGTTGACCCGCGTCCAGAGCAAAGCCGACGAGACGCTGTTTGGCCGGCGCCCTGTCGATGATCTGCAGGCTGCGCTTGCCGACGAAGAACGGCTTGTCCATCTTCACGGCCCATTCCATGCCCGCGTCGCGCGGCGTCGTCAGACCATCGGTGTCCTGGCTGACGATCACGTGGCCCTTCTCCAGCCGCAACAGACGCTGAGCTTCGACACCGAATGCACGAATGGCGTGTTCCTTGCCGGCTTCGAGAAGCGTGCGCCAGAGCGCCGCGCCGTACTCGGCGGGAATGTGGATTTCGTAGCCCCATTCGCCGACGAAGCCGACCCGCATGAGCCGTGCTGGCACGCGATGCTGATCGAGCGCGATGCCCGTCACGCGCACACCGAGATACGGAAACGCGGCGGACGACAGATCCAGATCGACGAGCCTGGCGAGCACCGCACGCGACGCCGGGCCGGCGAGATTGACCGCCGCAAACGCGCCCGTGACGTTGACGATGCCGCAATCGAGTTGCCAGATTGTGTTGAGCCGCGACAGCTCACGATAGATGGCGGCAGCGCCCGAGGTCGTCGTCGTGAAGTAGAAGTGATCATCCGCGAGACGCGCGATCACCCCGTCGTCGATCACCACACCCGATTCGTCGCACATCACCGCATAGCGCGTCATGCCGGGCTTCAGGCCTGCGTATTTCGACACGTACACGCGTTCCAGAAATTCGGCGGCCTGCGGCCCGCGCACCTCGATCTTGCCGAGCGTGCCCACGTCGATGACGCCCACGCCATTGCGCACCGCGAGCGCCTCTTCCTCGATGCATGCCCCGCGCGCCTTGCCCGGGACCGCGTAGTACTCCGGCCGCTGCCAGACCCCTGCCGCCATCCAGACTGCATTGAGCGACTGATGCTGCGCGTGCAGCGGCGTGCGCCGCTCGGGATTGAAACCACGGCCGGCGAGATGCGACATCGGTACCGGATGGAAGAACGGCCGCGCCGTAGTCGTGCCGACTTCCTGCGGCTTCTTGCCGGTGAGCCGCGCAAGGATGCGCAGGCCGTTCATGTTCGAGTGCTTGCCCTGGCTCGGCCCCATGCCGTTTGTCGAGAAGCGCTTCAACAGTTCGATGTTGTCGAAACCCTCCTGAACCGCATTCGCGAAGTCCTTCAGTTGCAGGTCCTCGTCGAAATCCACGAAGTTCTTGCCGGAATCATGGCCCACGATCGGCCAGGGATGAGAAGGCGATTCCTGCTCCGCGAGACGCGACCGGGGCGCGCTCGCCGTCTTCACATCGCAGAGGCCGCTGTGCGCCGCCGCCTGAATGCCGGCGCGGACGCCGTCCAGCAGCTTGCTCTCGAACGTATAGACGCCATTGACACGGCCGCACGCGAAGACACCGGGCGGCAACTGCTCCGGCACGAACTGCTCGACGTCATGGTCGTAGCACATCTTCGTGTTGGCCTGGTACAGAAGGTTCGCCGCGGGCGCCCAGCCCACGCTCATGAGCAACGTGTCGCATTCGATCAGGCGCGTCGCGACCGTCGAGGCGCGCAAACCGTCTTCCGCCGAAAACGCGCCGACGCGTACACCCGTCAACTGGCTGCCCTTGGCGTCCGGCACGGCCTCGACGACACAGCTCGACATCAGCACGTCGACACCCTTCGCTCTCAGAACGCGTTCGAGCTCCTGGCATTTGTGCGATGCGCGCAGGTCCACGACCGCAGCGACCGGGATGCCGCGAGCGAGCATGTCCAGCGCCGCGCGATAGCCATCGGCGTTGGCCGTGAGCACCACGGCCCGTTTCCCGGGCGCGACGCTGTAGCGATACGCGAGCCGCTGCGCCGCCGAAGCCAGCATCACACCAGGCAGGTCGTTGTTGCGAAATACTGCCGGCTGCTCGAAGGCACCGCTCGCGACGATCACCGCTTTCGCGCGCATCTTCGTAATGCGCGTCGGCTCCACGAGAGGCACCCACAGGTCGGCGTAATAGGCCGCCGCGAGCGTTTCCGTCATTACGCGGATGCGCGGGTGTCCAAGCGCCGCCGTCTCCAGCTCACGGGTCCGCTCGAATCGCTTCTCGTCGCCACCCAGTTGATAGCCGCCGCTGCCGCCGATGCGCGCGTTCTCGTCGACGATGACGACGTCGGCGCCCTGTTGAGCCGCAGCGAGCGCCGCCGAAAGACCCGACGGACCCGCGCCGATCACGAGGACGTCACAGAAGCCATAGCGTTTCGGTGTGCGAATATGCGGCGCGTTGAAGTCGACGGTACCAAGGCCCGTCATCGCGCGAAACATACGTTCCCAACGCGGAAACCAGCGCTTGCTGTGGAACGCCTTGTAGTAGAAGCCGACGGGGAGGAACGCGGCGAGCTTGCCAATGACGCGCCCTCGATCCGCGTCCACGCCGCCGAACGTGTTGACCGAATGCCAGTTGCCCTGCGTCAGGGCCGTCACATCTGCGCGCACATTCAATCTCGCGCCGTCCTGAAGCATCACGTTGACATCGTGATTGGCGAGCGAAAGCACGCCGCGCGGCCGGTGGTATTTGAAGCTGCGGCCGAGCACGTGCACGCCGGATGCCCACAGTGCGCTCGTGATCGTATCGCCTGAAAGGCCGCTATAGTGCTTGCCTTCGTACGAGAAGCCGATGTGCGTATTGCGTGTGATCCATTCGCCGCGATGAGGTGTGAGACGCATTCAGGCCTCCGCGCCGGCAAGGTAAGTACGCAGCACGAGATCTTTCGCAGTATCGCGCTCGGCAATGAACCACGTGTTGCTCGAGGTGTGGCACCACCACTCCTGCTTCACGCCCGCAGCGCCGTTGCGGCAGAACACGTAGTCGGCCCATTGCGCATCGTCCGCGACCAGCGGGTCTGGCATCGGCCGTATTTCGCCCCAGTACGTAAACTCCGACATCGGGCGCGCACCATTCACCGGACAGGTCATGATCTTCATCGTCATTCTCCAGGTCAGTGGCCAACGGATGCCGCACCCTTTTCGCCCGTCAGCGAGAAGCGGCGGAACCGGTCAAGCGAGAAACCCTCGATCAGCGGGTGGCTGGTGTCGTTTGCCACCGTGTACGACATCGTCTTGCCGCATACGGGCGTGGCCTTGAAGCCCCAGGTGCCCCATCCCGCATCGAGGTAGAAGCCCTCTACGGGAGTCTTGCCCATGATGGGCGCAAAGTCAGGCGTCATGTCGGCCATCCCCGCCCATTGCCGCATCACCTTCGCCTGCGACAGGAACGGGAACATTTCGAGCATGTGAGCAGTGAGGCCTTCCACGAAATCCAGCGTGGAGCGGGTCGAATGCAGCTCGTACGGATCGAGCGACGCACCCATCACGAGTTCTCCGCGTGCCGACTGGCTGATGTAGACATGCAGGCTGCCGGACACGAGGATCGGATCGAGCCAGGGCTTGAGCGGCTCGCTCACCATCGCCTGAAGCGGGTGGATGAAGATGGGCGTGCGCACGCCTACCATGTCCGTCATGCGAGGGGTCGAGCCCGCGACGGCGCACAGCACCTTGTTCGTCGAGATGTAGCCGCGCGAGGTCTTCACCCCTTTGACCTTGCCCCCCACCACGTCGATGCCGAGCACCTCGGTTTGCTGATGAATCTCGACGCCTCGCTGATCCGCCCCGCGCCCGTAACCCCAAGCCACCGCATCATGCCGTGCAACGGCGCCTGGCGCGTGATACAGCGCCCCCATGATCGGCGCGACACCCCCGCATGAAATATCGATCATCGGTGCGGCTTTCTTGATCTCGTTCGGCCCGACGACTTCCGAATCCACCCCGTAGTGTTTGTTGACTTCCGCGCGCCAGCGCATCGTGCGCATCGCAGAATCCGTATGGGCAAGTGTGTAGTGGCCGCGCGTCGAATAGAACAGATTGAGGTCGAAGTCCTGAGAAAGGTCCTGCCAAAGTTTCACGGACTCGTCATAGAACTTCACGCCTTCGGGCGTCAGATAGTTCGAGCGGATAATCGTGGTGTTACGCCCGGTATTACCTCCACCGATATACCCCTTTTCCAGCACTGCCACATTCGTAATGCCGTGCTCCTTCGCAAGGTAGTACGCCGACGCAAGACCGTGGCCTCCAGCGCCGATGATCACCACGTCATATGAACGACGCAACGTCTCGTGTCTGGTGAACATCCTCGGTTCGGGGTGTTTCTTCGAGAGAGCGAAGCGGACAAGACGCCATGGCATAACACACACTCCTTTGTGTTGCCCCCGCGAGGGGGCGGCTCTGCGACCTGGACAAACCAAAGATGACCGCGCAACTACCGCAGGACGATGGTCTTGTTGCCGTGGATCAGCACACGATCCTCGAGGTGATAGCGTAAGCCCCGCGCCAGTACGGCCTTTTCGATATCGCGGCCAAGCCTCACGAGATCGTCTGGCCGGTCCGAATGACGCACGCGAATCACGTCCTGCTCGATGATCGGCCCCTGGTCGAGTTCTTCCGTCACGTAGTGACAGGTGGCACCCGTGAGCTTCACGCCGCGCCCGTATGCCTGGTGATAAGGCTTGGCGCCCACGAAGCTCGGCAGGAACGAGTGATGGATGTTGATGATTCGCCCCGGATAGGCCGAGCACAGGGTCGGAGACAGAACCTGCATGTAGCGCGCGAGCACCATCGTGTCGGCGCGCGCATCGTCGAACAGGCGCTGGACTTGGTCGTACGCCTGTGCCTTGGTGTCGGGGGTAACGGGCACGTAGTGAAACGGAATGCCGTGCCACTCGACGAAGCTGCGCCACGTCTCGTGATTCGAGATCACGCACGGAATCTCGATGTCCAGCTCACCCGCCTTCCAGCGCGCGAGCAGATCGTAGAGACAGTGCTCGAGCTTCGATACGAGTATCACTACCCGCTTCTTGACCGAGTTGTCGGAGATCTTCCAGTCCATCGCATACTCGCGAGCGATGTTGGCAAAGCGCTCGCGAAACGCGTTGATGCCGAATGGCAGCGACTCCGCGGCAATCTCATGACGCATGAAAAAGCGCTTTTCGATCTCGTCCGCGTGATGAGTGGCCTCGATGATCCACGCGTGATGTTCGGCAAGGAACGTGCTTACAGCAGACACGATCCCGATGCGGTCGGGACACGAGAGGGTAAGCGTGAAGCGGTGCATGGTGGAGGACATGGTGCGCATCGAGCCGAAGTGGGAAGTCGTTGAGCACAACAGTAGCCAGATAAAATGCCACCGTCAACGTGAATCAACTTTTTTTCTTGTCAGGAAACACCCGTACGACTTTTCTACCCATCGGGGAGTATCGCGATGCATGTAATCCCACCGCCCAGAAAATCGCTCCCGTTTACCCCAAAAATGCTCTGCAATCCCCATCCGGAGTCCGAGGTGCATCTATGCTCGCGACACCTATCGGTCGAAAGCTTGCCTTTTAAACAGCGTGAATGCGAAGAGCGGGATGAATGCGCACCCCCGACCATCAGGTGCGGATTTGCGCGAGGCGTCGAACTTGTCGATGTGCACTCGGTCGACGCAGCGCTCAATCGCTGTCAGTTCGACCGTGCGCTAGTTGATGCCGTAGCGCGCGAAAGGCAGTTGTCCCGCCAGCGCGCCAGTTTGTGGAAGGTCGTGATGCCAGAACGCAGGTGAAATGCTATTCACTCACGTCGGGCGAGTGCCCGTACATGATGACGGTAATGAAGCGGATGGGCAATTTGATTAGTCGTTCGGGGCCATGCGCAACCGACCCTTGAAAGGTCAGTGCGTCGCCGGGCTGCAGCAGATAACTGCGATTACCATGGCGATATTCCATTTTTCCCTGCAGCATATAGATGAACTCGGTGCCAGGGTGTTCGAAAGTCGGAAATACTTCGGCTTCGTCGTCCAGCGTGATGAGGAACGGTTCGAACAGCTTGACGGGCCCCTGGTCATAGGCGAGCAGATGATACGTGTGCCCTTTGGTGGTACCGCGCCGCACTACCTCCATTCCAGTACCCGACTTCACGTGCTGCGCATTCCCCTGGCGATGCTCGAAGTTCTTGAATAGCGCGGAAATCGATATGCCCAGTGCGCGCGCAAGGCTCACGATAGAGTCCAGGCTGGTCGACACCTGCCCGTTCTCGATCTTCGACACCATGCTGCGCGACAGACCGCTTTGCTCCGCGAGGTCGGCAATCGTCAGTCCCTGATTCGTCCGGTGCTCCTTGACGACCTTCCCAAGGAATGCCTCGATCGACCTCCCGTCGCCAGTCTCATCAGACTCACTGGCAAACAACTCGGAATCTTTTTCGCTTTTCATCGCTCGGCTCTACACGTAACTTATCGACAACCGGATGCGGAGACCCATGCGTAACGGCCCGCACTCGCATAGTACCAGCGGCTGGCGAAGGAAGGAGGCTGTCTGGCGGATAAAGCGTCAAACAGCTTGCCCGTCACCGCTTCGCTGAGCACGGACGTGCCCTGCAGCGCTTTCTGAAGGCTAAGGCACAACTCCTTGGGCTCCATGTCCTTCAGTAGATACCAGAGAGCAGGCAGTGGCAATGGCGGGTTCTCCTCGCGACAAACATTTGTATCTGAAAACTCTCGTGATTGCGCATAGAAACCTAAACTCAGTCCTCGCCGAAGTGCAAGAGCTCATGGAAGAAGACGCGGGCCTTGCCATTATTGTGGTTGTCGGCCCGACAGGAGTGGAGAAATCATCTTTCGGCAGAAAACAATTAAGAGAAATTCTCACGAAATACTACTATCTAATACAAGAAAGCCCTGTGATCATTCCTGCTGTGATGGTGGAAGTGGACTCTCCAGATAAAAAACATTAGATAGATTTCAGTCTATTTTATGCACGAATCTGCACAGTTTTACTATCACCAAGTGTCCTGGATGTCACGCTGCGAACATTGCTTCCGCTACGTACCCTCGTCCCCTGCTTCAAGCTTCTCTCAAAAGAAGAGCGTTTCTGAGGCATAGGGAAAAAATAGAACGCGAAGAAGCTCGCTTCAAAGACTACTGGCCAGTCCTTCCAAGAACTACGCAAAGAGAAGATAGAGCCAACGGGAAATAAGGTTGCGGCGCGGCTGGCAAAGCGTACCGGAAAAAGAAACCACATTTTTGAATTTAGCAAGTTCCACATGGTGGCGTTGAGACTAGCAGACGTATCAAGCGTTGACCTTGATGAGGATACTCGAGATTTGTCTCTGAAGAGAATTCGGGGCAATGCAAAACCAACGAATTATCGTCGTAAACGACAACAATTGATGAACTCCACACAACAACATGCCGGAATGCCCGGAAAGCATGCCGGGCGGAAGGCAGCAGGGTCCAACAACCGCCCGGAAAGCCGCGCCAGGTTGGACTCCCGCTTTCCCAAGCCGCCGCCTACCCATTATCCTACCCATACAGCAGAATCGATAGCCACGACAGAGCAAAAAGAGCGAGCGCAGCGCTTCCGGTCTTGCACTTGCGTGCCTAGGCGTGAATTCCCACTCGATTCACAACCATCTGCCGCGAACCCAACGCCGGCCTCACTTGCGTCGCACGCGTCCGTCGATACTGTCAGCGATACCGATAATCCCTCCCGGCGCTCAACATCTTCACGTGGACCGCATCGGAAAATCAGCGCCGTCTGATTAAAAAAGATTGTGTAAGCCTCGCATCTCCAGAGGACTTGGGGGCCATACCGTCACGTCACCGCTTCCTAATTACTAAGTCGGCCGGCGGCTGATCGGCCAATGCTGACGCTCGTGTGTCGACGCCGACATGCGTGCTTACGGGCGCTCACCGGCCGTTCGCCGAGACGGGGCTACGAACGGCCGCTACCGAGTTCAACGAATGCGTACTGTCGTTAAGGGTTATTCGATGCCTGCCATCGGCCACAGGGATGTGATGGCGCCTCTGCGCGGGTTGGCAGGCGTCGAATAAGCCTCGATGGAGGAAACCGCGGGGCGCGCCGATGCGCCCGGAGCTTC
>NZ_JBFPKM010000022.1:0-123509 GCF_040948755.1 Paraburkholderia sp. BR13444 | reverse complement strand
TACCTGGAGAGCATCATTCGTGAGCGCCAGAAAGAGCCGGGTACGGACCTGATCAGCGCGATAGTGAATGGAACCGTATTCGACCGGCCCCTCACGGAGCAAGAGATCCGCGGCATGATGGTGAACGGCATCTTTGGCGGACTCGACACTGTCGCGTCCACCATGGGCTTTGCGGTGCTCTATCTCGCTCGTAATCCCGCGCATCGTCGTCAGCTGGCGGAACACCCGGAACTGGCGGGCAACGCGGTGGAGGAATTGCTGCGCATGTTCGCGCCTTCGAGCACAGGCCGGGTGATGACGCGCGACTTCGAATACAAGGGCCTGCATTTCAAAGCGGGCGATCGGGTGTACGTCCGTCCGCTGCTACACGGTATGGACGAGCGCAAGTTCAAGTGCCCGATGCATGCAGACTTCGCACGTGCCAATGCTTCGCAACATGCGGCCTTCGGCAACGGTCCTCATCGCTGCGCCGGTGCGCTCCTTGCGCGCAGTGAGATTCGCGTGTTTCTCGAGGAGTGGTTTAAGCGCATTCCCGACTTCTCGTTGGATCCGCATGGGGAAATCAGCTTCGAAGCGGGAATGGTGAACTGCGTGACGCGTGTATCGCTTTTGTGGGATTCCGACGCTAAGCGCGCAGTCAACTGATGCAAGATCAAAGAGCGTGAGTGACACTGGCGCCGGTGTTGAACACCATCGGCGCCAGGCCCGCTCCATTACGCCAGGTTAGCGCTCGGCGTCTGCATGATCAGGCTTCTTGCAGAAATGCAATGCTCTCCTGATTGAATCTCTCGGGCTGTTCATACTGTGCCCAGTGGTCACAGCCCTTGATTTCCACGAGCTGCGCGTTCGGTACGGTCCTGGCGATCGCATGGGCGTTGCTGAGAAACATATTGGGCGCATCAACGGCAGCGATCACCTGCACAGGCAGGGTCAGGCTGCGCCACGCTTCCTCGCTGAGGGCCTGGCCGCCCAGTGAGAAGGCCAGAAGACGGGGCATGGCGGCCTTCATGCGCGGGTCGCGGTAAATCTCTAGGCGCACGCCAACCAGTTCGTCGGACAGTGCCTCCGGGTCCAGAAGCAGCGCTTTCAAGGCAGCGGAAACAGTTTCCCAGCCAGGTTCGGCCGCGGCGGAAGAACGGCTCTTGCGCACACCTTCGGCAAAGCGTCGCTCCTCTTCCGGATCGACGATGATGCCCGCGGGGGCCACCAGCACCAGCTTGTCGACACGAGCCGGATGGGCCAATGCCAGTGCCGCGCCCACCCAGGCGCCCAGAGACACGCCGACAACCGCGGCTCTCGCGATACCCATGGCGTCCATGAAGCCCCGCACGTGCTCGACGTAGTCCTCGATCAGGTAGTCGTAATCGGGCTTGTCGGTCCAGCCGCAGCCCAGCATGTCCAGACCGATGACCCGGAAATGGCCGGCATACGCCGCATAGTTCGCGCCGAAATTCTCCAGACTGCCCGCCGTGCCATGCAGCAGAATCACCACCGGCGCATCGGCCGGACCGGCTTCCAGATAGCGCGTATCGACATCCGCGACATCGACCCACGCCAGTTGGTGGGGCGTCTTGAACAGGTGTTGCCAGATGCTGGTGTGCTTCTTCATTGTGCAGGCCTCGCCGTCAGGTCCACCGACAGGAAGCCGGTGACATTACTGTTGAATTCTTCCATCTTCTCGTAGGGCACCCACAGTCCACAGTTGCCATGGATATGGACGCGCGCCCGGGGAATGCGGGTCAACATGAACAGGGCATTGTCGTAGTTGATCGTCTGGTTATTACGTCCCCAGATGACGAGCGTCTCGGCCTGAATCTTGTGCAGGTCCTGCCACAACGGCTCCAGTGTCTGCCCCGGCTTGCCGCCGTGACCTTCCGGCGCCTGATTCATGAACTCGGGCTCGATACTCGCCTCGTAGCGTTCGCGGATCACCTCGTCGGTGAGGATCGTCGGGTCGTAGACGAGCCGCTCGAGATTGGCACGCATGCGCTCCATACTCGGACCTTCGCCGGCGTAGTAATTGTGCGTATCCGGCCTGGGCGGCATGGGCTGGAAAAGCGATAGCCCGCCGGGCGCACTGATCACCACCAAGCGATCGATCAGCTCCGGATAGTCGATCGCCATCTTCAAGGCTACCGAACCGCCGGTCGCCAGACCCATTACATGCGCGTTGGCGATGCCCAGCGCCTCGAGCATGTCGCGGAAGGTGCGCGCATAGAAACTGGTGCGCGGCCCCTCGATCCGCGGCTTGTCGGATTTGCCGTAGCCCGGCAGGTCGACGATGAGCGTGCGGAAATGGCGCGACAACGCCTCCAGGTTGCGGCCGAAGTTCCCCCAGCCGAAAGCACCTGGCGCACCGCCATGAATGCACAGCAGGACGGGCCCTGTACCGGCCTCGTGATAGTGCACCTTGACGGCGCCCGCCTGCACGAATTTCGAAGTGTTGTCTCTTGTCAGCATCATTGAAGTGTCATCCCAATCGTTATTCGCCCGCGGCCTTCATTGCCGGGTAGCGCCCAAGCAGCAGGATCGCGGCAGCGCCGACGACGCACGCAACCAGCGAGACTTCGTGCACCAGCGCATATGAGCCCAGGCGGTCGAATGCAAGGCCGTACAGGAACGGGCCGGCCGCGCCGCCCAGCGTCGCCGCGCCGAACAGGCAGCCGTAAATCGAGCCGAACGAGCGATTGCCGAAATACTTGCGCGCGAGGAACGGAATCAGATCCCCTTCCGAGCCCGTCGAAATGCCGAGCAGCAACGCCGCCAGAATGATCAACGCCGGCACGTGCGCGGCGCCAGTGAGGAAAATCGCAAAACCCACCGCGCCGACAAAAAAGGCGGCACAGGCCACGAATGGAGCAAACACGCGGTCGAGCACTGCGCCAAGCCCTACCCGCGCAATCGCGAGACCCGCACCGACGAAGCCCGCCGCCTGTGCGCCGACATCGTGTCCAAGCCCCCGGTCGCTAACGAACGGAGCAAGATGCACGAAGCCACCAAGAATCGCGCTCGAAATCAGGAACATGACGATCGCGAGCAGCCAGAAGCGATAGCCGCGCACCGCTTCGCCGAGCGTAAGCCCCGGGTCGACCGATGCCGCCGCCCTTGCATCCGCGGCAAAGTACTTCTGTTCCGGCAGATTGCGGAACATCAGCCGATGCGCCACGAAGCCGAGCACCAGCACGACCAGCGCGCTCGCGCCAAACCAATGGCGCCAGTCCATCATCACGCCCAGCCGGTTCGCGGCGATGGGTGCGAAGAAGCCACCCACACCGGTACCGATCATCGCGAACCCGAACGCCATGCCGAGGCGCTTGTCGAAGACGCGCGGCAGTACGCCCAGGTAGCCTGCGGGCGTGGTCCCCGAGCCGAGAAAGCCGATCAGGAAACCGACCGCGGCGAAATAGGCGTGATTAGCCGGCGCAACTGCAAGCGCAGCCAGCGAAACCGCGAGAAGCGCGATCGAACCCGCGACGACCTTGCTCCAGCCCAGCCGATCGGCAAGAAAGCCGACTGCCGGCGCTCCTAGCGTCGTCCCGATCAGCGAGAACATCGGCAGCACCGCCACGTCGGAGCGGCCCCAGCCAAAGGTCGCCGCCATGGGCTTCAGAAACACGCCCGCGACGCTGAAAAACAGCGGCCCGAAGCCGAACATCAGGCCGATGGCGGCACCACAAACGATCCACAGGCCCGCGGATCGGGTCATCTTCGACGATGCTTCGAGCGAGGGCATCATTTTCGTGCCAAGAGGACTGCTGCTCATAATCTTCTCTCCTTCTTAAAACACGTGGCGAATGCCGAGTTGCACGATCGTTTGCGTCCGCGTCGACGATGCACCCACACCGTTGGGCATCGTCGGCGACTGCGAATACGGCGTCACCGCATAGAAATTTCCTGCCACTTTCGCGCCCGCAAACGCGTGCTGCCAGGTGCCGACCGTGAACAGGTCGGTGCGTTTCGACAGCCGATAGTCGACACCGAGAGTCCCGATGTTGTACTTGCCGAGCTTGCGCTGATCGACATAGGCGAGGCCCGCGCCTACCAGGAAATCCGGCGCCGGATGCCAGCTCAGTCCGCCTTCATAGGCGTTCACGGTCACCGTGCCGAGCGGAGTGTCAGACGCGTTGGTATAGGTGTACACGCCGTTGATGGCGAAATTGCCGAGCTTCACGAGTCCGCCGAGGGCCGCGGTGTAGATCGATTTCGCACCCAGCGCATATTGGGCGATCGTGCCCGCTCCCGGTACGCTATAGCCGCCGTCGACTTTCGTGAATGCCGCGCCGAACGAATAGGGCGCATTGAAGCTGCCGGTCGGGCTGTACTTGAGGCCCACGCTGATCGTCCGGGGCGCCGTTGGGGAGCCGCCGAACGCGCCTGCCGTATTGCTGAAGCCATACATTGCGCCGGCGCCGAAACCGGCGATGTTCGGGGTCTCGTAGCGAACCATGTTGTGCACCTGCTCGCCCGCCAGCCGGTCGATGTCGTAGCCGAGATGGAACGAGTACACGCCGCCGAACTGTGCCGTGTTCGTGTAGAACGTCACGTAGTCGTAGATGAAGTCGTAGTCGTTACCGGCGATCAGCGTACCGAACCGGTCGCTCGACAGGCCGACGAATGCGCGCCGCCCGAACAGCGCGCCACCCTGCCCGGCAGCACCCGAATTGACGTCGAAGCCGTTTTCCAGCGTGAAGACGGCTCGCAGGCCGCCCCCCAGGTCCTCCTTGCCCGTCAAGCCCCAGCGGTCCGACGCGACCACGCCGCTGTCCATCTTGAAGGTGCTGTGGCCGCCCTGGTTGCTGATGTAGCTGAGGCCGTCATCGATGATGCCGTAAAGCGTGACACTGCTTTGCGCATGCGCGGCCCCTGCGAACATCGCAGCAAAAGTCGCCGCCAATACTCGATACTTCATTGCTGCTGTCTCCTGATTGGCGGTCGTGCCGCCATTTTTTAATTTGCAGAACTAGTGATGGGGATGCCGACCTGCTCCATCAGGCCGGCCTTGTATCAGCCGCCCATCAGCTGCCTCGCCTGCTTCACCCACTGGTCCTGCATCATAAAGGTCGGATTGGCGCGCACCGCGCGCTCCACCCCGGCGAGGATTTCCTCATCGGACTGGGTCAGGTCCAGCGGCAGGCTGACCGGCTGGCTGACATACCAGGGCGTGTCGCAATAGATTTCCATCTGATTGCCTTCTGGATCGAGCACGTAGAGGCTCAGCGAGTTGCCGTGACTCTTGACCTGGGTAATCTTGCGATCTTCATTCTGCGCCCGCTTGTAATAGGCTTTCAGCTCGGGCAGCCCATCGACCATGAACGACAGCTGATTAATGATGGATTTGCTGCCGGGTTCACGCCCGGCCACGAACACGATCTGATGATGTTCGGTGGGGTCCGAGCTCAGGAATACGCCCTTGCCGACAGGCCCGCTACCCTCGTCCGTCTTCACCAGGCCAAACCATCGCTGGTAAAACTCCACCATCCTGTCGACATCGATGACATGGATGCCGACGTGTTTGAATCTGGCCTTGAGTGCCTGTGACATGCTGAGTCTCCTGTTAGATGGGTCGTTTTGGTATTTGATCGACGGGCCGTCGTCCGTGGCACTCCATGAGCCAAGGTTACGGGCCCGAAACTCTACGACAAAGCAACATTTTCGCGGCTTGAATGACTTCAGATCATCCAGGCGCCTTCATTACATTCACGTCGACAGCGCCAGGGCCTCTCGTCCATGTCCCCGCACGATCAAAACCCTGCCGACGTAGCCGAGCACGCCGCACACGCCGATGGTCCAGCCCATGCCGGCCGGCGAGATCCCCGGAAACAGTCCGACGACGAAGCTCGCCAGCGCGCCGAAGGCGAGCTGGGTCGCGCCGAACAGCGCCGCTGCCGCGCCGGCATTGTCTGGATAGCGCGACATCAGATCGGTCGCGCAATTGGCGGAAAGCAGTCCCACCACGCCGATGACACAGCACAGTCCGGCCACCATCGACCACAGCCCGCCCCACCCGGTCAAGCATGCAAACGCGACGAACAGTGCTGCGCCAGACGAGAGCGTCGATGCGGCGGAAATCATCCGCAACACGCCGAACCGGCCGACATAGCGCGTGTTCAGAAAGTTGCCGGCCATGATGCCGAGCACATTCAGTGCGAAGAACAGGCCATAGTGCTGCGGCGAGATATGGAAATACTGGATATAGACGAACGGCGTCTCCGTGATGTAGGTGAACATCGCGGCAAACACCATCCCGCCGCACAGCAGATGCCCCCAGACGGCCGGATCGCGCAGCAGCCGCCCGTATGCGGCGAACGACTGCAACACGGCCTGGTTAGCGCGCTTCTCCCGCGGCCACGTTTCCGGCACACGCAGCCACGCGGCCACTGAACAGAACGCGCCGAACAGCGTCAGTGCGACGAATACCGTACGCCAGTCGCCGAGCAGCAGCAGTTGCCCCCCGATCAACGGCGCGAGCAGCGGTCCGACCGAGGTGACCAGCGCGACCATCGACAGCACTTTCGACGCTTCGCCGGGCTCGTGCGCATCACGCGCGATGGTCCGCGCAAGCACCGAGGCAGCGCCTGCCCCGAGCGCTTGCAAAAAGCGCATCACTATGAGCTGGTTAATGGAGGCCGAGAGCCAGCATGCAACGCTGGCGACAACGAACAGGCCGAGACCGGCGAGCAGCACCGGACGTCGCCCGTACGCGTCGGAGATCGGACCGTACAGCACCATGCCGATCGAGAACCCGGCGATAAAAGCCGTCAGCGTTGCCGCCGCAGCGGCGGCCGGGACGCCGAACGATGCGGCAATCGCCGGCAGGCTCGGCAGATAGATATCGGTCCCGAGCGGACCGCAGGCGGCAAGCGCGCCAAGCAACAGGATCAGCCGCCGATCCGGCCGGCGTCGAGTCAGGTGGGGCATCGCAGTTCCGTTGGAAGCGGTTCGGTTCGTACTCGCCAGAAAAAACCGGCGGGCGGGCACACTCACTGCACGCCATCAGATCGCGGCATCGCGACTCACGAATCCGCCTTCGCCGTTGATTTCAACCGGTGCCAGCGCTCCCCTGCTGGCGGCCAGCGCGTTTTGCTCGCGCTGCTTGAGCCGGTTTTCAGGCGTCTCCCAGCTACGCTCGTGCCCCCACAGGCTCATGCACCAGAGCTCCTCTGGCTTCCAGCTTTCACGATCGATCAGCCGGCCACCCCACCCTGTTTCGATGAGAAATCCACCGGGCGTCTTCGAATAGAAAGACAGCATGTGGTCATTCCCGTGTCGGCCGAGACTCGTCTGGATCATGCCCGGCATGGTCAACGCCTTGTCGTATAGCCGGCCGACATCGTCCATGAACTTGTATTCGACCATCACGTGATGCAGGAATCTGGCAGGGGTTTTGACCAGCGCCAGCGAGTGATGCCGCTCATTGGCATGGATAAAGCGCACCTTGATGTCCCCTTCCATATAGTCGGTCAGGCCGAAGCCGAGCACCTTCATGTAGAAGTATTCCATCTCCTCCAGAAGCGGAGTGCCGATGACAACGTGGCCGAACCCCAGCGAACCGGTACGGAAGCCTCCGATCGGGCGGCCCGGCTTGAAGGGGCTCGCGTCGGTACTACGTCCAACGAAAAATTCGACACGATTGCCGTCTGGGTCAGATGCCCACAACATGCGCTGCACGCTGCGTTCGCACCGCTCTGCAGCGTTGCTTTCGTGCACTGGAATACCCGCCGCGGTCATTTCCTCATGCACCGCCTCCAAGGCTTCCAGGCTGTCGACCTTCATGCCGATAAACCCGACGCCATTGCGCTGCGCCGGACGCACGAACAGACGCCAGGCATATTCATCCATGCGCAGGCCGAGACACTCCTGATCCAGCGAACGGACTTCGAATCCGATGTAGTTCGTTGCGAACGCACGCCACTCGTCCATGTTGGTGGCGTCGATGCCCAGATAGCCGATTTCCTGGATTTGCAATTTGAATCCCCTGTCAATTTGGTGCGCCGTGATGCTCGCGCGGCAGTCCTTGCGTCATCGCGTATTCGCCATTGCTGAACGTCAGGGGCTTGCCGTCGAAATGCGCGTATTGCTTGACCTCGCCGATCAGGATCAGGTGATCGCCGGCTTCCTGGACGGAAACGCGCTGGCATTCCAGCTGCGCAACCGCACCGTAGATCAACGGCGCACCGCCGAGCCCCGCCACCCACGACACCAGCTCGAACTTCTGCGGATGACTCGTGCAGAACCACTGCGACACCTGGACCTGGTCATGCGCGAGCATGTTCACCACGAAATGCTCTGCGCTCCTGAAAGCCTCGACATTTCTCGACTCGCGCCGGATCGACCACAGGATCAATGGCGGGTCCAGCGAGACAGAGGCGAAGGAATTCACCGTCATGCCGACCGGACCGCCGTCATGACTGGCCGTGATCACCGTCACCCCAGTCGGGTACTGACCAAGGCAGCGTCGGAATGAGCGGCTGTCATCCAGCGGGCGGCCACGCTCCAGCAGGGCCCACCGCTGCTTGTCCGCGACGAATTGCTGTTGAATCATCATTGCGTTTTCGCTCCGTGATGTCTGCGGGATTAGCGCCAATAGGCGGCAGTGGCGAAGTCGTTGACCTTGAATTCGGGCGCCGGCAGACCCAGAAGCGCCCGCGAATAAGCGCTCGCCGCGAGCTCCTTGCCGCCGGTGCCGTGCGTGCGCGCCGCCATCAGGTTGCGGAAGATCAGCTGCATCGGATTGGAGCTCTGCGAAGCCACTGCGCCGACCATCGGCCAGATGTCATGCAGGACATCGAAGCAGGCGGCGAACGAATCGGCCGATTCGAAGCGCACGCGCAGACGCTCCAGATGCGAAATCGGTTCGCCCTTGCAGGCTTGATCGAAAATATGCCGCCAGTTGTTCAGGGTCCGCGTGCGAATGTCGTTGATGCGGGTCAACGCGTCCGCGAGCTTCAGATGGAGGATGGGGTTTTCGGCCAGGCGTGCCCCGGTGCCCATCTTCGTATAGCGATTGCGGGACTGTTCAAGAAACAGGTTCACGCCTTCCAGCGCCGTGCCGATCACGGTATTGGCAGCCGTCGCGTAGAACACCGTCATCCACGACACGCCGCGATACAGCGGTGTCTGGATCGCCTCGTAGCCAGGGTTGATGTCGTTGACGACATCGACCATCACGTGGATGCGGTGATTCGGCACGAACACCTTGTTCGCCGTGACCGCCTTGCTGCCGGTGCCGCGCAGGCCCTGCACGTCCCAGCTGTCGTGGTCGATGACCAGGTCCTTGATCGGCACCAGGAAATTGCGCTCACCACCGCCGAGCACGACATAGTGCGCAAAATCGACGCCACTGGAGAAGGTCCATCTGCCATCGAGGATATAGCCGCCCTCGGTCGGTTCGGTCTTGCCGAGCGGCGCGTAAGAGCTGGAGGCACGGGCGTCCGGACCAAAGACGCCCCAGAAATCCTCGTGCATCTGCGGGTCCATCGCCGCGATTTCGAGGTTGTGGCAGACGATCTGGCCGGCGATCCACGCCGCGGAACTGTCGCATTGGGCAATGCGCATCAGGCCGTCGTAGAAGTCCGCCGGAGAGAGTTCCAGGCCGCCGTATTGCAGCGGCGTGAGGCTGCGGAACACGCCGGCATCGAGCATGGCCTCGACGCTGGCGTCTGCAACGCGACACTCGCGCTCGGACTGCTCGCGGCCTGCGCGCAGCACCGGAAGGATCGCGTCGACAGCCTTCAGGAATGCCTCGCCCGCTTTCAGCGCGCGCTGGCGGTACGCTTCGCCCTCGGTGGCCGTGAAGGGTTGGGTTTCAATCACTGCGTTCATGTCGTCTCTATCGATGTAGTTCGAGTGAGCACAGTGTAGGTGGGGTAAGTACCCGATCTAAAACGATTCCTTGTACGTTAGAATGAGTTCAACTCATGCAAGAACGTTTGAAATGAAGCGCCTTCCCTCTCTGACAGCCGTCAGATATTTCGAGGTCGCTGCCCGCCTGCAAAGCTTTACCGCGGCGGCCGCCGAACTCCACGTGACCCAGGGCGCGATCAGCCGCATGATCCAGACGCTCGAGGAACAACTCGAGGTTCGCCTGTTCGAACGCAATGGCCGCTGGATTTCACTGACACCCGTCGGCAGGACCTATCACGAACAGATTACGGTGGGCCTGAACCAGATTGCCGAGGCGGGCAGCCGGCTGAAGGAAAGCGCAGACCAGTCGACGCTGATCCTTTCCGTCAACGTTGGCTTCACCCTCTGGCTGGTCCAAAACATCAGCGAGTTCCGCGCCAAATTCCCCGATATCCAGGTGGACGTGCTGGCCGAGGAACTCAAGGAACTTGATTACGACGCGCCCGTCCATGCCCGCATCCGTTATGGCTCACCCCCGTGGCCCGGTTACGATTCGATCTGCCTGCTCGACACGACCGAGGCGGGTGTGGTTTGCTCGCCGCGCATGAAGCAGCAGGTCGATGTGCATGAACCCGCTGACTTGCTCACGGCCCCGTTGCTGAGCATTGCCGGCACGCGCGAAGAACCTTGGCAGAAGTTTTTCGAACAGCACGGGCTTCAGATGCCAAGCCTTGGCAAATCACCGCGCTTTCTGCAGATGCTGATGATGCGCGAAGCCGCCATGTCAGGCCTCGGCTTCGGATTGGTGCCCTTGTTCCTGTTTCAGCAGGACTTTCGGGACGGGCGGTTGGTGCAGGCCATCCCGCACACATGCACCATCCAACACGGGTACCACCTCCTTTACCGTAAGGGGGAGGACCTCAACCCGAAACTCAAGATTTTCAAGAAGTGGCTGTTGGCGCGGCTTCGAGCGTCGATATGAGCGCGTGGCCAGGGACACTGCGCACGGCATTGTCGAGTCAGCGACTATAGGTTGAGTCGCGCTGACTGGGTGTAGGCATCCTGATCAAATAGCGTTGAGGCGGGCTTCTGCTACGCCGCAGAGTTGCCATGCCGTGAAGCGCGCCTCGATGGCAATCTTACTGAACCAACCGGGGCATCATGATCGTCCCATAGTTGGGGCCGATGCCGTCCATCTGGCTGTTTTTGCAGTAGTTCGGATCGTTGCCCATCTGAACGGTGATCAGTGCGTTGGTGCCGCTGCCTGTCTCGTTCAGGATGTGCAGGCACCCGAATGCGACGATCGGCGGAGTACTCCCCTGTCCCCCCGTAACATTGCTCACCACGGCTACCGTCACCCAGGCACAACTACCCGCCGAACCCGCCGGGACCTGACTACAGGTTCCAACATTGTGGAACGCATTGCTATTCAGGCCCGTTTCAAGATAGATCGGTTGGCCGATAGACATCGAGCTCGCGTTTCCGCTCGTCATCAACCCGACTATGGCGTCGGAACCAAGCTGGCTGTTAGCAGAAGAGAGGGACGTCCATTGTCCTGCGTTGCAATTGGCGGCCTGGTACGACGCTCTGATCCCGAAGATGTACGGTTGGCCGATCGTCTGCGGAATAGGCGTGCCGTTGTTGGCCGCTTGGGGGTCGGTTGTACTGGTAGCAAGCTTGGGGGAGTTGGTCGCCGAATTCCAGTAGGAGTTGTACAGGCATTGCGACATCACGATCGGGAACAGTGCCCCAACTTCAGCGGTTCCCGGACTAGCCACGACCGCAGTCGCCGTCGCACTCGTCTTCAGCGACGCGATGTTCAGTACTTGCGCCAGATACATCGGGACGCTCCCGTTGGAGTCGGTCCCATCCTTGTGCACCGTCACCTGGACCGCAGGCACGATCTTTCCGCTTGCTACCGGCACGGTGGCCTGGGAGACACCAGCCGCAACATTGGTCACATTCACATAGCCCGTGGTGACATCCGACGTATGCAACTGCACGGCCGCCCCCTGCACGTTGTTCTTCGGCCCGAACGAAACAGCCACGGTCTGCGAGTCGTTCCAATCCGGATTGGCGGCGCTCGCGTTGTTGCAGCTAGCGTTGCTGGCCTGGGTATAGAGGCACTGTGCCCCTGCAAGCGCCGCGGCGTCCGCGGCAGTCTGTGCCTGAGTGCGGGCCACCATCAGGTTGCCAATGTCGATCGCGAGCGCCGCGAAGCTGAGGAGCATAAGCAGCAGCAGGGCGACCATGATGGCCACCGCGCCCTTCTGCTTCTTCATCGATTTTGCGCGGCGCTGAGTACGCAGGGTATGGACGTTACGCATGATGTTCTTCTTATTCGTTATTCATCGTGGCCGTGGAGCTCAACGTGATCGGCCCAGTCAACGGGTTCATCAGGGGGCCGAGCAACAACCCCGTGAACGTGTACGAGACCTTGACCGCCAACGCGGTGCCGAACGACCCGCCTGCGTTGGTCACCGAGACCGATGGCGCGGGGTGTTTCGCCGCAAACGAAATCAGGTACGAGGACGTATAGCCGGTCACGACGCTCGTAATGTCCGTGGTCGTGGGTCTGGGACTCGTTAGCACGATGCCCGCCCGCGCGCCCTCCCTGGCGGCGTTGGTGATGACAGCCTGGTCGTACAGAGCCAGGCCGAACTCGACGATTCCGAACACAATCAGCAACAGAAGCGGAAGTACGAGCGCGGTTTCGACGGCCACCACACCCTTTTGCTTTTTCTTCAGGTTCATCATTTGACTCCGTAGGCGGTCACGCAACATTCGCCGACCGCATCCTGTTCGCTAAAGCTTGCGCTCTGCTCCGGACGCTGATTCGGTGGACGCGATCTTGTATTTCGCAACGGCGCGGCTAGCGCCAGGAAATCGAAGTTGGGGTGACTGAACGGCAACGAGCCAGCACACATCGAGGTAACATCGATGACGTGGCAGGTTTGAAATATGATGGAATCGCGACGGTGCTCTTCGCTTGATTTCTCATGATGTCCCCCGACGATGAGTGCCACACTCCGCATGTGATTGCTGAATGCGAAGGGCCTCGGGAAGCCATCTGGTTGTCATTTTGGCTTCCGTTTATAGCTTCAAAGCATACGGGCCAAAGCGGGAAATTCTGCGCGCTGCCGCACAATTCTTCTGCAATAGCGGCAAGGCGGCGATCGACGACAACCCATTGGAATGGTTCACCTCCCCCTATGAGCAACAGGATCGCGCGGCTTTTCCGGCATCTGACGTCAGGCGTATATGTGATCGGCGTAGCGGACGGCGAGCGCCGCAATGCGTTCACCGCAAGCTCGGTGATGCAGGTTTCGTTTGCACCATTGCTCGTCGCGCTCGGCATCAGTCCCGAGCATCAGTCGTACGAACTGCTGCGCAGCGGCGCGGTGTTTGCGATCAGCGTGCTGCGCGCGGATCAACAGAAGCTCGCCGAGCACTTCGGCACGCAGTCGGGCCGCGCCGTCGACAAGCTCGCGACGACTCGCTGGCGTACCGGCGTGACCGGCGCGCCGCTATTGGTCGATGCGCTCGCGCATTTCGAGTGCCGGGTGGTCGATGACATCGCGGCGGGAGATCATCGGGTGGTGATCGGGCGTGTCGTCGATGGCGCGCTAGCCGGCGCGGGCGGAAAACCGCTGATCTATGCGCAGACCGGCAATCTCGATATGAGCGAGGACCTTTATCCCGGGACGTTTTCGTAATGGGTGGCGCGCTGGCTGTTCAATGCCAGTGCCCGCCATGTCCGCCGTGCCAGTGGCCGTAGTAGCCGCCATGATGATAGCCGCCGCCCCAGTAGCCTCCGATTACCACTGACGGCCCCCACCATCCGTAGTAGCCAGCCCATGGATAACCGTATGGGTAGCCGTAGGGATACCCGTAATAGCCCGGATAACCGTAATACCCGGGATAGCCGTAGTAAGCAGGCGCAGGAACCGCGACATAGGTGCAATCCTGTCCCGACAACGGCAAATCGTTTGGGGCCGGATTCGCGCCGGCCGTCCCGCTTGCCGGCGTGGGCGCGTTGCCGGTCGCGGATTCCGTGGCGGCAGTGGCCGCCCCGCTGGTGCAGGCGTAGTAACCACCCGCTCCCGGATAGTATGAATAGGGACCGTAATAGACGCAGCCACACAGCGCAAATACGCCCGCCACGCCAGTGCATAGACCAACGATTCCACAACGCATGATCGCTCCCCCTCTGCGGGCGCAGCGCAGCCGTCTCGACACGGCATGGTTTTATTCTAGTCGTCGAATCCTGCATCAGGTACGCGTCTTGCGCAGCACAGGTATTCCGTGGAAATCAGGAGTTTCGACATGAACCTGCCCGATCCTCTCGACCCGAACGCCTCCTCGACTCCCGCACAGCCGGCCACCGGCGCACGGATCGCCGGCGGTGGCGTTGGCGATGGTCCCGGCCCCGAAGTAATGGCCGCCGCCACGCTCGACGGCAACAAGGTACTGTCTTCCGACGGCCAGGACCTCGGCAAGATTTCCGACATCATGCTCGACGTGCGCAGCGGCCGCATCGCGTATGCGGTGCTGACGGAGGGCGCCATTCTCGGCATCGGCGGCACCTTGCACGCGATCCCCTGGCGCGCGCTGACGCTCGACACGGACCGCAAGTGTTTCCAGCTGGACGCCACGGCCGAGCAGGTGAAAAGCTCGCCGGGCTTCGACAAGGACCATTGGCCGGCGATGGCCGATCGCGCATGGGGCGCGTCGGTCCACCAGTTCTATCATCGCGAACCGTACTGGGAAGCCACACGCGGTGTCGTCGAAAGCGATCCCGCCGCACGTATCGATCCGACCACCGGGATCTGAAGACCCTCGTCCCGGCGCTCCAGCACCGCTATCTCACGCACGCCACCGTCTTGCGACGAGCACACGAGGCGCGGCGCGCGGCAAAGGAGAAACGACGATGATCCGACGCGCACTAATCAATCGAAAGAACATATCCTTCGTCGCGTGGGTAGCAATCGGCACGGGTTCGGTGTTTCTCAGCCTTGCGCTTCCGCTGCCCGCGCTGGGCGCATTCGTAGTCGGCGCTTGTTGCGCGTATGCGGGGCGTTCCGGCCGGTGGCAGAGCGGGCATCCGGTCGCCGGCTTGCTGGAGCGCAAGCAACCAGAGGTCGTCGACGACGTGAATCAGCAAGCACCTGCGACGAATTCGACGCGCGAGGCGAGCGAGACGGAAGACGAAGCGGCGACGCGTTGAAGCGCCGCATTCGCACGCTCATCGCCGGGCCGCGATCAAGTCATAGCGTTTGAGCAGCGCATAACGGCGAAGCTTGCGCATGCCGTCAGGCGGCACAATAGGCGTATGACGGATGTCGAGCGAAGCTTGCCTGACTAGCGAGAACGCCGCGCAGATCGCGTGCGGCGAAGGAAAAACGGATAATGCACGGCAGTCTGTCCCCTGCGCAGTGGTGCACTGCGCCATATCGGTATCGGTGCGGCTTACGGGCAGAATGGCAGTGCGCATCACTCGCGAACAAGGCGGTTTCCTTCAACTGCAACTGAAAAAAATTTCCCTATGCGCATCCCACCGCTGAAGGCGATCATCGCGTTCGAAAGCGTTGCCCGCACGAAAAGCGTAAATCGCGCGGCCGACGAACTTGGCCTGACCGCGTCGGCGGTGAGTCATCAGCTGAGCAACCTCGAATCGATCATCGGGCAGGCGCTGTTCCAGCGCTCTGGCCGCGGACTCGTGCTGACGCCGACCGGCGAGCGTTATCTGGCCGACGTGACGGGCTCGCTCGCGGACCTGAGCCGCGCGACCGAACGCGCGTCGAGCCGTACCGACGTCGAGATCCTGCGCGTGCATTCGAGCCCGAGCTTCGGCCTGATGTGGCTGCTGCCGCGACTGTCTTCGTTCCAGGAAGCGAACGACGACATCCAGCTGAACGTCGCCTGCTCATACGAAAACGTGTCGTTCTCGAACGGCTTCTACGACATCGACGTGCGCCACGGCTACGGCAACTGGAGCAACGTCGAAGTCAAAACGGTGCGCGGCGAGTTCATCGCGCCGCTCGCGTCGCCGAAGTACCTCGCGCAACATCCGGTGAAGACGCCGGAAGACCTGTTGTCGCATCGGCTGATTTATTCGGAGTCGCCGCTCGTGCAGTGGAAACAGTGGTTCGGCAGGACCGGTGTCTCCGCCGCGCACAAGACCTTCGACTTCTCGTTCGACCGCTCGTACATGTCGCTCGAAACCGCGGCACTCGGGCTCGGCATCGCGCTCGAAAGCCTGATGCTCGCATCGGTGAAGATACGCGAAGGCCTGCTCGCGCCCGTGTTCGACGCCAGCTTCGCGGTCGAAGTCGGTGCCCATCATCTCGTCTATCCGGCGCAGAACGCGGACCTGCCGCGCGTCGAGCGCTTCCTTGCGTGGATCGAGCGCGAAGCGGCCGCCGACTTGCGGGGCTGAATCCGCGTTTTCGTTCGCGTGGCTGCACACCTGGCACAGCGCCGCGCGTGCGCTCCATCCGTCATCTGAATTTTTCTCAGCTATTGCTGAACGTTTCCGCGTTGATGCGGGCGCCTCGCGAGCCGACACTCTGGGCACCAGTCAACACACAGGAGACAAACCATGTTGCTCGAGAACCGGACCATCATCGTGACGGGTGCGGCGTCGCCGCGAGGCATCGGCAAGGCCACGGCGCGCGCGCTGGCCGCGCAAGGCGCAAACGTCGTGATCCTCGATCTGCGCCGCGAAGATGCGCAAAGCGCGGCCGCCGAGCTCGGCGCGAAGCATCTCGGTCTGGCTTGCGACGTAACCGACAAGGACGCCTGCATCGCGGCCGCGCGCGAGACGCTGCAGCGCTTTGGACGCATCGACGGTCTCGTCAACAACGCGGGCATCACACAGCCGGTGCGCACGCTCGAGATCGGCGGCAAGGACTTCGACGCGATCGTCGACGTCAATCTGCGCGGCACGCTGTACATGTCGCAAGCGGTGCTCCCGGCGATGAAGGAGCAGAACGGCGGCAGCATCGTCTGCATGTCGTCGGTCTCGGCGCAGCGCGGCGGCGGCATCTTCGGCGGCCCGCACTACAGCGCCGCGAAAGCGGGCGTGCTCGGTCTCGCCAAGGCGATGGCGCGTGAATTCGGCGCGAACCAGATCCGCGTGAACTCGATCACGCCGGGCCTCATCCATACGGATATCACGGGCGACAAACTGACGCCCGCGATGCGCGAGGACATCATCAAAGGCATTCCGCTCGGCCGGCTCGGTGACGCCGCGGACGTCGCGAACGCGTGCCTGTTTCTGCTGAGCGACCTGTCGAGCTACCTGACGGGGATCACGCTCGACGTCAACGGCGGCATGCTGATTCACTGAAACACCGCGCGCCGCCAGACGGCGCAAGCAACGCACCCGGGACACTATCCGGGGCACGTGGCCGCGGGCACGCGCAGCAGCGCCTGCCGCGGCGCACATAGGAGACATCGATGAAAGCGAAATACACCGCGACCGTTGCAGGCGACGTGATACCGCGAAACGACGAAATCACGTTCGAAGCGCGGACCTATGCGAAAGTCGCCCGGCGGCTGATTCCATTCCTGATGCTGTGCTATCTCGGCGCGTATCTGGATCGCGTGAACGTCGGCTTCGCGAAGCTGCAGATGCTCAACGATCTGCAATTCAGCGAAACGGTGTATGGGATGGGCGCCGGCATCTTCTTTCTCGGCTACTTCCTGTTCGAGGTGCCGAGCAACGTCATTCTTCATCGCGTCGGCGCGCGCCGCTGGCTTGCGCGAATCATGCTGACGTGGGCCGTGATCTCCGCGAGCTTCGTGTTCGTCAGAACACCTACCGCGTTCTATGTGTTGCGGTTTCTGCTCGGCGTAGCCGAGGCCGGCTTTGCGCCCGGCGTGATCCTTTACCTGACCTACTGGTTCCCGGCGCAGCGTCGCGCCAAGGCGTTGTCGCTGTTCTTCATGGCGATTCCGCTCGCGGGCATCATCGGCGGACCGCTGTCCGGCGCGATCATGCATTCGCTGCACGGCGCGCTGTCGATGTCGGGCTGGAAATGGCTGTTCCTGCTCGAAGCGCTGCCGTCGCTCGTGCTCGGCATCGCGATTCTGCTGTATCTCGACGACGGCATCGCCAAAGCGAAGTGGTTGAACGATGCGGAGAAAACGCTGCTCGCACGCAACGTCGCGAACGATGCGCAACAGACGGTCACGCACGTGTCGATTCGCGACTTCATCGGCGACCGGCGCCTGTGGCTGATGGCCGCGATCTACTTCTGCGTGGTGCTGGGCCAGTACGGCCTGACGTTCTGGCTGCCCACGATCATCCGCAAGGCCGGCGTCGCCGATCCGTTGTGGGTTGGCCTGTTCACCGCGATTCCGTATCTGTGCGCGATCGTCGCGTTGCCGCTGATCGGCATGAGCGCGGACCGTCGCCAAGAGCGCCGCTTTCACCTGGCGATTCCGATGCTGGTCGCCGCCGCCGGCTTCGCGACCTTGCCGCTGCTTGGCAGCGTCGGCGCGTCGATCGTGTGTCTGAGCGTCGCGTCGGCAGGCATTCTCGCTTCGTCGTCGCAGTTCTGGTCGCTGCCGACCGCGTTGCTCGGCGGCATGTCCGCGGCGGCCGGTATCGCCGCGGTGAACTGCTTCGCGAATCTGGCGGGCTTCTTCTCTCCGGCAATCGTCGGCTGGCTCAACGATCTGACCGGCAAGTCCACCGCCGGGCTGATCTTCATTTCCGCCGCGGTAACGCTGGGCGCCTTGCTGGTCTTTCTGGTGCCCGCGCGATCCGTGAACCGATGAACCTCTCTCTCGACCTGCTACAGGAGTTACCGATGGACACTGAGACCATCACCGAGTCGGTCACGCTCGCCGAGCGTGCGTACCGCATTCGCCGCAACGCGTTGCTGATGGGCGAAGTACAGGGCCAGGGCTATGTCGGCCAGGCGCTCGACATCGCCGACGTGCTGGCCGTCGCCTACTTCGGCGCGATGCGTTACCGCGCCGAAGACCCCGAATGGGAAGGCCGCGACCGCTTCCTGCTGTCGAATGGCCACTACGCGATTGCTTTATACGCGGCGCTGTTCGAAGCCGGCATCCTGCCCGCCGATGAACTCGAAACCTACGGCAGCGACGACAGCCGTCTGCCGATGTCCGGCATGGCGAGCTACACGCCCGGCATGGAGATGTCGGGCGGCTCCCTCGGCCAGGGTCTGACGATCGCCGTCGGCCGCTGCCTCGGATTGAAGCGCAAAGCGTCGGACTCCTTCGTCTACACGCTGTTCTCCGACGGCGAACTCGACGAAGGCGCGGTCTGGGAAGGCCTGATGTCGGCCGCGCACTGGAAGCTCGACAACCTGATCGCGATCGTCGACGTGAACAACCAGCAGGCCGATGGTCCCTCAACGCAGATCATGTCGTTCGAGCCGCTCGTCGACAAGCTCGAAGCGTTCGGCTGGTACACGCAGCGCGTGGACGGCAACGACATCGACGCGGTGAAGCGCGCCTTCGATAACGCGCGGCATCACGACAAGCCGCAACCGCGCATCATCGTCTGCGATACGAAGATGGGCTGCGGCGTGCCGTTCCTCGAAGCGCGCGAGAAGAATCACTTCATCCGCGTCGATGCACACGAATGGCAACTCGCGCTCGAAGCGCTCGAAGCCGGGAGACAAGCATGAGTACCGTTGCAAATAAGCCGCGCCTTAAAACCTCGGCGATGATCGCGTCGATTGCCGCCGAAGGACAGGTCACGCGTTCGGCGCCGTTCGGTCACGCGCTGGTCGAACTGGCACGCACGAAGGCGAGCGTGATCGGCATGACAGCCGACCTCGGTAAGTACACCGACCTGCATATCTTCGCGAAGGAATTTCCGGACCGCTACTACCAGATGGGCATGGCCGAGCAACTGCTGATGGGCGCGGCCGCCGGCTTCGCGCACGAAGGCGCGCAGCCGTTCGTCACGACCTACGCGGTGTTCGGAACGCGCCGCGCGTACGACTTCATTCATCAAACGATCGCCGAAGACAATCTCGACGTGAAGATAGTCTGTGCGTTGCCGGGCCTGACGACCGGCTACGGCCCGAGTCACCAGGCGGCCGAAGATCTCGCGCTGATGCGCGCGATGCCGAACATGACGGTGATCGATCCGTGCGACGCGCTCGATATCGAGCAGATGGTGCCGGCCATTGCCGCACACGAAGGGCCGGTCTATGCGCGCCTGTTGCGCGGCAACGTGCCAGCCGTACTCGACGAATACGGCTATCGCTTCGAACTGGGCAAGGCGAAGCTGCTGCGCGACGGCAACGACGTGCTGCTGATCTCGTCGGGGATCATGACGATGCGCTCGCTCGAAGTCGCGAAGGCACTGGAAGCCGATAACATCGGCGTGGCGGTGCTGCACGTGCCGACCATCAAACCGCTCGACACCGCGACGATCCTGCGCGAAGCGAAGCGCACGGGCCGCATGGTGATCGTCGCGGAGAATCACACGGTGATCGGCGGACTCGGCGAAGCCGTGGCGCGCACGCTGCTCAGCGCTGGAGTTGCGCCGCCGTTCCGGCAAATCGCGCTGCCCGACGAGTTCCTCGCTGCCGGTGCGCTGCCGACGCTGCACGATCGCTATGGCATCTCGACTAATGCGATGGCTACGTCGATCAAAACGTGGCTCGATTGACGTCGCACGTTGTCACGACACCGCGCGGGCCTCGTCGGCTTTACACCCCGATGGTCCGCGTCGTCTTCAGCGCGATCCATGTCATGCCTTCGCGCAGTCCTTCGAGTACCGCTTCTCTTTCCACGGCGAACACCTGCGATTGCTGAAAGGTGCGTTCGAAGTCACCTTCGGGCGACACATGTTTGACATGGATCGTCGCCTGAAATCCGCCTTCTGCCGCCTCCTCCGTATGGACACTCACGGACCAAGTTCCTTGCTGTGCGTTTGCTGATATAGCCATCGAATGCTCCTCGGGTTGTTGCGAGCGGCTACCACCGTCAGCGTAGGTCCGTGCAACGCCCGTCTCGTTGATCCAGGTCAAGTGTCGACGCGAACCGTGCGTCACGCTCGACGCCGATCGATCCCACGATGCCTTCAGCTTCGCTTCAGATTCACGCGAGCGCGTGAAAACCCTGCCGGGAAAACGCGCAACGACCCGTGCATGCGACATGCTAAAGAGGCCGCCATGCACCGCACGCGCATCGATTTCGATGCCCCCTCGCGCCGAGGTTTCGCGGTAAGCTTTTGCGACGTACCCGCGTCACGAGTTCGTGCCGGTGCGGCAACGCTGCCCTCATGATCGACGAACGCCGGGGTTCATCATGTGGTACGCCTTTATCGATGCACAACAACGCCTCGCTCGCGCGATGGTCGGGGGAGTTCTAACCGAATCTGGGTCGATGCCGAGCGCGCAAAGGGGCTGGCTCAGCCCGAATCATGCGACCGACGCGTTCAGCCACTGGCTGCTGAGATCGACCTGCGCCTTCGAGCGAACGCCGCCATTCGCGATCCACTCGGTTGCCGTCGACGATCGCCGCGTGAGCGTCGACGAAAACGTCGTCGCCTCGTTGCCACTCGGCGCGCTGCTCAGATTCAAGCGCAACCTGCCTACACCACCTACCGACACCAAACCGCCAGTGCTGTTGTGCGCGCCACTCGCCGGACATCACTCGGTGATGCTGCGCGAGACCGTCGAGACGCTGCTCGAAGAACGTGACGTATTCGTGACCGATTGGACCGATGCGCGCGACGTTTCGCTCGAAGCGGGCCCGCTATCGCTCGACGACTACGTGCAGGCGCTCGACAGCTTCATCGGCACCGCCCGCACGTTCGGCTCGCCGGTTCATGTGGTCGCAATCTGTCAGGCGAGCGTGCCCGCGCTCGGCGCCGCGGCGCTGCTCGCCGTGGACGAGACCGCCCCGCTTGCGAGCATCTCGCTGCTGGGCGGCCCGATCGATACCCGTTTGAACCCGACCGTCACGGATCGCTTCGCGAGTTCGCACACGCTCGAGTGGTTCCACGATCATGCGATCGATATCGTTCCACCGCCCTATCGCGGCGCGGGACGTCTCGTGTATCCGGGATTCATCCAGCAGGCCGCGATTTTTGCCGCGCATCCGGAGCGGCAGTTGCGGCTCGAAGCGGACTACTGGTCCCGCTGGCTCGCCGGCGACATGCCCGGTGCGCAGCGGGCACTGCGCTCGGCCAACGAGTATGCGGCGGTCCTGGATATGACGGAGCGCTACTTCCTCGACATGCTTCGCGTGGTGTTTCACGAACATCTGTTGCCGCGCGATCTATGGTCGGTCGCCGGGCGCCGGGTGCGGATCGCCGCGCTGCGCGATACCCCGCTGTGCACGATCGAGGGCGACAGCGACGAGATCACCGGCGCGGCGCAAACGCATTGCGCGCATGCGCTGTGCGATACATCGCCGATGCGGCCCGCGCGGCAGTTCACCATCGAGCAGTGCAATCACTACGATCTGTTCATCGGCCCGCGTTGGCGCGATGCGGTTTATCCGGGCCTCTGCGAATTCTGGCGCGATGTCGAACACGCTGCGTCGGAGGTTTGCCAGCCGCGCTGCGCGGCCAGGGGTTCGGCAGACCGCAGTTCGGCGTGAGGTGGCCGCGACAACGCCGGCAGTCCGCGCGTCACGTCACGACGCCAGTTTGCTCAGTTCCCACGCTCCATGCCGATCGCGGCTTCCAGGGCCAGTTCCGCCACATCGAACGCGCGGCGGATCGCCGCTTTGGCGTCGTCGTCAGCGCAGTGCGCGATCGGCTTGAGTTCGCGCGCGGGCGTGACGAGATCGAGCCGCACGTCATACAGCGGATGCGCCGATCCCGGGCGCAATGCCTCGATGGCGAGATGGCAGTGCGACACGAGCGCGCCAAACCGCGCGAGACGCACCAACTGCGCACCTGCTTCAGCTTCGAGCGGTGCGGCACCCGCAAAGCCAAGGTAGACGATCTGCATGTCAATGCCCATCTTCGCCTCCCGTTGCCAGTGTCGAACGGACCTGTTCCACGCAGATGCAAGTCCAGGCGCTCGCTATGGGCTTATCTTGTTCCTGTCGGAGTGGCGGTCATTGACGTGGGTCAAGCGCGGTGAAGGCAGTGTGGCAATGCCGCTCTGGTTCGAGATTTGCCCGATATTCACAAGGACCCATTCGATCGGCTTCTGGTCGCACAAGCTCTTTCGGAGCCGTTGCGCTTGCTGAGTTCAGACGGCCGCCTGTCGAAATACACAGACTTGGTTATCGCCGTCTAGGACACTCGTCAATGCATATGCATCCCCCCATTGATCGCAATATCGGCACCAGTGATAAAAGCCGCTTCGTCGGAGCATAGAAACGCGATCAACGCCGCCACCTCGTCCGGACGTCCGAGCCGGCCGACCGGGATCTGCGGCAGGATCTTCGTGTCGAGAATCTCGCGCGGCACAGCTTCGACCATCGCGGTCGCGAGGTAACCGGGCGACACGGTGTTCACCGTAACGCCGTGCTTCGCGGTTTCGAGCGCAAGCGCCTTGGTAAAGCCGTGCACGCCCGCTTTGGCCGATGAATAGTTGGTTTGCCCGTAGGCGCCGCGCGAGCCGTTGACCGATCCCACGTTGACGATACGGCCGTGGCGCCGCTCGAGCATGCCGGGCAACAGCGGCTTGGTCATGTTGAACAGGCCATCGAGATCGGTGCGCAGCACGGCGTCCCAGTGCTCCTTGCTCATTTTCGCGAAGCTCGTGTCTTGCGTGATGCCGGCATTGTTGATCAGCACGTCGACCCCGCCCAGTTCGGTCAGCACGCGTTGCGCGCAGCGCGCGCAGGAATCGAAGTCGGCGATGTCGGCTTCATATGCGTGAAAGTCGCGCCCCGTGTCGCGCTCGTGCTGCAGCCAGGTCGGCACGTGATCGTTGTGCGTCGAGTGCGTCACCGCGACCGTCATACCCGCGTCATGAAGCGCCCGGCTGACCGCCGCGCCCAAACCGCCCATCCCGCCTGTGACCAATGCCACGCGATCCGTTCCCATCTGAACTCCTCCTTGCCGTGTCTGCCATTGACGGTGCGCGCGCCGGCTTTGCCGGCCCGCGCGGCTAAACGCCGCCCGCGAACGGCAGCGCGTTCTGCGAGCTCCACCACCACGCGCTCAAGCCGCCCGCGAGCGGCGCGACTCCCGGCGCGATGCCGTACGCCGCCTGCCACCACGCAGACCACGCAGCGCAAGCGCGGTTCGCCTCGTCGAACCACTCCGCCTCGCGCTGTACAGCGAAGGCGATCGACTTGCTCCAGTCGGCGAAACTCCGCGCCGCGTACTCGCGCGCCGCGCCTTGCGCGGTCTGATACGCCGACGCGTAATCGAACCAGCCTTCGGGCTGTCCGGATGCCGTCGAGGTCCATGGTGAAGCGAAGCGTCCGAGCGGCGCATCGAATTCGGAAGCCATCATCGCTGCCCTCCAGAGCACAGCATAGGATTGCCAGGCGCGGTTGCAAACCGTCGAGCGCGTCTGCCACCGTATCGAGGTCGCGGCGGCCCGCGCTTGATCTGCATCAACAGCCTCGCCCGTCGGGCCCATAGACTCCATTTGACGACGGGCGCGAGCCCGCTTGCGCCCGTTTCCCACGTTCTGTCACGGAGCTTTGGCGATGAGCTACAAAAGCATTCTCGTTCACCTCGATACGAGCGTTCGTGCACATCCGCGCCTCGAGATCGCATTGCAGCTCGCACACCGCTTTCATGCGACGCTGACCGGCCTGTTTTCGACGTACGTGCCGCCGCGGCACGCGTTCTTCGTGATGGCCGGCACCGCCGACTACTATGCGGAGCACCAGCGCCGGCGCCACGAGCGTGCCAGCGCGCTGGAGCGGCTGTTTCGCGCGGAACTCGCGCGCGCGAACGTCGATGGCCATTGGATCGCCGCGAACGGCTACGCGAACGACGTCGTGCCGCCCTATGCGCGGGTCGCCGATCTGATCGTGCTCGGCCAGCCCGACCCGACCGACCCGGAGGCGTTCGTCGCCGAACAGTTCGTCGAGCACATCGTGCTGTCGGCCGGGCGGCCGGTGTTGCTGGTGCCGTCGAGCGGCACCTTCGCGGCGCCGGGCCGCCACGCGCTGATCGCGTGGGACGGCAGCCGCGAAGCGACCCGCGCGATCCACGACGCGCTGCCGTTCCTCGCGCACGCGGCCAAAGTGACGCTGCTGACGGTTCATTCGTCGGCCGATCGTCCGCCGCAGGGCACGGCTGCCGGCGACGACATCGCACTCACCGTCGCGCGTCACGGCGTCAAGATCGACGTGCGCGAGCTGAGCGTCGCGGACCGCGCGCCGGTCGGCGACGCGCTGCTGTCGCAGGCGGCCGACCTCGGCTGCGACCTGATCGTGATGGGCGCCTACGCGCATTCGCGTCTGCACGAAGTCGTGCTGGGCGGCGCAACGCGCACGATGCTCGAATCGATGACCGTGCCGGTGCTGTTGTCGCACTGAAGTGCGCGCTTAAGGAGCCCGCCATGTTTCACCGCCTACTCGTCGCGCTCGACGGCAGCGCCACGGCCTCGCGCGCGTTCGACGCCGCGCTGACCCTCGCCGCCGAATCGGGCGCCGAGCTGATGCCGCTGTACGTGATCGACGTACCCATCATCCCTTACGACGCGCCCGGCTTCGATCCTTCCACGATCGAGGACGCGTTCATCGAGGAAGGCAAGCGGATCGCGGCCGACGCGCAGAGCCGGATGACCGCACGCGGGGTCAAGGGCACGGCCCGCACCGTCGAAGCCGCGACCACCGGCGAAGACGTCGCGCATCGCATCGTCGAGACGGCGCGCGAATGGCACGCCGATGCGATCGTGATGGGCACACACGGCCGCCGCGGGCTTCAACGGCTGATGCTCGGCAGCGTCGCCGAGCGCGTGCTGCGCCGCGCCTGTTGCCCGGTGCTGATGATTCCCGCGCAGGCGAGCGGCGCGACGCGCGTCCAGCCAGCCCCGGACAGCGCCGACAGCGGACACGCCTGAGCGAACTCTCCTGAGCCGCTAGAAACTGGCTCTGCGCGGCGCTTCAGGGCCGAGGGTGGGCTTGTTCGTCATGCCGCACGATCAGCACCGGTATGTCGGTCGACCGCACCAGTGACTCCGCGACGCTGCCGAGCAGAAAGCGCTGCACGCCACGGCGGCCATGCGTGCCCATCACGATCAGATCGGCCTGGATTTCGTCGGCGACGCGCGCGAGCACCGCCGACACGTTTTCGGCGTAAGCGTCGATCACCCGCACGCCGCCCGGCACCTGCGCCTCGCGCAACAGCTCGCGCGGGCCATCGAGCGCGCGGCTGGCGAAATCTTGCGCCGCGCCCGCCGGTTCCGGCTCGAAAGCCACGTCGGCATTGTCCGACCACTTGCCGTGCCCCACCACGCAGCAGGCTTCGAGCGTGGCGCCCGTCAGCTTCGCGAGCTTCAGCGCCTCGGCGAAGGCGCGCTGCGCGCTGGGACTGTCGTCGAGTGCAACCAGAATTCGTGCATACATGTCGGACTCCCTCTGAAAGCGCTGGCATGACCCGAAGTGGTGCCCTCGCGCATTTGCACCGACAGTGTGAAGCGCGCCCCGCCAGTCGGCTTGACGCAGGTCAACGGGCCGCCGCTCGGTGCCGCCGCGCCGCTGCTGGACGACATCGCCAGCAACCCACTAGGAATATTCCTACAACCACCACCTGAACTCCTAGCACCGCTTAAAGCGCTGCCGATATATTTCCAAGATTAGGTCGCCAATACTGGTCGGTATGGACACCGCCCCGTCAGCCACCGTATCGAGAATCTTCCTCGTCGACGATGCGGTCGAGGTCCGGCGCCGGCTTGCTTGCCTGATCGCGCTGATTCCCGGCATCGAAATCGCGGGCGAGTCGGCGGGCGTCGAGCACGCGTTCGACGACATCGTCGCGAGTCGCGCCGATGTCGCGGTGCTGGACCCGTGCTTCTCGGGCAAGACCGACCTCCTGCTGCTCGCTGCGCTAGCGCGGGTGCGGCCGTCCATCGTCAGCATCGTGCTGACCAATCATGACGCGACGGCGTTTCGCCGCGCGTGCGAAGCGGCGGGCGCCGACTTCTTCTTCGACAAGACCTCGGAGTTCGAGCTCGCCTGCCGCGCCATCGAAGCGATTGCCTATGCGCGTCGTGCGCATCGGGTCTGACCGCCAGGAGCCGATCATGCAAGTTGCCGCAGTCCGTGAACCCCGCCACGACGCGCCTCGCACCTCGCACGTGGTACCGATCCACGTCGCGCCCAGCACCGCGGCGGCACGCCACGCCGTCACGCGCTGCTCCACCTGCGCGATGCGCGCGATCTGCATGCCGCCCGAGCTGACACCGGACGAACTGAGCAGGCTCGATGCGTTGATCTGCTCGACGCGCTCGATCAAACGCGGCGACGCGCTGTATCGCGCGGGCGACGAGTTTCAAAGCATCTACGCGATACGCGCCGGCTCATTCAAAACCGTGGTCATGCATCGCGACGGTCGCGAGCACGTGACTGGCTTCCAGATTGCCGGCGACTCGCTTGGCCTCGACGGCATCGGCGAGGCCAAGCAGAACTGCGATGCGATCGCGCTCGAAGATAGCGTCGTATGCATCATTCCGTTCGCGCAGCTCGAGGCGATCTGTCGCGAGATCAAACCGATGCAGCATCACATCTATCAGATGATGAGCGGCGAGATCGTGCGTGAATCGAGCCAGATGATGCTGCTCGGCACGATGACCGCCGAGCAGCGCGTCGCGACGTTCCTGCTGAATCTGTCGAAGCGCTTCAAGGCGCGCGGCTTTTCCGCCGCGGAGTTTCATCTGCGCATGACGCGCGAGGAAATCGGCTGCTTTCTGGGCATGAAGCTCGAAACGGTGAGCCGGATGTTCTCGAAGTTCCAGCGCGAGCACCTCGTCAAGGCGAACGGCAAAACGATCCGCATCGAAGATCCGGAACGACTGTCTCGGGTCTGAGCACCGGCGCGACGCCCGCCCCACGTTCGTTCGCGGGACATGCCGGGTGGAACAGGCGCTCCTGAACTGATATAACTCAGTGCGTTGCGGTACGCGACCTTGCGTGGCCGCCCGGAGGAGCGATGGGTCTATCGAGCGGCGAGTCTTCCTGCTTCACCAGTGCTGCGTCGGGGTCGGACGTGTCCGTCGAGGATCGCTATTTCATGTTGGTCGAGGCGGTGCAGGACTACGCGATCTTCATGCTGGACCCCGCCGGCCGCGTCACCAGCTGGAATCCCGGCGCACAGCGCATCAAGGGCTACACGCCCGAAGAAATCATCGGCCAGCATTTCTCGAAGTTCTATACCCCGGAAGACATCGCGGCCGGCAAGCCCGCGCGCGAACTGGAAACCGCCGCAGCCGTAGGCCGCGCCGAGGACGAAGGATGGCGTGTGCGTCGCGACGGCTCGCGTTTCTGGGCTAATGCGGTCGTTTCCGCCGTGCACGATGCGTCGGGCGCGCTGCTCGGCTTCGCCAAGGTCACGCGCGATCTGACCGAGCGCATGCGTCTTGCGGAACTCGAACGCGCGAGTCAGGTATCCACGCACACGCACATCGCCCGTGAAAACGAGCAGAAACGTATTGCACGCGAACTGCACGACGATCTCGGCCAACGGCTGACGGCGCTAAAAATGAGCGTCGCGCTGCTCGAAGCGAAGCTGAACAAGCAAGCCGACACTGAGCCGCTTGCGGCGCAAACGCGCGAGCTGCAACAGCAGATCGACTGGATGGCCGCTTCGCTGCGGCGCATCGCCGCCGATCTGCGCCCCCCGCTGCTCGACGACCTCGGACTCGCCGCCGCGCTCGACTGGCTGGCCGAAGACTTTACGAAACGCTACAACGTGCGCTCGAGCGTGCATCTCGAACCGGCCGAGCCGGTATGCGGCGAATTCGCGGCGACGGCGCTGTTTCGCATCGTTCAGGAGGCGTTGACGAACGTCGCGCGGCACGCCAAGGCGAGGCGCGTACGCATCGACATGATCTGCGCGGGCCCGATCGTATCGCTCGATATCGACGATGACGGCGTGGGTGTCACGCTGGATCATGCGCAGGGAACACATTCATTCGGGCTGCTTGGCATTCGCGAACGTGTGCGGCAGTTGCGCGGCAACGTATCGTTCATCAGCTCGCCGGGCCATGGTTTCAGGATCTCGATCCAGATACCAGCCGACGCGCTCGTGTAGTGCTCCCACGCGGCCGCGCCCCGCTACCGCGGATTACTTCTCGGGCGCTTCCTCGCTGATCTGCTCGCGCATCAGCAACACCGGACAGGTCGAGAAACGCAGCACCCGCTCCGCCACGCTGCCGATCACGAGGCGCCGCACGCCGCGTCGCCCATGCGTGCCCAGCACGAGCAGATCGGCGTGGACGTCCTCGCCGTGGCGCAGCACGATCGTGGCGACGTCGTCGGACAGGCTCTCCGACTCGATCATCGCGGGCCGGCAACGCACGTCGGCGGCGGCGCAGGCCTGCTCGGCCTCCTCGAGCACCGAGTGGCCGTCCTGGCGCAATGCTTCGACTAGCGCGAGCGGGTCGTAATAGCCGGCATAGGAAAAGATCGGCGTCTTGTCGACTACATAAACCGGATGCACGACGGCCTTCGTCAACGCGGCGAGATTCACCGCTTCTTTCAGCGCGCGTTTCGAAAAGCTACTGCCGTCCAGCGCGACGAGGATATGTTGGTACATGCCGATTCTCCACTGAGGTTGGATTTGTCAACGCGCGTGGCGCGCCCCTGCTACAGATAAATGGGCCCGCCCGCACTGGCCGGATGCGGCGTGCCGCGCGTATGCGGCGACGGTGAGCCGCGTGCTGGTCGCGGTCGACGAGACGAAAGCGCGCATCCGCGGCGACGAACTGCCGGGCGACATGCGTGGCGAGCGCCAGTCCTGTGCCGCCCGCGGACGCGATCATCACGCGGTGGAAGGTGTTGCGCTCGGCAGCAGTGTTCATCGGCTTTCCTCGGATCGTCGCGCCGCGCCTCGGCCCGTGACGGGGCGCCCAACGGTGCGCGCTTACATAATGAACGCCGGCGCGGCGGGCGGCTTGATCTGCATCAAGCGACCATGGCTCGCGAACAAATCATGAGCGGACCGCGAGCACGGCCGCGCCGGTCAGCTTGCCGTGGCGCAGATCGTCGAGCGCGCGGTTCGCGTCGCACAACGGGTAGGTGGTCATCTCGATCGCGAGCCGGGTCTCCGCGGCGCTGCGCATGAACGCAAGCCCATCGTCGCGGGTCAGATTGGCGACCGATACGACGCGCCGCTCGCCCCACAGAAACGCGTACGGGAACGACGGAATATCGCTCATATGAATCCCGCCGCACACCACCACGCCGCCCTTCGCGACCGCCTGCAGCGCCAGCGGCACCAGTGCGCCGACCGGCGCGAACAGCAGCGCGGCGTCGAGTTCGCTGGGCGGCGCCTCGTCGCTGCCGCCCGCCCATGCCGCGCCGAGGCGCAGCGCGAGTTGCTGGGCCGCGTGATCGCCGGGACGCGTGAACGCATAGACGGTGCGCCGCCGGTGACGCGCGACCTGCGCGACGAGATGCGCGGCCGCGCCGAAACCGTAGATGCCGATCCGTTCGGCGTCGCCCGCCATGCTCAACGTGCGATAGCCGATTAGACCCGCGCACAGCAGCGGCGCGGCCTCGATATCGCTGTAGTGCGGCGGCAGATGGAAGCAGTAGCGGCTATCGGCGACCGTGCGCTCGGCATAGCCGCCGTCGATCGTGTAGCCGGTGAAGCCGGCGTCTTCACAGAGATTTTCGCGGGCGGACAGACAGTAGCGGCAGTGACCGCAGGTGCGCCCGACCCACGGCACGCCGACCCGTTCGCCCACGTTGAAACCGCTGACGCCCGCGCCCAACTCGGCCACCACGCCGACGATTTCGTGGCCTGGAATCACCGGCCGCTTCGGATGCTCGAGGTCGCGATCGACCAGATGCAGGTCCGTGCGGCACACGCCGCAGGCATGAACGTCGATCAGAATCTCGCCGGCGCCGGGCCGCGGATCCGGCACTTCCCGCTCGGTCAGGGTCGCCGAGCTGCCGTCGAACACCATCGCTCGCATCGGGTTGCTCCTTCAGACGCTTCGGCGGCGGCACGCTGGCGTCATGCAGATCGCGAGCTGCGCGCCGCTTTCATCAGATCAGCATAGGCGTGCCATTGTGTCGCGCGATCGGTCGCCGCCCTAAACCGTTTGATCGAGGTCAATAAGGGCCGTTTCGCCGCCCGTACACTGATCTTATTCCTGATAGGTGACCCGTGCCGTGATTGCGGGAATCCGAGCTTATCTGCTCGCGGGCGCGGCGGGGTACTTAGCCACTACGAGAATCAGTCAGTTATATTGCGGAGACTTGTCATGCGTTTGACCGTTCATCTCGACACGTTCGATCGTGTCAACCCGATGGCCTTCGCGATTCTCTGGCTCGACAAGGACACGCGGCAATGGTCGCGCGAAGGTCATTTCGGGCTCGAGTTGCCCGAATGGGGCGCTTTGCATGTGGATTGCGGCGATACGCTCGTGTGCGCGCCGCATAGCACGGTGCCGGTCTGCGTGCTCGAGGGGCTCGAACTGAACCAGCTCGACGGGCCGTTCGAAGGCGAGGTCGGCCGCGTGCAGTGGTGCGCCGAACGCGGCCGCAGCCTGATGTGCGGCCACTGGCGCGTGCAATGCATCGACGTGGAACGGACGGAAGCGGAAAACAGCGTATTCGCAAGCGACGAAAACGCCTGAATCGGGGCGTCGCAAGCGGGGAGGTGATCGCCATGGCTCTCGTCGCTGATCTCGATGGCGTGCGGCAAGCGTACGCTTTGCGCTTCGTCCGTACGCCGTGAGCCTATTTCACGCGACTGCGGCTCGATCAGCAATGGGGCGACGGCACCACCGCTCCGTACCGCCTTAGACGTTACGAAAAGAGGCCTCGAGCTGCGTCAGGTTATGGACATCGAGTTTCGCGTAAATTTTTCGCACGTGGTCGATCACAGTGCTTTCGCGAATACCCATCAATTGCGCAATATCCCCATGCGAGTGCCGGAGCAACAGGTAAATGCAGAGTTGCCGCTGCCGTTCGCTCAAGCCAAGCTGAAATCCCCGCGTCTCGATTTCGAACGCGAGCGGAGGGAAATGCTCAGTGTAGATAGCGATACATGCGTGGTCCGCGCTCGCTGCTGCGTGGTCGAAGCGATACGCCCTGAACGTAAATCGACCTGCGCCGTTGAACCGTTCCAGGAAAGGTGGCGCTGCGGCGCAGCCTCGCCAGATTCCGTTGAAATTGGCGAGTAGCGGCGCTAGCCAACCCGGGAGCCGTGTGTGTTGCGCGCGGCTGGCCGACTCTCCGCCTGCCAGCGCAAGCATCCGCATGCCGTCCTCATTCTGCAACATGATCTTGCCGGTGTCGTCGACCACGATAACCGACGAACGACCATCTTCCGTGTGATTGGAATGCCGGCCTTTGGGTGACGTGAGCGCATGCGCGATATGTGCCGACAAAGGTCTAATGTCCGCGAGGTCCCGTTCGGAAAACGGCCGGCCGCCGGGCATTCTCTTGAGCGTCACGCTGCCCCACCCGCGCTTCCCATCGAAGGCCGTCAGTTCCAGGCTGTGCCGGATGTACATAGGCCGGTAAAGCTCGTTATACATCGTGCTGTTGAGCAACACCCCATCATGGCGCGCCGAGTTTTCGTACCCTCGTCCTCGCCGCATCGCAGTCGAAAAGCTAACCCCCATCGCATCAACCTGCATTTCCGTATTGTGCACTTCGGACATGTAGAGCGGCATCATTGCGTATATGGCCTCGTTCTGGCTGAACATGTCGCTAAGCGCATACTGCGCGTCGGCGTAGAAGAACATGCCCCAGTCCGCCCCGACCAACGTACGAAGCGTTTCGACGACGTGCGGAATGACGATGTGCGGATCACATCCAAGCAAGCACAGCCGCCGGACGTGACCTGACAAAGCAGCGTGTTTTGAAGACATTTCTGTCTCCGGGGAGCGTAGAAGTCCGCTATGCCTTTGGTTGCTTTCTATACTGTCAGACGTTAGGCACGACTGTTACTCCCATTTGTGAGGGTGTCAGTCCAGCGGAGATGTAAAGATGGGACGAGTCGATGACATTCATGCGGCCGTGCGGCTCGTCTATCAGGCGGCGCTTCATCCCGGGGAATGGCATGCGGCGCTCGATTCGGTCGTGAACGCTATCGGTGCACATAAAGCGGTGCTCAACGGAGTGACCGGAGATGCCGTTGGTGTCGTCGCGTCGACCGGCATCGAGCCATCTTCCGCGTTACGACTGCACCACGAGTTCGCGTCACGAATGCCTGACTGGATCAGCGCCATTCCGGCAGGAACGTCCTTGCGTCAATCGTCAGCGATCTCGGACGCGGATTTCAGACGCTCCGATCTGTATAACGAGGTGGTTCGGCCAGCTGGCGGATTCTACGGGATCGTCACGCCACTTGTGCGCACGCCTGTGCGTCAGGTCTATCTTTCGTGCGGCCGCGAATTAGGTGCAGCGGATTTCGATAACGAAGATGTAGACGCCCTGAATCTCGTTGTGCCCCACCTTATCAACTCGCTTGAAGTTGGCAAGCGCCTCGTGCGCGCGGACGCGAACGTCAAGTCGGTATTTGATCTGCTTGACCGCGCGAGCGTCGGCGTCATTCTGTTCGATGCCGCACTGTGCCCTGTGTTCGTGAACAGACGCGCCGAGGCGCTTGCATCGAGCGGCGACGGATTGGTGCTGTCTAAACGCACGGTGGCGGCGACGAAGCACGCGGAAACACTGTTGTTGCAGAAGGCGATGGCCGGCTCGGTTGGCTTGCACGACATAAAACGCAACGGCCGCGAGAGTGCGATACAACAAGCCGCCCCTACGCGCTGCTATCTTTCGCGCGATCCGCCGCGCCTGCCACTCGTCGTCAGAATCATGCCATTCGACCTGCACCAGCGCTCTGGCGCGTATGGAGATGCGGGCGAATCCAACACCACACGGGGCGCTCTGTTCCTGACGGAGGCCGACCGTGCGCCGAACGTCGATGCGGACGTACTCGTTGAAACGTTCCGACTCACGCGCCGCGAGGCGCAACTTGCAGTGTTACTTGCCAACGGCTACTGCCTCGAAGAGGCGGCGACGAAGCTCACAATCGGCTTAGGCACAGCGCGGGGATACCTGAAACAGATATTGGGCAAGACGTTCACTCATAGGCAGGCCGAGCTCGTCGCGCTAATCCTGCGCAGTAGCCTGCAAGCTTTCGAATCTGCCGATGGCCGCTAGAGTCGCGGCGGCGAGGCCGTCTCCGCCAGACCGGCAAGCGGACGTTTTTCGCGCACGAGCTGACTCAGTATGCCGAGCGCGAGTAGTGCTATCGGATAGAGGATCTTGTAGTTCGAATCCGCCATCAGGAAACCACAGGACAGAAATGCGAGCGGCGTCAGAAGCCATCGCTGTGCTCCGCGTTCGATCTTCCAGCAAGCGAAAATACATATCAGGTAGAGCACCAGGAAATTCTGGTTAGCAACGATCAATAGATCCGGGATCTGGATGTGTAATGCCGTCACCCCTGCCAGTACGGCCGCAAAGCTTGCCGCCACCAACAATACTGCGTTGCGAGGCGTTCCTTGCCCGTCCAGGCGCGCAAAGACTCCGGGCAGCAGGCGGTTCCTGCTGGCGGCATAGAAAAGACGGCTGGCAGCGAAGACCCACGCATTGGCTGTCGCCTGGATAATCACAACTGTCACGAGCGCGAATGCAGACTGCCAGCGCAAGGGAACGAGATGGGCAATCCCTTCCGCCGCGTTCACGGAAGATTGGTTACTTGACGCACCGTTTACGGTGCCTGCTAGCAGGGAATACAGCACCACCACGACGAGAAAACTAGCCAGATAAACGAGCTTGATCGTTCGCTGCGGCTGCTGGAACTCCTCGAGACCGAACGAGACGTTCTCCCAGCCTATAAATGCCCAGAAAAGCAGAGCACTCACTCTCCAGACTTGCGATGGCTTCACGCCTGTCCAGTCGGGACGAGTCCACAGCAGCATACCGGTGCGCAGGTCGGCGTGCCTCGTCACGCAAAGGACGAGCACGGCAGCGATGATCAATGCGAGCGAGAGCTTATTGACGAGTGCGGCCTTGCGAATGCCGAACAGGTTGAACGTGATGGCAACCAGCAAGATCGATATGCAGATAGGGACATGAGCACTCTTGTCGAGGCCAAAGGCAACGAGCGCATAGCTTGCCCCGATCATCGATTGAGCCGGAACGGTAAGCGGGAACGTGCCGCATAGAACCGCCGTGACGGCAGATTCGGCGCGCCGCCCGAGCGCGGCTTCGGCGTAACGCGAAACGCCCGCGGCGGAGGCGTAGCGCGTGCCAAGGATTGCAAACACCCAAAGCAGCGGAAGGCAGGCGATCGCGCAGGCCAACCATCCGAATGCCGCGATTTGCGGCGAGCCGAGCTGCAGCGCAAGGCCCGGAAGACCAAACACGCCGGAGCCGACGACCATTCCGACAGCCAGCGCCGTGCCGCCGAACAGCGAAATCTGCCGACGCAATTCTGGCACTTCTTTCTCCTTCGCTGTTTCCTGTGCTGTGACTCGATGCAAGTCCAGATCGATTGCGGTGACTAGCACGGTCATATTCATGCTAGATGTCGCGCGAAGGCGAAACACCCCATGTGCAGGGGGCATCTGCGAGTCGGCCGTGAGCGGCCGGAGCATCCGTTGGACGTACCGTCGCCACGCGCGAATCGGCTGGAAGCACAGCGGAAGGTTCTCTGAGACCACCCGCCGCGTCAGGCTGTCGTCAATGGCAGCGCCACACGTGCCTCCGGAATGCATTGGAGGCAACGAGCAGTCTGGAGGGGGCTCGACACGTGCGGGTCAGCACAAGCGAGGCGGACGGTGCCGGCGTGGTCGTCACCGTGCGCGACTCCGGGCCGGGCTTCGGCCCGAACGGTCCGGAACACGCGTTCAACGCGTTCTACACGACGAAGGCGACGGGTCTGGGCATTGGACTTTCCATCTGTCGTTCGATTATCGACGCCCATGGCGGCCGCTCGTGGGTGGGTGAATCCACGCCGCGCGGCGCGGCCGTTCAGTCCACGGTGCCCCTGCACGCGTCGCCAATGCTATGACGCGCCGCCGGATATTTTCGCGAGAACGCTCGCAACGATGCGATCGCACTGCGCCCCGCCGAATTCGAACGCATCGCGCTCGGCGAGATCAAGCGCCTGGGTAAGCGACTCGCGCAACATGCTGCGCGCGCGGAAATGCCGGCTCCGCACCGTCGCTTCGGGAATGCTCAGACACTGCGCGGTCTCCTCGACGCTCATTTCCTCGATCGCGCGCAGCACGAAGACGACGCGAAACGGCTCGGGCAATTCATCGAGTTTGCGTTCGAGCAGCACGCGCACTTGCGAACGCGCAAGCGCCCGGTCGGGGGCATCGTCGTCGTGTGTGGTCATTGCATCGTCATGTTCGATGTATTCGGGCGCGTCCACGATCGGAATCACATTCTGACGCCGCGCCGAGCGCCGCAATCGCGCAAAGCATTCGTTGAGCACGAGCCGCGACAGCCACGTGAACAATTGCGACTCACCGCGAAACTGGCTGATCGATCTGTACGCATGCAAATACGCGTCCTGTAGCGCATCTTCCGCCTCGGCGTCGTTGCGCAAGGTCGCGCGCGCCATGCGATAGAGCCGGCGGTTATGCCTTCGCATCAGCAGTTCGAACGCGTCGCGGTCGCCCGCGGCGATGCGGCGCGCGATGCCGAGGTCGTCCTCAGTGGTCTCAACAGGAAGATTCATCATCGCTTTCATCGTACGTTCAGAACAGCGTGCATCGTCGGATGCAGCGTGCACGAATACGCGTAGCGTCCCACCTTGCTCGCCACGTAACTCCACGATGCATCCGGCGCGATGTCATGCGAATCGAACGCTTTCGCATCAGCGGTCGCGGTATGCGGAAACAGGTCCTTGTTGACCCACACCACGCGATCACCGCGCGCGACCGTCAATGCGGCCGGATTAAAGCGCATCTGTTCGATCACGACGACGTACGTCGCCGCCATCGCATCGACGTGCAACACGAGCACGCCCATCAGACAAGCGAGCAGGCGCATATCACGCACCGCTCTTCGCCAGTTCCGCCTGCACATGGCGCGCATGTTCGAGATGCGCGACGAACGCCGGCCGCACCTTCACGAGCAGCGCCTTCAGTTCCTCGTTCTTCGCGCTCGGAATGAGCGTCTTGTCGAGCGCGTCGATCACGTTTTCATGATAGGTGACCTCGTGATCGATATAGGCCTTATCGAAGCTGGCGCCCGAAAGTGTCCTCAGTTTGGCGATGTTCTGGTCGCCGCCCTGCTTGATGTTCTGACTCGTCGGATTGTCCTCGGGGGTCACATTGAGCTTCTTCACGAGATCCGCCGCGGCCTTGTTGACGCCGGTGTGATCGGTGACCATCCGCTGCGCGAACGCCTTCACGTCCTTCGATTTCGTTCTGGTTTCCGCGAGCTTGCCCGCGTCGATATCGACCTGATTTGCAGTCACGACGATCGCGGCAATCTGCGGATCGCTCGGCCCGGTGCCTTGCGCACCAGAAGCGATGCTCGCTAACGCGAGCGTCGTCGCCAGCACTGTGTGGATGATGAGTTTCATGTGACATCTCCCCATATTCCGTTGCGGATATGGGATTGGATGTCACGTCGGAGAAGCGCGTTCCTGATCGACCAGCAACGCGCCCGTAATGCGCGCGCCACATTGACGCGTGACGCCGGAAACCACCGCACACTACATCGCGATCACTTTGCCGGGGTTCAGGATATTGTGCGGATCGAGCGCAAGCTTGATCGCCTTCATCGCGGCGAGTTCGGCCGGCGAGCGCGACATGCCGAGCACGCTCAGCTTTTCCTCGCCGATCCCATGCTCGGCCGATACCGAGCCGCCCATTTCCCCCGTGAGTTCATAGACGACGCGCTTGACCTCGTCGATGTCCTCGTCGGTCCAGCCCGGTTCCTGCGCCACCACGTGCAGATTGCCGTCGCCGAGATGCCCGTAGACGAGGATCGTCGCTTGCGGCCAGCGCGCGCGCAGCCGCTCGTCGCAACGCTGCGCCGCATCGCCCGCCTGCGCGACCGCGAAGCTGATGTCGAACGAGATGCGTCCGGGGATCAAGCGCGGATATTCGGCCGGCGCGTCGCGAATCGCCCAGAACGCCGCGGCGTCGGCGTCCGATTGCGCGATCGCGGCGTCGGAGATCACGCCGGCGTCGAGCATGTCGGCGAGAAAGTCCTCGAACGCCGCCGCCTGCCGCTCCGGGTCCGCGCCGCAAGTCTCGAGCAATACGTAGTAAGCGTGATCGCTGCCGAGCGGCACGCGCAGTTCGGGCAGGCGTTCCCGCACGAAGTCGCAATAGCTGGGCCACATGACCTCGAACGCGGACACGCCGGCCGGCAGCCGCTCCTGCGCGCGGCCGAGCAGCGTGGTCACCGCCTCGTAATCCGGCATGCCGCACCATGCGGTCGAGATTGCGCGCGGTTTGGCGCGCAGCCGCAGCACCGCGCGCGTGATGACCCCGAGCGTGCCTTCGCTGCCGGTCAGCAGGTTGCGCAGGTCGTAGCCGGTATTGTTCTTGATCATCTTGCGCTCGCCGCCGATCACGCTGCCGTCGGCGAGCACCGCTTCGACGTCGAGCACCTGGTCGCGCATCATCCCGTAGCGGATCACGCGGTTGCCGCCCGCGTTGGTCGCGATGTTGCCGCCAATCGTGCAACTGCCGCGCGCGCCAAGGTCGAGCGCGAACATGAAGCCGGCGTGATCGGCCGCTTCCTGCACCGCCTGCAGCGGCGTGCCCGCGAACACGGTGATGGTCGCGCTGACCGGATCGATGTCGATGACCCCGTTCATCCGCTCGACGCTCAGCGCCACCTCGCCGCCGAGCACGCAGGCGCCGCCCGCGTGCCCGGTCATGCCGCCTTGCGTGACGACCGGCTGGCGGAATTGATGACAGATTCTGAGCGCGGTGGCGACCTCTTCGGTCGTGCGCGGTCGGATCAGCGCGATCGGATCGGTCGATGGCGTGCCGCTCCAGTCGGCGAACTGCCGCCCGCCAAATTCGGCCGGCAGACTCACGATGTCCGCGCCGAGCGTTTCGCGCAGCGCGGCGACGGCTTCGTTACCGCGGGTCGCGGCGTTCGGTTCTTGCTGCATCAGATATCTCCAGTTCGTCAGGCGGACAGAGCCGCTGCGCGCGCCTGCACCGTTCGGGTCTGCGTTTGCGATTGCACGCGCGACAGCGGCGCCTGCTGCCCTGGCCAACGCAGATAACTACGGTCGAGCCCGGCGATATCGCAGCAACCGAGCAAGCCGAGCGTCCGGTCGATCTCGGTCTGCAGAATCTCGATAGCCCGCTCGGCGCCCGGCTGACCGCCCGCGCTCAGACCATAGGTGGTCGCACGTCCGAGCAATACCGCATCGGCGCCCAGCGCGACCGCCTTCAGGATCTCGGAGCCGCGGCGAAATCCGCCGTCGAGCATCACGCACAGCTTACCCCCAACCTGCTCGACGACTTCGGGCAGCACGTCCATCGCCGATACCGCGCTGTCGAGCTGCCGCCCGCCGTGGTTCGACAGCACGATGCCGTCGACGCCGGCCTCCAGCGCCTTCAGCGCATCCGGCGCACCCAGCACGCCTTTGACGATCAGCCGACGCGGCCACAGATCGCGCAGCCAGCGGATATCGTCCCACGACAACGACGGGTCGAGTTCCCGGCCCAGTGTGATCGTCGCGCCCTTCACGCTGTCCTGCCCCGGGGGCAGCAGGTCGCCGAGATTGGCGAAGCGCGGCATGCCGTTCGGCCACAGCACGTTGGCCATCCAGCCCGGATGACGCAGCACGTCGAACTTGTTGCGCCAGTCGAGTCTCAGCGGCTCGATGTAGTTGCGCAGGTCCCATTCGCGTTTGCCGAACACCGCGCTGTCGGTCGTGACGACCAGCGCCTCGATGCCCGCAGCCTTCGCGCGCTGCGCCAGTTTCGCGAGAGATTCGCGCGTGCGGTACATGTAGACCTGCATCCACACGCGACCGCCGGCGCGCCGCACGACGTCCTCCAGCGAGACCGTCGACACGTTGCTCAGCACGAACGGAATGCCGGCCGCTGCCGCCGCACTGGCCAGCTTGACGTCGCCTTCGCGAAACATCAGGCCGCTATAGCCGGTCGGGCCGATCATGAACGGCGACGCGCTGCGCTCGCCGAACAGCGTCACGCTCTGATTGCGCTTTTCGACGTTCACCAGCGTGCGCGGCAGAAAAGCGATTTCGCGGAACACGTCGCGGTTGCGCCGCAGTGTCGCTTCGTCTTCGGCGCCGCCCTCCACATACTCGAAACAGAAATTCGGCAGACGCTTGCGGGCCATCGCGCGCAAATCATCGATGCTGTGCGCGCGCTTCACGTCGCGGCCTGAATAAAGGCGGCGTTCCAATTGCATCCTCCAGTGCGTGATTGACTCGTGTATTTGATTGTTGGTTGTGTCGCTGCGCAGCCGTTCAGGTCACCACGCCGACCTGCCAGGGAACGAACTCGCTTTGCCCATAGCCATGCAGTTCGCTCTTGGTGCGCGTACCTGACGCGCAGTCGAGCATCATGCGGAAGATCGCTTCGCCGAGTTCGTCGATGCTCGCGCTGCCGTCGATCACCCCGCCGCAATTGATATCGATGTCGTCCTGCTGGCGCTCCCACAACGCGGTGTTGGTCGCCAGCTTCAACGACGGCGACGGCGCACAGCCGTAAGCGGAGCCGCGCCCGGTCGTGAAGCAGATCAGGTTCGCGCCCGAGGCGACCTGTCCCGTCGCGGACACCGGGTCGTAGCCGGGCGAATCCATGAACACGAAGCCCTTCGCGGCGATCGGCTGCGCGTATTCGTAGACGTCGACCAGATTCGTCGTGCCGCCCTTCGCGACCGCGCCGAGCGATTTTTCGAGGATCGTCGTCAGACCGCCCACCTTGTTGCCCGCCGAGGGGTTGTTGTCCATCGCGCCGCCATTGCGCGCGCAATAGTCCTGCCACCATGCGATGCGCGCGAGCAGTTTGTCGCCGACCGCGGCGCTCACCGCGCGGCGCGTCAGCAGATGCTCGGCGCCGTAGATTTCCGGCGTTTCCGACAGAATCGCGGTGCCGCCATGCCGCACGAGCCGATCGACCGCGGCGCCGAGCGCCGGATTCGCGGAGATGCCCGAGTAGCCGTCCGAGCCGCCGCATTGCAGACCGACGCATAGATGCGCAGCCGGTACCGGCACGCGCTGCACGCGGTTCGCATCGGCGAGCATCTCGCGCACCATTGCGATACCGCGTTCGATCGTCTTGCGCGTGCCGCCGCTGTCCTGGATCGTGAAGCTGCGCAGCTTCGTCGAGCTGGCATCGAGGCCGCCCGCCGCGAGCACACCGTCGATCTGATTCGTCTCGCAGCCCAGCCCGACGAACAGCACCGACGCGAAGTTCGGATGCACCGCATAACCGGCGAGCGTACGACGCAGGATCGCAATGCCCTCGCCTTGCATGTCGATGCCGCAGCCGAGCCCGTGCGTCAAGGCGATTACACCGTCGACGTTCGGATAGTCGGCGAGCGCGTCGGGACGCACGTCGCGCCGGAAATGATCGGCAATCGCGCGCGCAACCGTCGCCGAGCAGTTCACACTGGTCAGAATGCCAATGTAATTGCGCGTCGCGATGCGGCCGTCGTCGCGGCGAATCCCCATGAAATGCGCCGGTTCATCGACGTAGACGGTCGGCTGCGCATCGGCGCCGAACGCGTGCTCGCGCGCGAACTCGGACATGCCGAGATTGTGCGTATGAACATGCTGGCCGCGCGCGATCGCTTCACGCGCTACGCCGATGATCTGGTTGTAGCGCTTGACCGGCTCGCCCTGCGCGATGTCGCGCGTCGCGATCTTGTGTCCCGGTGGAATCAGCCCGGCGACGACCAGTTGTTCCGCGTCGATGCGCGTGCCCGGCAACAACTGCCGGGTCGCGATGATGACGTCGTCGGCGGGATGCAGGCGAATGATCGGGCACGCGCCGCTAGCTTGAGTCGACATGAAAAGCCTCGAAGACAGGTTTATCCGTAAGCGTTCGAACAGAATACGTCAGATCGTGGAGCCCACGCCCTTGGGCAGATCGCGACTGTCCGATTCCAGCGACAGCGGCTCGATGCGTCCCACGATGAAAAGATAGCTGAACGCGCCAAGAAAGCAGAAGCCGCCCGCGACGACGAGCGGAATCGTGAACGAGCCCTTCGACATCGCCACCATCACGCCGGTGAACGTCGTGATCACGATCCCCGCCAGATTCGATGCGAAGTTCTGAATACCGCCGATCGACGCGACATGACCCGGCGTCGGCGCGACGTCGCCTGGCAGCGACCAGATGCTCGCCGCGGCGAACGCGAGGCTGCCATAGGCGATGCCGAAGAACGCGAGCATCAGATACGTGTTCTCCGTGAACGCCGACAGCGTGATCACCGACGACAACAGCATGCCGCCGACCATGCAGGTCTTGCGCGCGGCCGTCAGGCTCCAACCGCGCCGGAACAGCGCATCGGACACGAAGCCGCCGAACCAGCCGCCCGGAATCGCGATCAACGCCGGAATCATGCCGAGCGTGCCGAGCGATTTGAGCGAGAAGCCACGGGTCTCCACGAGGTAGCTCGGAAACCACGTAATGAAGAAATAGATCACGAAGTTCAGGCAGAAGAAGCCGAGCATCATGCCCCACAGCGTGCGGTGGCGAAACAGCGACGCCCATGTCACCTTCTCTGCCTTCACCTGAGCCGCGGGAGTCGCCTCGAGTGCGATGGCCATCTCGTCTTGCACAGGATTGCGATAGATCACGAACCAGCCGACGATCCAGACCGCGCCGAGCAAGCCGGTGAGAACAAAAGCCGCCTTCCAGCCGAGCGTGCTGATGATCAGCGCAACCACGGGAATCGACAGCGCAGAGCCGACCCGCGAGCCGCTATCGAAGATGCTCGTCGCGAGCGCACGTTCCTTGGGCTGGAACCATTGGCTCACGAGCTTCGTGCAGGACGGGTAAGCGCCCGCCTCGCCGACGCCGAGCAACAGGCGGCAGCCGAACATGCCCGCGACGCTGGTCGTGACCGCGGTGGCCGCGGTAAACACCGACCACCAGCCGACCGCGAGCGGCAGCGCGATGCGCGCGCCGACGCGATCGACGAACCAGCCGAACGGCATCTGCATGAACGCGTAGGTCCAGAAGAAGCCGCTCAGGATGAAGCCCATCTCGGCGGGGCCGATGCCGAGCGCCTTTTCGATTTGCGGCGCGGCGACCGCGAGATTCGCACGATCGATGTAGTTCACCGCGATCGCGAGAAAGCACAGAAAAATCACTACCCAACGCATCTTCTTCATGAAACCGTCTCCTCCTAGCCAGGCTAAGCCTATGTTTAGATGAACCTTGCGACCTCGTGAGCCGCTGGTGTACTGCGGGGTCGACGACCCGATTTACTGCGGATTTGCGGCCCGCGCCTTTAGCCGCGTTGCACGCACGCGGCAAGCGCCGCGTTCAGACGCGGTTGCTCGACACGCACGCCGAGCTCGCGAGCGAGTTCGATCACCGGCTTGAAGCGCCGCTGTTTCTTTTGCTCGTGATTGCGCGCGATGTCGGCGAGGCGATGATCGAGGAACGGATTTTCGAATCGCTCGCGCACGTCGTCGAGATAGGCGCGCGCGTCGCTGCCCTGACCGAACGCATCGAAGACCGGCAGTACCTCGTCGCACCACAGCGATTCGAGATCGGCGCGCAACAGCGGATCGCGCATCGCGTGCAGCACGTTCTCGTCGGGATCGCGCGCGTCGGCCAGCCAGCGCTCGGCGAGCCACGTATGCCCGAGATTCAGCAGCAGCAGCTTCAGGCGTTCGTAGTGCAATAGATCGTCGGTGACGATCATCGCCTCGTGCTCGCACGGCAGCACCATGCCGGCACGCCGCTCGATCGCCCACAACGCGTAGGGTTCGGCAACCGCGCCAACCGGCCGGATCGGCTCTGACACGATGCGGTCCACCAGCGAATTGACCCAGATGCAGGTGTGCTCGATGTAGCGCAGGAACTCGGTCCCGCCGCCCCAGCCGCGCGCGATATCGGCGACGAGGCCACGCAGCGTGTCGCCGTTGCCCGATACGAGTTCGCATGGCAGCAGCGTCAGCGGCGCGGCGCCGGCTTTGAAGCGCGCGTGCAGCAGCACCACGAGCTTCGCCGCGAATCCGCGCGGCACGCTCTTGTCGTTGCGCAATAGCTCGGCGGTGTCGTCGGCGAAACACTCGTAGCCTCGGTCGCCGGTGTTCGAGATCACCACGCGCGCGTCGTGCGCGAAGCGCTCCACCACTGTTGGCCAATCGGTATTCGCGTTCAATGCCTCGCTGATCGCATGACATTGCGTGGTCGTATCGATCACCGCTTCGCGACGCAGACCGCGAATGCGCACCTCGTACTGCCGGTGTGCGCGTAACGCGTCGATGCGCGCGAGGCTCTCGGGGTTGGCCGTCGTCTGCACGACGCTCACGTGCCCCAGCGCGCGGCCCGAGTCGAGCGCCGCCGATACGAACAGATCCGCGTGCGCCTGCAGAAAGCGACTCGTGCCGAATTGAAGAATCGGGTTACCCATCGTCCGTTTTCCCCGCTCGCTCAACAGGCCACCAGCGCCTTGATGACGCCGGCATCCGGTTTCAGAAGCTTGGGGAATTCGCCCGGCAGATTGGCGAGCTCGACCACGTGGGTATTGAGCGCGGCCGTCGGAATCTTGCCGGCGCGCATCGCTTCGAGCACCGTTTCGAAGTCGGCGACGGTCGCGTTGCGGCTCGCGAGCAAGGTCGTCTCGCGCTTGTGGAACTCGGGATCGGCAAACGAAATGCGCTCGCTGACGATCGACACCAGCACGTACTTGCCGCCGTGCGCGACGAACTGCAGCCCGCGCTCCATCGCCTTCACGTTGCCGGTCGCGTCGAATACCACGTCGAAGAACTCGTTATCGGTCAGCGCGGCGAGTTGGGCGGCATCGGTCGCGGCGTCGGTGGTGTCGAGCAGCACCGTGTGATCGGCCCGCAACGCGCCGGCACACACGGACAGGCGGTCCGCGCGGCCGTCGAGCACGCTGACCTCGGCGCCGCGCAGTTTCGCGAAGATCGTCACGGCCATGCCGATCGGCCCAGCCCCGACTACCAACGCACGCTGCCCGGCTTGCACGTCGGCGCGCGCGACCGCGTGTGCGCCGATAGCCAGGAACTCGAGCATCGCGGCTTGGTCGAGCGTCACGCCGTCGGCCTTGAAGACGAACGCCTGCGGCACCGCGAGGTACTCGGTCATGCCGCCGTCGGTATGGACGCCGAGCACGCGGATGTTCACGCAGCAGTTGCCCTTGCCCGCGCGGCAGGCCACGCAGCGCCCGCACGACAGATACGGCATCACGTACACCTGGTCGCCGGCCGCGACGCGCGCGCCGGCCGGCGCCGCTTCGACGATGCCGGCAAGCTCGTGCCCCATCACGCGCGGATACGACAGATACGGCTGATTGCCGGTGAAGATATGGAAGTCGGTGCCGCAGATGCCTACCCGGCGGATGCGGATCAGCACATCGTCAGGGCCGGCGTTCGGCATCGCGCGTTCGGCGAGCGCTAGCTGGCCGGGTTGTTCGCAAATGACTGTCTTCATCGTCATGGAGGAATTGATCGGGTATCGGGGGATGGAGCGACCCGCAGGTCCACTCTTCTGACGCCTGCCTGGCGTCGATCTGGCCTTACCAATTTGCAAAACTAACCGCACGTGCGATACTGGTCAAGCCAATTTGCACGGAGTTGGGGGAAACCCTGAACGCTGTCAGCGCGCCGCCGAGCGCGCCCGATTTGCGCGCCGGACGCTTCGATCTACAATCGGCGCTCGCCTTATCGGGATTGCACAAGCTCCATTGCCGGGAAACGTTTCGTGAACACCAAACCTGCCGACACTCGCCGCCTGTATCTTCAGATCGCGGAAAAATTGCGCGATCTGATCGCTCAGCCGGAGTTCGCGCCGAACGGCCGCCTGCCGCCCGAGCGCGCGCTGGCGGAAACGCTCGGCGTATCGCGGCCGTCGGTGCGCGAGGCGCTGGTCGCGCTGGAACTGGAAGGCCTCGTCGAGATTCGCATGGGCTCGGGCGTCTATCTGTGCGCGACGCCGTCCGCGCAAAGTGATGCGTCGCTGTCGCAGGCCGAACTCGGCGATAGCCTGCTCGACATCCTCGGCGCGCGCTGCCTGATCGAAGGCTCGATCATTGCGAGCGTCGCACCGTTCTGCAAACCGAAAGACCTGAAGATGCTGCGCGCGATCTACAACGAGATGGAGCGCGAAGTGAAGGCGGGCAGAATTCCGGTCGCCGCCGATCGCGCGTTCCATCTGGCGATCGCGCAGATGTCCGGCAACGAAGTGCTGGTGCGCACCGTCAGCTCGCTATTCGATGCGCGACATAGTCCGCTGTCGGAAAAGCTGCGTGGCCACTTCGAAAACGAAACGACGTGGGGCGCCGTGCCCGAAGAACATCTGGTGATTCTGGAAGCGCTGGAAGCGCACGATCCGCTGCAGGCGCAGGCGGCGATGCAGCGCCACTTGAAGCTGTCGTTGGAGCGGGTGATTACGGGGGGACAGCGGACGACTTAGAAACGGTTTCATAAAGACGTCCAGGCACGCTTGAGCGTGTTCCAGCAGATCAAAGAACAACCGTCTGAGAAACGCCTCATGAACGGTTCGTCGTCAACGATTGGTTTTCCCATCTCCTCGATCCGCTCGTTTGCGCCGCAACGGCAAACGTGCCGAGCGTCGACGCGGCTCGTATCAGCGCGCCGCCTCGGCCCGTGCGCTGCGCGATTTCACGCGCCAGTTCGCGAGCGCGCCGAGCGCCATCAGCACGCTGGTGCCGAGAAACACCGCGCGCATGCCGACGTGGCCGCCGACGAGACCGCCCAGCAGCGGACCGGCCACCTGCCCCGCGTACTGCGACGACACCGAGTAGCCGAGAATCGCGCCCGTCACGCTCGCCGGCACGTTGTGCCGGATCACGCTCGCGATGCACGGCAACAGGCCGCCGAGTGCGATGCCCATCAGGAAACGCAGCACGATCAGCTGCCAGCTCGCGGTGACGAACGCCTGCGGCACGAGCAACACCGCCGATACCGCGAGGCAGCCGACGATCACGTTCCAGTGCCCGGCGCGATCCGCGAACCTGCCGAGGCGCGACGACGAGATCACGCTGCCGAGCGCCGCGGCCGACATGACGAAGCCCGCGACCATCGTCACGTTTTGAGGCTTCGTGAGCTGGGCGACGTAGACGGTGATGATCGGTTCGATCGACATGTTCGCGACCATCAGCAGCAGGCCGGTGGCAAGCATCGCGATGGCCGGCCGCTTGTCGTCCACCGAGGCCCACGCGCCTTTCTTCGACGCGCTGTCCGCGCGCTTGCGGACCGGCTGCTCGCGAATCAGAAACGCGGTCGCGAGAAAGGCGACGAAGATTGCCGCGCCCGAGGCGCAGAAGGTCGCGCGGATGCCGATCAGCGGCGGCAGGAAGCCGCCGATCAGCGGGCCGACCAGATTGCCCGCCATGATCCCCGACGACAGCACCCCGAGCGCCCAGCCCGAACGCGCCTTCGGCGTCTGCGTCGCGACGAGGATCATCGAGCCCGACGCATAGCCGCCGAGCAGCCCGGCGAGCAGCCGCAACGCGACCAGTTGCCAAGCCGAGTGCGCCATGCCGATCAGCGACATCGCGACCGCCATGCCGAGGCTCGAGCGGATCAGCATCAGCTTGCGGCCGTAGAGGTCCGCGAGCTTGCCCCACAGCGGCGCGACGAGCGCGGCGCTGAAAAACGTCGCGCCGAACGCGGCGCCGGACCACTGCACGATCGCCGCATGATCCTTCACGCCGAGTTGCTCGACGTAAAGCGGCAGGAACGGCAGCAGCAGCGTCATCGCGACGATGGTCGTGAACGAGCCGAACACGCACACGCCCAGGTTGCGCTGCCAATGCGCGGCGGCTTCATCGCCGGCCGCCGCCGTCGCCTGCGCCTGCGCCTGCGCCTGCGGCGGCACCGGTTCGGCCGTTGGTACGTCGAGCTTGCGATTCATCTTCGAGACTTTCCAGGTGACTAGGGGCCGTTCGAGCTATCCGAAGCATGCTAACGGGCTGCGTCGCCGTCAGGCAGTCAACCCATCATCCTGGTATCGCTACTACCTCTTCCCGCTAGCGGCCCGCGGGCGACGCGCTGTGCGACGTCTGCGGCGCGGCCGCCGCCGATGCCGCCGCATCCGACACCCCCGCCGCGCCGCCCGGCAGATCGGCCGGCTTCGTCGAACTCACCGCATCCGGATAGAGCTGCATCAGCACGCGCAGCACACCATTGGTCCAGCCAAAGCCGTCCTGTAGCGGATACTCGCCGCCGCCCGCCGGCTTGTCGCTCGCGTCGACGTCGTACTTCTCGACCAGCTTGCCGGTGCGCTGGTAGTACGCGACGTTGGTGCGAATCCAGCGGGTCGCGATATCACGCGCGAGCTCCGGCTCGCTGTAGCGGCGCAGCCCGATCACCGCGAGGTACTGCAGCGGCGCCCACCCGTTCGGTTCGTCCCACTGCTGTCCGGTGTTGGCCTGCGTCGTCGCGAGACCGCCCGGGCGCAGCAGATCCCGCCGGATCGTCTGCGCCACTTCGCGCGCGTCGTTGCGTGTCGCGACGCCGGTGTAAAGCGGGTAGACGGTCGCGGCAGTCAGCCGGTGCGTGAGCGTGCGGTGCACGAAGTCGTAGTCGGCGAAAGCGTGCAGTTGCGGATCCCACAGCATCCGGCGGATCGCATCGGCTCGCACGCGGGCGCGTAGTTCGAGATTCTCCGCGTGGCCTGCGTCGCCGGTCACCCGGTAGGCTTTCGCGAGCGCGCGTTCGAGCTCCACCATCAGGCAGTTCAGGTCCACTGGCACGAGCGAGGTCACGTCGATGGTCGCGAGCGTCCTGCCGTCGGCGAACCAGCGCGAACTGAAATCCCAGCCTGTTTCGCCGCCCGCGCGCAGGTTGCGCCACAAATCCTGCGCGTCGCGTTGCGGTATCTGCTGCGCCGTCATCACATCCTCGCGGTACGACTCGTCGCGCGGCGCCGCGCGCTCGTCCCAGTAGCGATTGAGCAGCGTGCCGTCGGCGAGGCGCACCAGATGGCGCGCCGCGTTGCCGGGCGACAGATGATCGCTGCCCGCCATCCAGTACGCGTATTCACGGCGCAGCTCGGGCAGATAGCGGGCGTAGACCTGATCGCCCTCTTTGCGCGCGACGAGCTGCACCATCTGCGCGAAGAACGGCGGCTGCGAACGGCTCAGGTAATACGTGCGATTGCCGTTGGGGATATGGCCATAGCGGTCGATCAACGTCGAGAAATTGTTCAGCTCGTCGTCGACGAGCGCGCGCTGGCCGCTCGCGTCGAGCCCCAGCAGGATGAAATACGAATCCCAGTAGTAGATCTCGTCGAAGCGGTCGCCCGGCACGATGTACGACGACGGTAGCGGCAACAGCGAAGCGTACGGGCTGGCGCTCGCATCCGGTTCGCGGCGCAGCACGCTCCACAGCGTATCGATGTGCGCGGTGACGCTTTCGTTCGGATCGGACACATAGCGCTTCGGCTCGCGCGGAGGCAATGTGAAGCGCTGTTCGACGAATTGCTTCAGGTCGAAGCGCGGCTGAGCGCGCTGGCTTTCGTAGTCGGCGATGACTTGCGGCGGCGGCTCGTTTGGCGACATGTCGGCGAACGTCTTGCTGTCCGGGTACAGATGCGCGAGTTCGACGTCGCGATACAGCTCGCCATACAGCTCGGATGGCGGCGTCGGCACGACCGGCGACGGCTGCGCGTGATCCGTGTTGCCAACGCGCCCGGCCGCGGCGCTGCTCCCGGCATTCGCAGCGGCAGCCGATGCGGGCAGCGTAAGGGCCGGCACGGCCGGCTGGGTCGGCGCGACCGTCGGCGCGGATTGCGCGGTGACGCTGCTGCTTGCGGCGAGCGCCAGCGCGGTGGCCACGGAGGCTAGAACGCAGCGGTACGGCCGCTCGCGGGAAGACCAAACGTGAAGATCGGAACGAAATGGCATCGGCGGACCCGTTGAGGACGACGCGGTGACGTCGACGTAGGCGGCCCGCCGCGCGTGCCGATCCTATGCTGCACGCTACCGCGGGGCTTCGAGAGGGTCTCGCTAGCAAATGCGGGGCCCGCTTCGCAAAACGATGTCGCGCGCAAGCGCTCTTTACCGGGTGCTAACCAGGTTCTTACCGAACTGCGCTCGAGGCATGAGCCTTCATCGGGGCGCGCGGTCCGGCGCCGGCTTGCGGCCCGCTCATTCTAGGCGGAAACCAGCGTTAGCCTCCGGTCGCGAATCCTAATGACGCCGCCTTCGCGCGCAGATCCGCGAAGCGGTCCGCCGTCGGGTTGATCGCCCGCTTTTGCGACTGATCGACCGCCGATACCGAGCTCGACGGCGAAGGCACGACCGCCCCCAGGCAGGTTCCGCCGAACGGCCCCTGGGCGACCGTGAACGCGGGAGCGTCGGTGCGCGGCGCGCCGTTGAAATCGAGCGCGTAGGCGAGATTGAAGGTCGCAGGATCGCTGCCGCGCACGCCGAGCGGCTGCAAGCCGAAGCGCCATTGCAATAGCGCGTGAATCGAGCTGGGGTCGAACGGATAGCGCGTGATCGAACGCGCACGCACGCGCGGGCCCAGCAGCGCGAGCGGCACGCGAAAGCCGAGCTTGCCGTCGTTGCCGAGCGTGAGCTCGTTGTTGCTGATCGGCCTGGTGGGCGGCACCACGTGCTCGAGAAACCCGCCCCATTCGTCGTAGACGACGATCATCAGCGTGCGGCTCCACGTCGGGCTCGTGCGCAGCGCCTCGTAGACCTGCGCGAGAAACGCCTCGCCGTCGCGGATGTCGGCATGTGGATGATCGTCGGAGGAAACGCCTTCCGGCTCGCCCGTAAATGACGGATCGATCATGCAGAATGGCGGCAGCGTCCCCGCCGCGGCATGCACGAGGAAATCCGCAAACGGGCGCGAAATGCCGACATACCGCGTGCCATAAAGCGCCGTGATCGGCACGTCGTGGTAGTAGTAGCGAGCGTCGACATCGGCGTTGCTCAGCTTGTCCCAGATCGTCGCGAGCGACGACGTGTCGGCGCTGTCGTCGAGCCGGTCCGTTGCGCCGCTATGCAGATAGAGGCGATTGGGAAACGTGCTGGTCAGGATGCCGCTGAAGTAGAAGTCGCCGATCGTGTAACTGCTGGCCACGGCGTTGAAAAATTGCAGGTCGGCCTGCGTGTAGAAGCCGATAGGCAGCAGGTCGCCCCGGCTCAGGCTCGTGCCCGGCGTGAGCAGCCAGCCATTCATCGCACCCGATGCCAGTTGCGTGCGGCCCCCCGAAAAGCTGTGATTGGGGTCCAGGAACGCGCACGCCTGATAGCCGTACGCGGCATTCGCCGCGAGCGAAAACGGCGTTTGCGTCGCGCCGAACGCGTCCTTGAATTGCCGGTTCGCGGGCATGCCCTCCGCGCCCGGCACCCAGCCGAGGAAATGGTCGAACGAACGATTTTCCATCGTGACCAGCACGATGAAGTCGATGCCCGAGCTGGCCGGCGCGGGCAACGCCGGGCGCGGCAGGCTATAGCGGTCGGCGGCGTTGGGCGCCGGAATATCGGTAACCGAGGGCGCGGGGTCGCCGCCTCCTCCGCCCGTTAAGTCGTCTTCGCCCGATCCGCCACCGCAACCCGATAGCGCAACGCTGCCGGCCACCGCGGCTACGCCAGCAAGAAAGCGGCGGCGGTCGTGTGCATGAGTCTTGTGAGTCTCGTCGCCCATCACACGCCTCCTGATTGGCTGCGGCGCGGGCATTCGTCCCTGCCTGCCTGCCGCGAAGCAACACGCGCGCGCCGATTGGAGCGGCGGTTGGTCGTTGGCAGCAAGTTTCGAACCCGAGGGAGTGGCGGGCCGTTGCGAAGTAGCGATCTCCAACGAATGACTTCAAAGGCAGATGAGGCCTTGTCCGCCTAGATCTCCACGCGCGCGCCGACTTCGATCACCCGATTGGCCGGCAGTTTGAAGAAAGCCGCGATATTGCCCACGTTGTGCAGCATCACCGCGAACAGCCGCTCGCGCCATAGCGCCATGCCGTGGACGCGTTTGGGCACGACAGCCGCGCGGCTCAGGAACCAGGATGTGTCGTCCAGGTTGAACGTGAGTTCCGGCGACTTGTAGGCGGCCAGCGTGCGCGGCAAGTCCACTTCGTCCTTGAAGCCGTAATTCACCGTTGCGTGCCAGCAGCCGGCGCACAGCGGCCTGATCTGCACGCGCTCGCTGTCGGCCACCTTCGGCACGCTTTTCGTCATTACGCTCAGGAAAACCGTGCGCTCATGCAGCACACGGTTGTGCCGCAGGTTGTTGACGAGCGCGTGCGGCACCGCTTCGGCGTCCGGCGTCAGGAAGATCGCCGTGCCGCCCACACGCGTCGGCGAACTTTCGAGCAGCGTGGTGAGGTACTGTTTGAGCGGCGTCTTTCCCGCCCGCGCGCGCGCTTCGGCCAGCATCATCTCCCAGCCGCGTCCCCACGTCGCCATGATCGTGAACATGATCGCGCCGACCACGAGCGGGAACCAGCCGCCGTCGACGATCTTGAGCAGATTCGCCGAGAAGAACAGTGCGTCGATCACGAAGAAGAACGAAGTGGAGAGCACGCACAGCAGCCAGTTGTAGCGCCACGCGTAACGCACGACGAAGAACGTCAGGAACGTGGTGATCAGCATCGTGCCGGTCACGGCGATGCCGTACGCGGCCCCGAGCGCCGTGGACGAGCGGAAGCCCAACACCGCCGCGACCACGGCGATCAGCAGAATCCAGTTGATGCCGGGCACGTAGATTTGCCCGATCTCGCGCTCCGACGTATGTACGATGTTCATGCGCGGCAGGAAGGAAAGCTGCATGGCCTGCATCGTCATCGAATAGGTACCCGAAATAACGGCTTGCGACGCGATCACGGTGGCGATCGTCGCCAGCACGATCATCGGCACGATGGCCCACTGCGGGAACAGTCGGTAGAACGGGTTTTGCACCGCGCCAGGGTTCGCCAGCAGCAGCGCGCCTTGGCCCAGGTAGTTCAGCGCGAGCGCGGGAAAAACGACGCCGAACCACGTAACACGGATGGGTCGCTTACCGAAATGGCCCATGTCGGCGTAGAGCGCCTCGGCGCCCGTCAGCGACAGCACCACCGCGCCGAGCGCGACGAACGCCAGCCAGCGGTGATGCATGACCAGGCGGAGCCCTTCCAGCGGATTGAGCGCGTACAGCACGACCGGCGTGGCTATGATGTTCGCGACGCCCGCCGCGCCGATCACGACGAACCAGAGCACCATCACTGGCCCGAACACGGCGCCGATGCCACCCGTGCCGTGCTTTTGCGTGACGAACAGGACGATCAGCGCGGCGAGTGTCACCGGAACCACATAGGTTTTGAGCCCGGGCTCGACGACTTCGAGCCCTTCCACGGCGCTCAGCACGGATATGGCTGGCGTGATGACGCTATCGCCGAAGAACAGCGCCGCGCCCATCACCCCCACCACGAGGAGCCCGCGACGCAAGCGCGGCCGCGACGCGATCGACGACGCCGCGAGCGCGAGCAACGCCATGATCCCGCCTTCGCCGTGATTATTCGCCCGCAGGATCAGGACGACGTACTTCAGCGAAACGACGATCATCAGCGACCAGAAAATCAGCGAAACGATGCCGACTATATTGAAAGCATTGAGCGTGAGACCGTTGGCGGGATCGAACACGGTGGCGAGCGTATAGAGCGGGCTCGTGCCGATGTCGCCATAGACCACGCCGAGCGCGGCCAGCGCGAGCGCTGGAAGAGCCGGTGAGGCGTCGCCGTGGCCTTCCTTCCCCGACGCGGCGGTTGCGGAATGTGCCATGTCTCCCTCCTCATACGAATCGCGCGTGAGCCGTGATGGCCGCGCCGCGGGTTCGCTTCGATTCTTTCGTTTCGTTGACGCGAATTCGTCTCGGTCGTGCGCGCTGGATCGTGCCAGTGCGCTAGAGAAGTATAGAAATTTCCGGCGAAAATGCGCTTTGCGCAGCAGTCACGCATTTGGCCGACGCCGTCGCTGCGTCCACCGTCAGCTCAACGTCAGGTAGAACGGCGCAAGTGTCAGCAGACCGCCTCGTCCGTCCGCCTCGAAGGCGCCGTGCCGGCATGCTCTCCGAGTTCCATGATTTCCACGAGCCGCTGCTGGTAGTGCTCCGGCAAATACTCCGCGAGTGAATAGCTTCTGCCCTTGTCCGCCAGATGTATCGCGAGTCGATCCAGTGCCAGTTCGAGGCTCTGAGGCTCAGACCGAAATTTGATCTTGTTGCCCACCGCGTCAGCGGTCGTCGCCATGCTGCCGCCGTCGTGGACGAGGGCAGGCAAGCCGAGCATGGCGGCCTCGATAATGACGAGCGGCGCATTCTCGGCTCCCAACGATGGCACGACGACCGCGTCGGCAAATCGCCGCATCCGCGCAAACAATTCCTCCTGCGGCAGTCTGCCGAAAAAAACCAGTTTGCCGCGCTCGATCAGCGACGCGAAGCGCTGCTCCATCGCACGACGATCCGGACCGTCCCCGTAGACTCCTAATACGTCAATTCGATGAAAGTTCACGCTCTCCGCGAGTTCGATAAATTCCGCGAGTCCCTTTTCCTGTGAAATCCTGCCGACAAAGGCAAGCCTGAATCTCTGCTTGCCAGCAACACGCGAAGGCTGAAACGCGACCGGTACTGAAGAGGGATTAAAAACGACTCTCGTATTCGTGATGCCACTGCGATGCAGCGCTTCTTCCATGAAGGCGCTTGGACATACGATCGTCTCGAAGATCCGCGTGGCAGGGAATGCCTCGCGTACTGCGTGCCAGTAACACTTCGTCATCAGGTCGTGCAAAAGACCTTTAGTCGTCGACCGACGGGTCAACGCCGCACGCGTGCCCAACACTTCGAGCGGCACAATCACCGGCCGCCGGTTGTCGAAATATTGCAGTGCCGGGTTGTAATAGACGAGATGGTAGTCGTGGCTCGTGTGATATGCGCGAAAGCCGAGCTTTCGCTTTTGACGCGCTATAACGCTCAGTATCGAATTCGATAGAGCGTTATGGTAGTTGTGCACCATCACCCGATGCGGACGAAAACCCACAATAGTCTTCTCGAGTGCGCGCGCGGCCGCGACATTCCAGGACCTGGACCACTTGGTGGTTCCCACCGGAAAGCGGGTGTCGTCGAAGCGTTCAACTTCGACCCCGGGCAATCGACTCAGAAGATCTGCCGATTGCTGATAAACAACTTCCGCGCCGCCCATCGACGCATAATCGTTTATTACCAATACCCTGCAGCGCTTCATGTTTAGGCCCGCTGTTGGTGCACGACTCACGACACCGAGTACATGCATGATGGGGGTTAATTCGTCGGGAATTTTATGAAGTCATTTTCGACGACTGTGTGTGAGAGCGCACCAAGCAAGTACCCGTTCTCTTACTGCGTGTTACCGGCCGGGGTGATTTTAGAAGTGCTATTACGCCGCGAAAGCTTAACGACGGGCACCCTCAGCCAGGGTTTCCCCTCCTTCAGCACATCAAAACTTGTCCTACTATCAAGCAGTTAAAACTAACTAACTCATCAGTTAGTCCGGTGTCCATGCCGCAAGTCACCCGTTCCAGAATGGGTCGTCGTCCTCATCCGCAGGACTTCGACGCACGCGAACATCTGCTCGATGTCGCGGTGGCGCTGTTCGCCGAGCGCGGGATCGCCAACACGACAGTGGCGCAGATCGCGGCGGCGAGCGGCGTGACGTCCGCGATGGTGCACTACTGGTTCCAGACCCGCGAAAAGCTGCTCGACGCGTTGTTCGAGGAAAAGCTGGTCGCCGCGTTCGGCGCCATCTGGGACCCGGTCGATGCCGAACGCGACGATCCGCTCGCGCTGACGCAAGGCATCGTCAAACGCATGTTCGACGTCACCGAGGCCATGCCGTGGCTGCCTTCGCTATGGCTGCGCGAAATCATCAACGAAGGCGGCCTGCTGCGCGAGCGCGCGTTTGCGCATATCCCCGTGCAAAAGGTCGCCGCGTTCGGTCAGAACATCGCACGCGGTTGCGCGTCGGGTCAGTTGAATGCGCAGCTCGAACCGTTGCTGCTGTTCAACTCGGTGCTCGCGCTCGTGATGCTGCCGCAGGCGACCGCCAGGATCTGGCAACGCCTGAATCCGCGCAGTTCGTTCGATCGCGCGACGCTCGAACGCCACGTCGTCGCGCTGCTCACGCAGGGCATGAGCGCAACCACGGCGGTCAAGACCAGCGCCAGGGCAAGGAGCCGGGCGACGTCCACCGCACGCCGCGCGAAAGGAAAGCCGTCATGATTCCGTCCGCCCGCTCATCCACACGTGTCGCGTTGCTTGCGCTGTGCATCGCGTGCGCGAGCTGTTCGCAACAACCGGCGAACACATGGCAAGGTTATGTGGAAGGCGAGTTCCTGTACCTCGCGTCTTCGCAGGCGGGCCAGTTGACCGAGCTCGCGGTCTCGCGCGGGCAGACCGTCGCGCAGAACACGCCGCTCTTCGCGCTCGAAGCGCAGAACGAAACCGACGCCGTGGCGCAGGCCAACGAGCAACTGCGCTCGGCCCGCGCCCAGCTCGCCGACCTCGGAACCGGCAAGCGTCCGCCGGAAGTCAACGTGACGCGCGCGCAACTCGTGCAGGCCGAAGCCGATGCGGCGCGCGCCGCGACCCAGTTCCGCCGCGACCAACAGCAATTCGACGCCGGCGGCATCGCGCAAAGCCAGCTCGACGACTCGCGCGCGAGCGCGCTGTCGAGCGCCGCGCACGTGCGCGAGTTGCAAAGTCAGCTCGCCGTCGCGCGTCTGCCGGGACGGATCGAGCAGATCCGCGCACAGCAGGCGCAAGTCGACGCCGCGCAGGCCCAACTCGGCCAGGCCCAATGGAAGCTCGATCAGAAAAGCGTGCACGCGCCGCACGCGGGCCTCGTGTTCGACACGATGTTTCGCAGCGGCGAATGGGTGCCGGCGGGCAGCCCCGTCGTGCGCATGTTGCCGCCGGAAAACGTCAAGGTGCGCTTCTTCGTGCCGCAAGGAGTGGTCGGTTCGCTCGCGCCCGGCCGTCGCGTATCCATTCATTGCGACGGGTGCGCCGCCGATGTGCCGGCCGTGCTCAGCTTCATCTCGGACCAGGCGGAGTACACGCCGCCAGTGATCTTCAGCAACGAAAGCCGCGCGAAGCTCGTGTTCATGGTCGAAGCCAGACCGCAAACCGCCGATGCGCCGAAGCTGCGGCCCGGCCAGCCCGTCACGGTCACGCTGCAATGAGTGCGCCCGCGCCGCCCCCCGCCAACGCCAGCAACCCGGTGTACGCGATCGACGTGCACGGGCTGAACAAGCATTTCGGCACCAAGCACGTGGTCAACGACGTGACGATGCAGGTGCGGCGCGGCGAGATCTTCGGTTTTCTCGGCCCGAACGGCAGCGGCAAGACTACCTGCATCCGCATGATGTGCGGACTGCTGACGCCGGACTCCGGCAGCGGCACCTGTCTCGGCTACGACATCGTGCGGGACAGCGCGCAGATCAAACGCCGCACCGGCTACATGACGCAGCGCTTCTCCTATTGGGAAGATCTGTCGATCCGCGAAAACCTCGACTTCGTCGCGCGCATCTACGAGATGAAGAACCGCCGCGAGGCGGTGGATCGCGCGCTCGAACAGCTTGGCCTGCAAAGCCGTGAGAAGCAGTTGGCCGGCGCACTGTCGGGCGGATGGAAGCAGCGTCTCGCGCTGGCCGCGTGCATGCTCCATGAACCGGAACTGCTGCTGCTCGACGAGCCGACCGCCGGTGTCGATCCGAGCGCGCGCCGCGACTTCTGGGAAGAGCTGCACCGCCTCGCGGCGCGCGGCATCTCAGTACTCGTCAGCACGCACTATATGGACGAAGCGGAACGCTGCCACAAGCTCGCCTATATCGCGTACGGCAAGCTGCTCGCGCAGGGTACGTCGAAACAGGTGATCGACTCGCAAGGGCTCGTGACGTGGGCCGTGTACGGCCAGAATCTCGTCGAGCTCGGCGACCGGCTGCGCAGCTCGCCCGGCGTCGAGCAGACGGTCGCGTTCGGTTCGTCGCTGCACGTGAGCGGGCCCGACACGCCCGAACTCCACGCGAGCATCGACCAGTTGGAACGCTCGAACCCCACGCTACGAATCGCAAGACAGGAAACCGGCCTCGAGGACGTGTTCATCTTCATGATGAACCGCTCGACCGACAACTACGCAACGCCTTCCGCGGGCAAAGCATCGTGAATTCCGCGCGCCGACTTCCGCGCTTTTCGCTGATGCGCTGGTGGAGCATCGTGCGCAAGGAGTTTTTGCAGCTGAAGCGCGACCGCATCACGTTTGCGATGATGATCGTGCTGCCGATCATGCAGATGGCGCTGTTCGGCTTCGCGATCAATACCGACCCGAAGCATCTGCCGACGGCCGTCATCGCCGCCGATCACAGCGAGTTCACGCGCAGCTTCCTGATGGCGATGCGCAACTCCGATTACTTCGACATCGTCTCGACGCTGCCCGATGAAGAGTCCGGCCGCCGCGCGCTCGCGCAAGGCAAGGTGCTGTTCGTGCTGAATATTCCGGTCGGGTTCACCCGCCAGCTGGCCAAGGGCGCGCGGCCCTCGCTGCTCGTCGAAGCCGACGCGACGGACCCGATGGCGGTGGGCACCGCGCTCGGCGCATTGCCGTCGATCACGCAGTCGGTACTGCAGAAGGACCTCACGGGTCCGCTGTCGCCGCTCGCGGTCGGCCCCACCGCTTTCGATGTTCAATTGCACCGGCTCTACAACCCCGAAAGCATCACCCAGTACAACGTGGTGCCGGGCCTGATGGGCGTGATCCTGACGATGACGATGGTGATGATGACGGGCCTCGCGATCACGCGCGAACGCGAGCGCGGCACGATGGAAAATCTGCTGGCTACGCCCGTGCTGCCGCTCGAAGTGATGACCGGCAAGATCGTGCCTTATGTGGCGATCGGTCTGGTGCAGGTCAGCATCATTCTCGCGGCCGCTCGCTTCGTGTTCAACGTGCCGTTCGAAGGTGGTCTGATCGCGCTGTATCTGTCCGCGCTATTGTTCGTCGCGGCCAATCTGACGATCGGCATTACGTTGTCGTCGCTCGCGCAGAATCAGTTGCAGGCTATGCAGCTGACGATGTTCTATTTTCTGCCCAACATCCTGCTGTCGGGGTTCATGTTCCCGTTCGCGGGCATGCCGAAGTGGGCGCAGTACATCGGCAACCTGTTGCCGCTCACCTACTTCAACCGGCTCGTGCGCGGCATTCTGCTAAAAGGCGTCGGTTGGGCCGACATGTGGCCGCATGTGTGGCCGCTGCTGATCTTTCTGTTCGTCGTGATGGGCGTCGCCGTGAAGTTCTATCGACGCACGCTCGATTGAGGAAGGCCTGCAATGTGTTCCGCTCCTCGCTTTCGTGACGTGGTTTTTCATCGCGCGGCTTGTTTATCCGCTACGCGTCGGCTCGCCGCCTGCGGCGCAAGCGCGGCATTGTGCGCGTGCACCGTCGGCCCCGATTTCCATCGGCCCGACGTGACCAGCGTGTCGAGCTATACCGCCGCGCCGCTTGCGGCAAGCACGGTCGCCGCCGATGGTCCCGGCGGCGCCGCGCAACACTTCGTGCCGACTGACGTGCCCGGCGACGGCTGGTGGCGCGCGTTCGGCTCGCCGGCGCTGAACGCGCTGGTGCAGCAGGCGCTCGACGACAGCCCGACCCTCGCGCAAGCCCGCGCGAAACTCGACGAAGCGCAGCAGGACTACCGCGCGCAGGCGGGCGGCACGCTGTGGCCGCAGGTCGATGCGAACCTGTCGACCACGCGCGAGAGGATCGATCCCGAAGCGCTGGGCTTCGGCCAGCTGACGCAAGGCCGCGCGTTTGCGCCGTTCACGCTATACAGCGCGCAAGTCACCGTGTCGTACACGCTCGATCTGTTCGGCGCGAATCGCCGCGCGCTCGAAGCGGTGGCTGCGCAGGTCGACTATCAGCAATACGAACTCGAAGCCGCGCGTTTGACGGTCGCGGGCAATGTGGTGACGGCGGCGATCCGGCGCGCGTCGATCTCGCGACAGATCGCACTCACAGAGGCGCTGCTCGCGAATCAGATGCAGCAACTCGATATCGCCGAACACCGCTATCACGCGGGCGGCATCTCCGAGGTCGATCTGCTGAGTCAGCGCACGCTGGTGCAGCAGACCCGCGCGACGTTACCGCCGTTGCGCACGCAGCTTGCACAGACCGATCATCAGCTTGCGATCTATCTGGGACGCGCGCCAGCGGAATTGGCCACCACGCACGACCTTGCCGCGCTCGACCTCGATACGCTCGTGCTGCCCGCCGACCTGCCGCTGACCTTGCCGTCGACGCTCGCGCAGCAGCGGCCCGATATTCGCGCGTCCGAGGCGTTGTTGCATCAGGCGAGCGCGAACATCGGCGTCGCGACCGCGAACCTGTATCCGCGTATCACGCTGTCGGGCAGCGCGGCGACCGAACGTGTCAACGTGTCCGATCTGCTGACGGGCTTCAACGTGTGGAACTTTGGCGCCGGTCTCACGCAGCCGCTGTTTCATGGCGGTGAACTGCTGGCGCGCAAGCATTCGTCCGAGGCGGCCTACCAGGCGGCGCTCGCCGTGTACAAGCAAACCGTGCTGCAGGGACTGCAACAGGTCGCCGACGCGCTGCGCGCGCTCGATCAGGATGCGATTGCGTTGCAGGCGCTCGATGCCGCGCAGCGCAGCGCCCAGCACAGCGCCGGTATTGCGAGTCAGCGTTATGCGGCGGGCGGCATCAGCCAATTGACGCTGCTCGATACGCAGCGCCAGCAATTGCAGACCGGCCTCGATCGCACCAAAGCCGCCGCGCAGCGTTATGCCGATACCGCCGCGCTGTTTCAGGCGCTCGGGGCGCGGCCTTGAGTTACCGCTTCGTCATTGGTTTGCCGACGTCTCGCGCCGCACCTTGTTCAGCACGAGGTAGGCGAGCGAGCCGATCACGATGCCCCAGAACGCGGAGCCGAGCCCGAGGAAGGTCATACCGGATGCGGTCGCGAGAAACGTGATGACCGAGGCCTCGCGATGGTCTTCGTCCTGGATCGCGCCCATCACGTTCGACGTGATCGCACCGATCAACGCTAGACCCGCCAGAATCGCGACGAATTCCTTCGGCAGCATGGTGAACAGCGCGACGATCGCACCGGCGAAGGTCCCGCCGATCAGATAGAACACGCCGTTGGCGATGCCCGCGATATAGCGCTTGTCCGGCTCGTCGTGCGCGTCCTTGCCGGTGCACAGCGCCGCCGTGATTGCGGCGATAACGATCGTGATGCCGCCGAAAAACGCCGCGCCGATCGACGCGATGCTAGTCGCTGTGATGATTGGCCGGGCCGGCGTGTGATAGCCGGACACGCGCAGAATCGCCATGCCCGGCAGGAACTGGCCGGTCAGACTGACGACGACGAGCGGCAGCGCAAGACTCAGCGTGGAGCTCAGCGTCCATTCGGGTTGGATGAAGATCGGCCGCGTGACTTGCAGCGGCAGCGCGCCGAGGTGCGCGGCGCCGAGCGCGATGGCGAGCACCGTGCCCGTCAGCAACACCAGCACGATGCAATAGCGCGGCAGCACGCGCCTGAAGACGATGTACGCGCCGATCATGCCGAACGCCAGCGCCGGCATCGACGCGGCCGCCTTGAACGCATGCGTGCCGAACTGCAGCAGAATGCCGGCCATCATCCCGCAGGCGATGCCCTTCGGAATGCTGCGCACCATGCGATCGAAATAGCCCGATATGCCGATCAGCAGAATGATCACGGCCGCGCTCAGATACGCGCCCACCGCCTGATGCAGCGTCAACGCGGGGAACAGTCCGACCAGCAGCGCGGTGCCGGGCGCAGACCACGCGGTCACGACCGGCACCTTCAGCTTCCAGCTCGCGAAGATGCCGGAGAGGGCCGCGCCGATCGAGATGCCCCATACCCACGACGCGACCATCTCGTTGGGCATGTGGGCCGCTTGCGCGGCCTGGAAGAAGATCACGAGCGGGCCCGCGTACGAGATCAGCACGGCCAGAAAGCCGGCCACGATGGCGGACACGGACCAGTCGGCCGCAATGGCGCGCGTGGTAGGCGCCTGGCTAGGGGTGGGATTCATCGTCGATGTGGGTCGTGGCGGCCCGCTGTTGGTGACACGCGCCGGGCGGCGCATGTCACCGCGAGTGACCGCGAATCACCGCATGTCACCATCCGGCAGCGGAGTCATTGCGGGCCGATAGTATGAAGGACAATCGCCGCGCGGCCTATCGGCGTCGTTCGGCCCGACGCTCGCTAGCCCTGATCGCCGCCGCCCACCGGCAACACGGTGCCGGTGATATACGACGCTTCGTCGGAAGCGAGGAACAGGATCGCGCCGACCTGTTCGTCGATCGTGCCGTAGCGATGCATCAGGCTCGACGCGATCGTCTGATCGACGATGCCCTGATACCACGTCGCTTCCTGCTCGCTTTGCGGCGCGGTATTGCGCGGCACGCGGCGCGGCGGCGCTTCGGTGCCGCCGGTCGCGACCGCGTTGATGCGGATGCCGTGTTCGGCATGCTCGAATGCGAGGCTCGCGGTCAGCGCATTGACGCCGCCTTTCGACGCCGCGTACGGCACGCGATAAATACTGCGCGTCGCAATCGACGACACGTTGACGATCGCGCCGCTCGCGCGCTCGAGCATCGCGGGCAACACCGCGTGGCAGCACCACAGCGTCGGGAACAGCGAACGCCGCACCTCGGCCTCGATCTGCTCCGCTTCATACTCTTCGTACGGCTTCGCCCAGATCGTGCCGCCGACATTGTTGACGAGTGCGTCGATGCGGCCGAACGCATCGATCGCGAAGGCCGTCATCGCAGTCGCGCCCGCATAGGTTTCGAGGTCGGCGATGAACGCGCGCGCGTCGCCGCCGGCGCGCGCAATCTCTTCGGCCACCTCGTGCACGATCGGCGAACGGTCCACCAGCACCACCGCCGCGCCCTCGCGCGCCGCGCGCAGCGCGACGCCGCGACCGATGCCCTGGCCCGCGCCGGTCACGACGAGCACCTTGTCCTTGAAGCGATCGGTAAAGGTCGAAGTCATGCTACGTTGCTCGCCGAGAATTTTTCGTAGTAGAAGTTCGCGGGCTCGACGCTGCTGTCGCGCAGCCAGCCCTGCACCGCTTCGACCATCGCGACCGGGCCGCACAGGTAGACGTCGACGTCGCCGCTATTGAGCCATTCGCTGTCGACGTGCGCGGTCACGTAGCCTTTGCGCTCGTGGCTGCTCGCGGCATCGACGACACAGGTGCGGTAGCTGAAATTCGGCAGCGTGCGCTGCGCTTGTTCGAGCTGTTCGAGCGCGACCAGGTCGATGTCGTGGGTCACGCCGTACACGAGGCGCACCGGCTGCGTGTTGCCGCTCGCCTTCAGCACGTCGAGCATCGACAGGAACGGCGCGATGCCGGTGCCGCCCGCGAGGAACAGCACCGGGCGCCGCGGATCGCGCAGATAGAAGCTGCCATACGGACCCGTGAAGCCGATCCGCTGACCCGGCTGCGCATCGCGGCTCAGGAAGCCGCTCATCTTGCCATCCGGCACGTTGCGCACGACGAACGCCGCGCGCGTCGCGCCCGGCGCCGAGCTGAACGAATACGACCGGCTCTCGCCGCTCGCGCCCGGAATCTCGACGTTCACGTATTGCCCCGCGAGAAAGCTCGGCGCGCTCGCGCCGTCGATATCGATCGAGAAATGGATGGTCGAATCCGACAGCCGTTCGACCGCCGCGAGCGTACCTTCGAAACGCGACACCCCGGTCTTGCACGCCGCCGACGACGCCTGCACGCGAATCACCAGATCCGAGCGCGGCCGCGTCTGGCACGCGAGGATATAGCCCTTGCCCGCTTCTTCGGGGGTCAACGCATCTTCGACGTAGCTCTCCTCGGGCAGGTCGTACGCGCCCGATTCGCACAGTCCGCGGCAGGTGCCGCACGCGCCTTCGCGGCAGTCGAGCGGAATGTTGATCTTCTGCCGGTACGCGGCATCCGACAGCGTTTCGTTCTCACGGCAGCTGATGAAGCGCGTGACGCCGTCTTCGAATTGAAGTGCAATAGTGTGTTCCATGACCTGTCTCCTGCAACCGCACCGGCTAGATGTGGTAGATGTCGATGACCTGATTGATGTAGTCGTTCTTCAGCACGACGTACTTGCTCAGGATTTGCGGCTTGGCGCCGTTGAAGTCGATCACGTAGCGCGACATGCCGAAGTAGCTGTAGTTGGTCTTGTAGCGATGGCTCAGCGTGTGCCAGTTGAAGCGCACCGTGTACACGCCGCTCTCCGCGCTCTCCACTTCGACGTTCGCGACGTTGTGGCTCGTGCGCGTATCGGGCATCGTCGCGCTGGAACGCTCGGTCTTGATGCGAAACACGCGGTCTTCGAGGCCCTGGCGGTTCGGGTAATAGATCAGCGAAATCTCGCGCTGCGGATCGGTGACGAGCTTGTCCTCGTCGTCCCACGACGGCATCCAGAACGACGCGTCCGGGTGATAGCAGGCGAGCCATTCGTCCCATTGCTCGTCGTCGAGCAGGCGGCTTTCGCGGAACAGGAAAGCCTGAATATCGGTGATGGCGATGTTGCTCATGCGCGGCTCCCCGGCGCGTTCAGCGCCTTTTTCATCGTGTCGATCCAGTAGCGGTGCTGCACCGTGTAGAGGCCTTCGTCTTCGGTTTTCACGCCGCTCATCACGGGGCTCAGGCCGATCTTTTGCGCGGCTTCGTCGGCGCCGTCGATCCAGTGCTTCGAACCGCGGCACATGTCGTTCCATTCGACCGCGCGGGCCGCATAGCCCAACTGGCAGGCGCGGAATTCCTCGAGGTCATCGGGCGTGGCCATGCCGCTCACGTTGAAGAAGTCCTCGTATTGACGGATGCGGCGCGAGCGCGCTTCGTCGGACTCGCCCTTCGGCGCGATGCAGTAGATCGTCACCTCGGTCTTGTTGACCGACAGCGGCCGCAGCACGCGAATCTGCGAGCCGAACTGGTCCATCAGATACACGTTCGGGTACAGGCACAGGTTGCGCGAGTTCTGGATCATCCAGTCAGCGCGCTCGGCGCCGCAGCGCGCGGCGAATTCCTCGCGGCGGCCAAAGTTCGGACGGTCTTCGGGATTCGCCCAGCGCGTCCACAGCAGCATGTGGCCGTGCTCGAACGCGTAGAAGCCGCCGCCCTGGCGGCCCCAGCTGCCCGCATCCATCGCGCGGATCTTGTCTTCGCGCGCGTTTTCTTCCTTGCGATGATTGGTCGTCGCCGCGTAGTTCCAGTGCACGGCCGACACGTGATAACCGTCTGCGCCGTTTTCCGCGGTCAGCTTCCAGTTGCCTTCATACGTGTAGGTCGACGAGCCGCGCAGCACTTCGAGTCCGTCTTCCGACTGGTCGACGATCATGTCGATGATGAGCGCCGCCTCGCCGAGGAACGTCTCGAGCGGCGGCACGTCATCGCTCAGGCTGCCGAACAGGAAGCCGCGATAGTTGCCGAAGCGCGCGAGCTTCTTCAGGTCGTGCGAGCCTTCCTTGTTGAAGCAGTCGGGATAGCCCGCTTCCGACGGGTCTTTGACCTTCAGCAGCTTGCCGCTGTTGTTGAAAGTCCAGCCGTGGAAGGGGCACGTATAGGTGGCCTTGTTGCCGCGCTTGTGGCGGCACAGCATCGCGCCGCGGTGCGTGCACGAATTGATGAACGCGTTCAACTCGCCCTGTCGGTTGCGCGCGATCACGACCGGCTGCCGGCCCATGTAGGTCGTGAAATAGTCGTTGTTGTTCGGAATCTGGCTTTCGTGCGCGAGATAAATCCAGTTGCCCTCGAAAATGTGCTGCATTTCGAGTTCGAACAAACGCTCGTCGGTAAACGCGCTGCGATGCAGGCGGTAATCGCCGCGCTCGCGGTCTTCGACGAGAAAGTCGTCGATGTTCTTCAATTGTGGAGTGTGATCCGGGTAGATCGGAATCATGCGTGTCTCCTGGTACGGACTGTCGGTATGCGTGCGAAGCACGCGTGTAGGGGGCGGCCTGCCTGCCGCGAGGCCGGCTGGCCGGTTCGTCTTTCACGTCGGGGAGTGGAGGCGGTGCGCCTCCGGGGGCTGCGTCAGGTCGCGGCGCGCAAGGGTTCGACCTTCGGCACGAGAGGCGGGATATCGGTGGACAACCCTTTCGGCAGGGTTTCGATTTCAGCGTGTTTCATTGCTGCTCCTGAACTCTTTCTAAGTCTTGGGTCCCATGCGCGAGGATTTGCCTGCGCCGTCTCCGTGGGGCCGACCGACGCTTCAGACCGGGCCGAGTTGTCAATGCTCGGGAGGTATAATTTTGCGGGGCGTCTACGGTGACTGAAGGATAGTTGCGCGCCATTTGCATCGTCCAACACTGATTTAGTATCGCGACGATACTTAGAAGGTATTTTTATGGAATTGCGCCACCTGCGCTACTTCGTGGCCGTTGCCGAGGAATGCAACTTCACCAAGGCCGCCAAACGTCTGCATATTGCGCAGCCGCCGCTGAGCCGGCAGATCCAGCAGCTCGAAGACACGCTCGGCGTGCAGCTGTTCGAGCGCAACTCGCGGCCGCTGAAGCTGACCGAGGCGGGCCGCTTTTTCTATTCGCACGCGGTGCAGCTGCTCGCGCAAACGACGGAAATCGAGGCGATGACGCGGCGCGTCGGCAAGATCGAGCGGAGTTTGTCCGTGGGCTTCGTCGGCTCGACGCTGTACGGCATGCTGCCGAAAATCATCCGGCGCTTTCGTACCGAGAACAGCACGGTCGAGCTGAGCCTGCACGAGATGTCGACGATGGATCAGATCAAGGCGCTCAAGGAAGGCCGCATCGACGTCGGCTTCGGCCGCATTCGTCACGAAGACCCGAGCATCCGGCGCGTCGTGCTGCGCGAAGAACGGATGATCGTCGCGCTGCCGCTCGGCCATCCGCTGATCGACGCGAAGCCGGTGCTGTCAATGCACGACCTGACCAGCGAAACGCTGATCATCTTTCCGAAGGCGCCTCGGCCCAGTTACGCGGACCAGGTGCTGGCCGCGTTTCACGATCGCGGGCTGAAGCCGCAGCGGCTCTACGAGACGCGCGAGTTGCAGATCGCGCTCGGCCTCGTCGCCGCGGGCGAAGGCATCTCGATCGTGCCGGCGAGCGTGTACGGTTTGCAGCGCGGCGACATCGCCTATAAGGACCTCGACGATGAGAACCTCGTGTCGCCGATCATCATGAGCATGCGCATGCTCGACGAATCGGCCGACATCCAGCGCATGCAGGAACTGATCTACGCGCTGTACAACGAACAGCACATGACCTATCTACCGCCTTCGCATCAGTAGCGCGGATCGCGCGGTTCGCGGCTAGACGTCCATGCGAGCGTCGCCGTAGCGAAGTTGTATGGACAAGCGCGTCGCCACGGTATAGACCGCGGGTATACGCGAAAATTCCGGCTGAGCCCGCCGCCTTTCAATCAGCCTGAATAGCTTGTCTGTAAAGGATTTTGCTCCTATTCTCCGTCTCCCTCCTGGGTGCGCGTAAGCACTAACCCTGATTGCCGCTCATCGGCCGCACGGGATAATTTGTCTATACAACATCGCACTCGTTGCATCCCTCCTGGAGACTTTGATGAAGAAACTTGCCCTTTCCCTCGCCCTCGCACTCGCCGCCACCGGCGCTTTCGCCAAAGATTGGTCCACAGTCCGCTTCGGCGTGGATGCGAGCTATGCGCCGTTCGAATCGAAAGCGACCGATGGCAAGCTGGTCGGCTTCGACGTCGATCTCGGCACCGAAATCTGCCGTCGTCTGAATGCGAAGTGCGTGTGGGTCGAGCAGGACTTCGACAGCATGATTCCGGCACTGAAGGCGAAGAAGTTCGACGGCGTGCTGTCGTCGATGTCGATGACGCCGAAACGTGCTGAACAGATCGCTTTCTCGTCGAAGCTGTTCAATACGCCGACGCGCCTCGTCGCGAAGCAGGGCTCGGGCATCGTGCCGACCGCTGAATCGCTGAAGGGCAAGACGGTGGGCGTCGAACAGGGCACGATCCAGGAAACCTACGCCAAGACCTATTGGGAGGCGAAGGGCGTAAAGGTCGTGCCGTACCAGAACCAGGACGCGGTCTACACCGACCTGCAGTCGGGCCGTCTGGACGCAGCGTTGCAAGACGCGGTGCAGGCTGACCAGGGCTTCCTGAAGACGCCGCGCGGCGCGGGCTTCGCCTTCGTCGGGCAGAACATCGACGATCCGAAGATCCTCGGCAACGGCGCGGGCATCGGCATGCGCAAGGAAGACGAGGATCTGAAGATCAAGGTCGACAAGGCGATCGCCGACATGATCAAGGACGGCACGTACAAGAAGATCGAGCAGAAGTACTTCGACTTCGACGTGTACGGCGGCTAAGCCCGCGCGCAACACCTCGGGCCCGCTTTACCCGATCGCCAGGCCCCGCGCGCATGCGCGCGGGTCGCTCCTTCAACAAGGACACTCCCATGCTGTTTCAAGGCTTCGGTCCGCTGCTCCTCGCGGGCACGTGGGTAACCATCAAACTCGCGGTGCTGTCGCTCGCGGCGTCGTTCGCGCTGGGACTTCTCGGCGCCGCCGCGAAGCTGTCGACCAATCGCGTGCTTTCGCGCATCGGCACGATGTACACGACGCTGATCCGCGCCGTGCCCGACCTCGTGCTGATGCTGTTGCTGTTCTACAGCATCCAGATCTGGCTCAATGAGCTGACCGACATGTTCAGCATGGAGCAGATCGACATCGATCCGTTTCTCGCCGGCGTGATCACGCTGGGCTTCATTTACGGCGCGTACTTCACCGAAACCTTCCGCGGCGCGTTTCTGTCGGTGCCGCGCGGGCAGATCGAAGCGGGCTTCGCGTACGGCATGAGCGCGCGGCGCGTGTTCACCCGCATTCTGTTCCCGCAGATGATGCGCTTCGCGCTGCCCGGCATAGGCAACAACTGGCAGGTGCTCGTGAAGGCCACCGCGCTCGTGTCGATCATCGGTCTCGCGGACGTCGTGAAGGCATCGCAGGACGCCGGCAAGAGCACCCAGTCGTTCTTCTTCTTCACGCTGGCGACCGGAGCCATCTACCTCGCCATCACCACCATTTCGAATCTGGTATTGATCCGCCTCGAGAAGCGCTACTCGATCGGCGTACGGAGGGCCGCGCTGTGATCGAACTGATTCGTCAATACTGGCAGAACTACATTTTCACGGACGGCTTCAACTACACCGGCCTCGTCATCACGCTGTGGTTGCTGGTTGCATCGATCTTGCTCGGTTTCGTGCTGGCCGTGCCGCTCGCGATCGCCCGCGCGTCGCGCAACCGTTACATCTGCGGGCCCGTCTGGCTTTTCACCTACGTGTTTCGCGGCACGCCGTTGTACGTTCAACTGCTGCTGATCTACACGGGGCTCTACAGTCTGCATTTCGTTCATTCGCACGCGATGCTCGACAGCTTCTTTCGCAATGCGATGAACTGCACGCTGCTCGCGTTCGCGCTGAACGAATGCGCGTACGCCACCGAGATCTTCGCGGGCGCGATCCGCGAGACCTCGCACGGTGAGATCGAGGCGGCCCAGGCTTACGGCATGTCGAAGTTCAAGCTGTATACGCGCATCATCCTGCCGTCGGCGCTGCGCCGGGCCCTGCCCTCGTACAGCAACGAGGTGATTCTGATGCTGCACGCGACCACGCTCGCGTTCACGGCGACCGTCCCCGACATTCTGAAAGTGGCGCGCGACGTCAACTCCGCGACCTACGCGACGTTCCAGGCGTACAGCATCGCGGCGATCCTGTATGCGGCGATCGTGTTCGCGCTGATCTGGGGCTTCCGCAAGATGGAAATCCGTTTGCTGGCTTATCTGAAACCGCAAGGGCACTAAAGCGCATTCGCGCCATGATGGAGCATACGAGCATGTACAAGCTGACAGTCGACGACCTGCACAAGAAGTTCGGCGACAACGAGGTATTGAAGGGCGTCTCGCTGAAGGCGAAGGCGGGCGACGTGATTAGCCTCATCGGGTCGAGCGGCTCCGGGAAAAGCACCTTCCTGCGGTGCATCAACTTTCTCGAATCGCCGTGCTCCGGGCGCATTACGCTCAACGGCGAGGAGATCAACACGAGCAGGGATCGCAACGGCTCGCGACGCGTGACCCATCCGAAGCAGTTGCAAACGATGCGCACGCGTCTCGCGATGGTGTTCCAGCATTTCAACTTGTGGGCGCATATGACGGTGCTCGAGAACATCATCGAGGCGCCGATCAGCGTGCTGGGATTGAGCCGCGGCGAAGCCGAGGAACGCGCTCGCAAGTATCTGACCAAGGTCGGTTTGCCGGCCAGCACGGAGAAAAAATATCCGTCGCATCTGTCGGGCGGTCAGCAGCAGCGCGTCGCGATTGCTCGCGCGCTCGCGATGGAGCCGGAAGTGATGCTGTTCGACGAACCGACTTCGGCGCTCGATCCCGAGCTCGTCGGCGAAGTGCTGCGGGTGATGCAGGCGCTTGCCGAAGAAGGCCGCACGATGATCGTCGTCACGCACGAGATGGGCTTTGCGCGCAACGTGTCGAATCATGTCGTGTTCCTGCACAAGGGCAAGATCGAGGAGCAAGGGCATCCGCATCAGGTGCTGACGAATCCGCGTAGCGAGCGGTTGCAGCAGTTTCTGGCGGGGCGGTTGAAGTAGCGGCGGCAGGGTATGGCGCGTGATTCAGTCTCGTGCCTTAGCCCGAATCATCCGCAGAACGACTGCGCCACTCACCAGGTTGCCCCCGCGTAGGAGAACTCGCGCAATCGCGCGTCGAGCGTGATCAGCGTGCCGCCAAGCGCCATCGCCGTGGATGCGATCAGCCGCTGATGCGACGTGAGCGTGGTGGGCAGCGCCGCGGCCTGGACGGCGATCGCCATATCGACCGGCACCACGCGCAGGCCCTCGACCGACGCCAAGGTCGACAACCAGCGCCGTGTATCGACACACAGTTTGAGCCGGCCATCCTCGACGTATTCCGCTACCTCGAGGACGCTAATCATCGAAATGGCGATTTCGCCCCACCCGCATACTCGAAAAGGAGTTACCGATATCGGAAGCGCCTGTTACCGCGTCACAGCCAGCGCGCGACAATACGTTGGTATGACTGATGATCAGGGGCGCACCGACGTAACTTGTTGTCCGCAATGGGCGGGTGACCGAGGCTTGGTGAAAAGCCTGTCCAGGCGCAGCGCCCCTCCCGCAGGACTTTATCCGGGGTTTTTTAGGATGGCTTCTTGTTGCACAATCGGGCCTCCTTCATTGGCTGTAAGGTACGATGACTTCACTTTCCCTCGGTTCTTTCCATGAGGTCCGTGAAAGGCGGCACCGGACATTTCTTCTCAATCAGTCTTTACAGATCGTTCAACCTTTACATCGAATCTAACTGGTTGTTTGACGTCGACCGGTGGTTCCATTTTGCATTGCCGGCGAGCGTGCCCCGCGAGTCGCACGACGACATTGTGCAGGGCATGGACGAAGCGCGCGCAGCGTGGCTGCGATATAGCCCATCCATGCTGCTGTCACTCCAGTCGTACGAGTTGCGCGATATGCTCGGCCGGAGTCACAACCGCTTTCATATGTACAGGATGAAAGACCATGAGGTTGCCAAAGCCCTGTACAACGAAGTGAAGGACGGTAGTCTGATCTTCGTCCCTGAGCGGGACGAGATACGCAAGTGCGTGCAGGCGATACGAGAGCAGCGGGAAGATGCTTCCCGGTCAGACTCTGAGCGCACTCGGCTACCGAACGACGCGGACATGCTAAGGTCGATCGACGGAAAAATCCCGCGCGCGCCGCACAATCTTGGCAACGCAAAGCCTTTCGGGTATACAAGGGACGCGCTAAGCGACGACGTGCAAAAGATTTCTGCGCGCGGAGTGAGTGAATTTCACGAGACCGAATGCTTCGCGGAGTACGAGCGAAATCTTGACGAATGCAATCTCTACAAGCGAATGACGAACGCTGCCTATACTTTCATCACATGCAAGCAAAACGCTTTCACACTCTATAACCAGTGCCGAGGATACTAAGCATGGTCGCCCCAAAATCGTTTGTTGTTTCCTATAACCCGGAATTGCAGCAATTCGAAGTATTCTCGGTGAAGGATGAGGACCTTGCCCCGCTAAGGAGCAAAAATGTTGTCGCACCGTGGCGCCTCGAAGACATTCCCGGCGAGGAATTGACAGAGAACATCGCAAGCCGACTCGGAGCGACAGCACTCGGCATCCTCTCGATATATCACGCCGAAGTGAAACAACGTTTGCGCGTAAAGCCGGATCAGTTCCCGTTTCCCTAAGCCGTTCGCCTAATAGCGCCTATTCTGACGTGGGAACGAAAGACCGTGCAGTTATCAATTTTTATGACGATGCAACACAAACGGTGAAGACTTGTGTTGTTCTTCGCGACCGGGTGCAAAGTGCAATGGATAGAGTTGTAGTACATGCCACCGAGCCGGAAAATCCTGGTGCGCCAGGAACAGATGAGCACGCCAGGTTTCTCGGTGGAACGTCACTTCTCATTATCGAGCGAAGTCGCACCGACTACGGATTCAACACCACCCACCCGTCCCCATCGACCGCAATCTTCACCGCATCGAGGCTCGCCCCCGCGCACGGCCCCTCGATACAGCGCCCATCTTCGAAGCGAAACAACGCGCTGTGATGCGCGCACATCAACACCTGCGATCGATAGCACAGCACATAGCCGGGCTCGAAATCGAGCGGCACAGAAAAATGCGGACAGCGGTTCGCGTAAGCCCACACCTGCTCGCCCCGCCGCACCACCACGACAGGCACGCCGGCGGCCGTTGCATCGACGACCCGCGCGCCGCCATCGGGCACGTCGGCGAGCGGACATAGCGGCGTTTCGTTCATCGCTCAGACTCTCCGTTCCGGGTTGCCGAGGCTCCAGTCCCACGGGCGAATCTCCACGCAATCGAACAATCCCGCCTGCATGTACGGATCGTTGCTGACGAACTCCATCACGTCGTCGATACGCTCCGCTTCGACGACCAGCAACGTGCCATTCATCGCATCGCATTGCGGCGCGAGCGTCGGACCACCAAGGCGCACGAGCACGCCGCGATGGGTACCGCCGCGCAGCCACGTGCGATGCACCGGACGCACCCGTTCGCGCACTTCGCGCATGCCGGGCTTGTCGGTCGCGAATACCGCGAAAAAACGTGCCATCGCCATCAGCTCCGATCGAGGATGAAGTCGTAGCGCGCTTCGCGGAACGGTCCATCGAAACCGAAGCGGCGCGCGAGTTCGTGATCCGCGGAGCACTCGCGGTAATCGACCATCAGCGACGGCTTCACGCCAAACACCGCGTCCGAACCCAGATAAGGGTCTTCGCGGTCGAACACATGCGTGACGAGCGTACGATGCCCCGGCGCGTCGATCATGAAGTGCAGATGCGCGGGTCGCCACGGATGCCGTCCGGTCGCTTCGAGCATGCGGCCGACCGGGCCGTCGGTCGGAATCGGATAGCTGACCGGCACGATCGTCGAAATCGCGTAGCGGCCTTCGGCGTCGGTACGAAAACGTCCACGCAGATTGCCGTGCGGCTGCTCGGTGTCCTGCCCCGAGTACATGCCGTTCCCGGCGGTCTGCCAGACGTCGAGCACCGCGTTGGCAAGCGGCTCGCCGTCCGTCGACAGCACGCGTCCATGCACGAGCGCGGGTGTGCCGGGCGTGAACGCGATGTTCTCGCCATACGCGCGCTCGGGCATGCCGCGAATGTAGAACGGGCCAAATACAGTAGTGTCGGTGGCGCCCGTCGCCAGACGATGGTTGATCGCGTCGACCAGCATCGATACGCCGAGCGTATCCGACAGCAGGATGAATTCCTGGCGCACGAGGTCGTCGCACATCTTGCCGGTGTCGGTCAGAAAGCGAATGGCCGACATCCATTCGGCCTCGGTCGGCTCGACTTCGCGCACGAACGCATGCATGTGCCGCACGAGGCTTTGCATCAGCGTGCGCAGCCGATCGTCGGGTGTCCCGGCGAAGCTTGCTACCACCTGCTCGGTCAGGGCCTGCTCGGCCTCTTTGCTGTCTGTCGACATGTCTTCCTCCATCGATTGATCTGGCGGCGCCGCGTTGCCCGGCGCTCAGACGGGTTCGGCACCCTGCCACGCCCGTTGCAGCAGCGCGCGGATCGCATCGCGTTCCACGGGACGCGGGTTCGCATACGGATTCTTGCACGCGAGATCGGCCGCTTCGTCGAGTCCCTGCTCGGGCATGCCGATCTGCGCGAGCGCCAGCGGAACGCCGAGCGCGCGATTCAGTTCGAACAGCAGCGGACCCGCGTCGGCCTCGCGCTTGCCGCCGAGCGCGCGCGCGACGCGCGCGAGCGCATCGGGCGCGGCGCCGTGGTTGTAGTGTGCCGTATGCGGCAGCATCGCCGCATGGGTTTGCGCATGCGGCAGGTTGAACGTGCCACCCAGCGTATGACAAAGCTTGTGATGCAGGGCCATGCCGACCGCGCCCAGACAGGTGCCCGCGAGCCACGCGCCGTACAGCGCGCTGCTCCGCGCGGCGGCATCGTCCGGTGCGCGCACGATCGTGGGCAGCGCTTCGCCGAGCGCGCGGATTGCTTCCTCGGCCATCAGGCTGATCACCGGATTCGCGTCCTCGGCATACAGCGCTTCGACCGCGTGCGCCATCGCGTTGATGCCCGACGCGGCGGAAATGCCCGCCGGCAACGACAAAGTCAGCGACGGATCGTAGATCACCGTGCGCGGCAGCACGCGCATATCGCGGCCCGTGCGCTTCAGACGCCCTTCGGTGAGCCCGTAGATCGGCGTCATCTCGGAGCCCGCATAGGTGGTGGGCACGGCGATGATCGGCAGCGACGATTCGAGCGCGATCGCCTTGCCGAGGCCGACCGTCGAACCACCGCCCACCGCGACGCAGCAGTCGGCATCGAGCGCGGCGGCCGCATCGCGCGCCGCGCGAGCGACTTCGATCGGCACGTGCATCACGGCTTGCGCATGCACACCCGCCGCGCGCTTGCCGAGCACCTCCGCGACCCGCTCGGCCAGCGCGTGCTGCTCGGGAGTCGCCAGGATCAGCGCGCGCCTGGCCCCTAGCCGCTCGACCTCCGCCGGCAGCGTCGCGAGCCCGCCCCATTCGAACACCACACGCGACGGCGTGCCCTGATAGACGAAGCGCTCCATGCGGCCCTCAGCGTTTGAAATGCGGCGGCACGTTGCCGTCGACGTTGACCCACACCGAGCGCGCTTCCGTGTAGTCGTGCATCGCCTCGAAGCCCATCTCGCGGCCATAGCCCGACTGTCCGACGCCGCCGAACGGGCTGCCCGGATTGACGCGCTTGTAGCAGTTGACCCAGCACATGCCCGCATGGATTCTCGCGGCCATCGAATGCGCGCGCGACAGATCGCGCGTCCACAGCCCGCTGCCGAGTCCGTAGTCGGTGCCGTTGGCGATCGCGAGCGCTTCGTCGTCGGTACGGAAACGCAGCACCGTGACGAACGGGCCGAACACTTCGTCCTGCGCGACGCGATCGTTCGGACTCGCAGCTTCGACGACGGTCGGGCGCACGTAGTAGCCGTTCGCAAGTGACGCGTCGCTCGGCGCGCTGCCACCGGTCAGTACGCGACCGCCCTGCTGACGCGCGATGTCGACGAACGCGAGCACCCGTTCCTGATGCTGCTTCGACGTGAGCGGCCCCATCTCGGTGTCGGCAATGAGCGGATCGCCGAGCCGGATCGACGACGCCAGCGACACGAAGCGTTCGAGGAACCGATCGGCGATGCGCTCGTGCAGGATCAGCCGGGAGCCCGCGATGCACGCCTGGCCCTGGTTGTGGAAGATCGCCCACGCGGCGCCGTTGATCGCGGCGTCGAGGTTCGCGTCGTCGAACACGATGTTCGCGCCCTTGCCGCCGAGTTCGAGCTGCACACGCTTCAGGTTGCCCTGCGAGGCCTCGACGATGCGCCGCCCGGTCGCAGTCGATCCGGTGAACGCGATCTTGCCGACACCCGGATGCTCAGCGAGCCGCTGCCCCGCCGTATGACCATAGCCCGCGACGATGTTGACGACGCCCTCGGGAAAACCGACCTCGGCCATCAGCTCGACGATGCGCAGCGTGGACAGCGGCGTGATCTCCGACGGCTTCAGCACGACCGTGTTGCCGGCCGCGAGCGCCGGACCCATCTTCCAGCTCGTGAACATCAGCGGGAAATTCCACGGCACGATCTGTCCGACCACGCCGATCGGCGCGCGCTGCACGTAGTTCAGAAAGCCCGCTTCGACCGGAATCACCGAGCCTTGCAGCTTGTCGGCCATGCCGCCGAAGTAGCGAAAGCATGCCGCCGTGCGCGGCACGTCGAGGGAGCGCGAATCGCGGATCGGGTGGCCGGTGTCGAGCGATTCGAGTTGCGCGAGTTCTTCCGCGTTGGCCTCGATCGCGTCGGCGAGCTTAAGCAGCAGCCGACCGCGTTCGGCGGCGGGCAGCGCGGCCCATTTCGGGAACGCGCGCGCGGCGGCATCGACAGCCAGATCGACATCGGCGGCGGTGGCCGCGGCGATCTGTGTGATCAGCGAGCCGTCGTGCGGATTGAGCACGTCGATCGTGCCGCCTTCGACGGCGTCCGTGAAACGGCCGTCGATGAACAGTTGGGTTTGCATGAATGGTCCTCGGTGAATGCGGGCGCGGGGCTCTTGAATCGAACCTTCAGAAATCGACGGGGTACGGCTTCAGCTCGCCGCTTTCGTAACGCTTCGGCAAATTCGGCGTCGCGTTCTCCCATACGAGCAGCATCGAGCGCTTGGTCGAATAACCCTGATGGCGGATATCGGCCGGCATCGCGCAGATGTCGCCCGCACGCATCGTGATGCGCGCGCGCGGCGCGCCGGTGTTCTTGTCGCCGATGTCCCAGACGATCTCATCGGACAGTTGCAGGAACCACTCGACGCGATCGTTGCCGTGAAACACCGGCAGGATGTATTCCTCGGTGGTCGGGCAGAACAGGCTCTGGCCGCACACCGACGTGACCGACGGATTCCAGGTAACGTCCGAGCGCGATAGATACTTGAACAGGTTGAACGCGTGCAGCTGGCCCTCGAAGCCGGGCTCGACATGCACCTCCGGATCGTCCTGCGTGACGTCGGCGAACGCGCGGTTCACCGGCAGATCGTCGCGCAGCGGCGAGTCGCCTTCGAGGCCCGGCATGCGGCGCGTCGCGATGCGCGTGCGCTCGATCGCGGCATCGTTGTCGCCATGCTTGCGGCCGAACGCGGTGCCGGTTTCCTCGGGTGCCGCGAACGGGTCGAAGCCTTCGTTGGTCCAGTCGTGCAGGATCGCCTTGAAGGTCGCCATGATCGTCGGCGTCTCGAAGGTCTCCATGTAATCGACACCCGCGTCCTTCATGATGCCGTTGAACGAACCCGCATACACGTCGACCTTGCCGTGGTGATTGCGCGTGCCGAACACCTGGTCGAAATTAACCCAGCCGTAGAAGAAGCCCCATGCGACGTCGCGCATCATCGCGCGCAGGAACGCATCGGCCGGCACCGCGTGGGTGCGGGTCTGGCCTTTCGCGGGCCAGTTGATCTTGACGAAGTACTCGTCGCGCAGGAATTCGAACGCGCCGAGCGTAAAGCGGCGATAGCCGGTGACCGCGTCGGGTTCGCTGGCGCGCACGGTGTCGGCGGCGAAGCCGGCCGGGTGATCGAGAGTTTCGAGGGATGCCATGTTTTGTCTCCTATGTCGACCAGAGTTGGCGCTTTAGCGCTTACTCTGGTCCCATGCAACGTAGTTGCGGGGTGGGTGCATGTTCTGCGTATCAGTGCAGGCAGATGTCGGCCCACTTCTCCACCGACAGTTCGCCGAGCATCGTTTGCACGAGCGCGACGCCGGGTTTCTGCGCGGTGAAGCGATATGCGCAGCCGGCCGGCAGCAATGCCTGATGTCCGCGACGCAGCACCACGTAACCCATCGTGCGGCCGGCGGGTTGCGCGCCCGCTGCGATGGTGCCCGTGCCGCTCCTCGGCGGGTTGTCGAGCTTGATGAAATCGATGCGTACTTCGCCGTCCATCAGGATCGCGAACTCGTCGTGCGCGCAGGCGAACCATTGCGATTGGCCTTCGGTGCGCAGCGCCTCGATCACGTAGTCGAGGTTCTTGCCGACCACGACCTTCTCGTAGGGCGCCGACCCGGAAGCGACTTCGAAGATGTTGGAAAACACGTAATGGCGCGCTTCGCCGCTCGTGATTTCGATTTCGCCTTTGCGGTAGCCGTCGAGCGAGCCAAAGACGGTGTGGAATGACGACTCGGTCATTGCTGTCTCCTAGTTGGAAGCGGGTGTCGTTTGATTCAACTTTAGAAGCGCAACAGGATGGCAACAACCGGCGATCGGGCGATTACAGCATTCGGACTTTGCAAATAATCGCCGCGTGAATAGCCTTACGTCACCCAGCCACGCTCGATCAGCGGCCGGTCCCACGCGGGCTCGGGACCCAGGTACTCGGCCAGGAACTCGACCAGCGCTTTCACCTTGAGCGCCTGTCGTTGGGTCGCCGGATACACGGCCGCGAAGTTCAGCGGCGACAGCGTGTAGCCGGTCAGAATCGGCACCAGCGAACCATCGAGCAGCGCGGCGCTCGCGACCAGCGTCGGCAGACAGACGACGCCGCCGCCAGTCAGCGCATAGTCGCGCAGCAGATGCACCGAGTTCGAACGGATCATGCCCGGCAGCTCCATTTCGACCACCTCGTCGCCGTGCGTCATGGTCCAGCGATTGCGCGACGGGTAGCCCGAATAAAGCGCGGTGGTGTGTTGCAGCAACTCGCGCGGATGCTGCGGCGCGCCATGCTCCTTCACATACGCGGGCGTCGCGCAGAACAGACGCCGCACTTTGAACAGCCGTCGCTCGATCAGCGATTCGGCGATCGGCGGAAAGATCTGGAAAGCGACGTCGAAGCCCTCTTCGATCGGATCGACCACCCGGTCGTTGACGATCACATCGAGCTGGATGCCGGGATAGCGTCGGTTGAATTCCGCAAGCGGCGCGCCGAAGTGGCCGAGCGCGAAACCCGGCAGCATCTGGATGCGCAAGCGGCCGGTCGGTGTCGCGCGCAATTCGCGCATCTGGTCGGTCAGTTCGTTGACACGCCCGACCACCTCTGCGCATTCGCGATAGAACGCCTCGCCCACTTCGGACAGGCGTACGACCCGGGTGCTGCGATGAAAGAGCGGCGCGTTGACGAACTTCTCCAGCTGCTGGATGCGCGTCGTGATCACCGAACTCGTCACGCCCAACTGCCGCGCCGCTTCGGCGAAGCTGCTCGTCTCGGCCACGCGTACGAAGGCCTCGATGCTCAGAAAACGATCCATGCTGGGTCCTTGTCCACTCGTCCAGCCTATCAGTGTATCCGGGCTGGGGCGCGTGAACGCGCCGCCCGGTCGGCGACAACGGCCTCGTTGTCGAGCGCTGCGCCGACCGGTTGCAGCGCATCATTCCGGTTGCTCGCTGGCCGGCAGGTCGAGCGACGGCGCAAGCCGCTGACGACGCACTCGGGCCGGCGCGGTTTCCTCGAGCAGCAGGCTCACGCCGATACCGAGCAGGACCGCGCAGATCGGCAGCCACAGGATGTTCTGAATGCCGAAGTGCGTCGCGACGAAGCCCGCCAATGCCGGCGCAATGCCGCCACCAAAAATCTCGCCCGCGCCGACGACGATGCCGATCGACGTCGAGATCATGCCGATCGGCGCAGCTTCGGTCGCAACCGGACCGGACAGCAGCGACACGAGTCCGAGCGTGAAGAACGACGCGACGAACAGCACCGCGAACAGCTGCACCGGCTGCGCACCGAGTCCGCGGAACAGGTACAGCATCACGGCGGTGCCGGCGAAGCCGACGATGCTTGCCACGCGCCGCCCGGTCAGATCCGACAGCCCCGGCAAACCGAACTGTCCGATAAAGCCGCCAAAGCCGATCGCCGAGACGACGACGCCCATGCGCTGCGTGTCGAGCGACAAATACTCGGTCAGGTACAGCGGCAGCATCGCGCCGAGCACGAACACGCCGGTCATCGCGCAGAAAAGCGCGGCCATCGCGATCGGGATGTTGCGGCTCTTCAGCACGTCGCGCCAATTGCCGCGTTCGGCCGGGCAGGCGGGCCGCTTTGGCGTAGCTTGCGGCGCGGCTTTCGGTTCGCGAATCACGAAGAACATCAGCACGCCGAGAATCAGCCCGGGCACCGACACCAGCGCGAACACCCAGCGCCACGTGACCACGCTGAGCAGCTGCGTCGCGATGATCGGCGACAGCGCGAGGCCGAACAGCGCGAAGCCGCTTTGCTGCAGGCCCAGATTGAAACCGCGGCGCTTCGGATGCGACGCATCGGCGGTCGCGGCGAAGCTGGTCGGGCAGAACGAGCCTTCGGCGACGCCCATCAATGCGCGCACCGCGAGCAGGCTCATCAGGCCGCCGGCAAGTCCGGAGAAACCGGACAGCAGCGAAAACGCCAGAATCGCCGGGATCAGCACCTTGCGGCGCCCGATCTTGTCGGAGATGCCGCCCATCAGCGCCGCGAAAATGCCCCAAGACAAGCCGAGGATGCCGATGCAGTTGCCGACGTCCTGCGCGGTCAGATGCAGGTCCTTCATGATGGCCGGAAAGAGCGGCGCGATCAGCCAGCGGTCGAGTCCCACGAGGCCGAAGCCGAGGGCCAGCAGCACGACGGCCTTCCATTCGTAGGCCACGTCCCAGTCGTTCGATTTCATCTGTGTCTCCATGTCTCCGTAGTCCGGCCGCATGGCGCGCGCACGGCATTCGCTTGCGCCGCGGCGCGCCGCCGGGTTCGTCGAATTCAGCAACGGGTGTCGTGCCGCGCTTCGTCGATGCGGCAGCGACGCGGCCAAGATTGGCCCAAGTGCGGCGGCTCAGGTACGGGACAAGCGGCGAATGCGGTATTCGTGAATCGCAAATAATCGCGAGGGATAGCGCGGCGGCGAGCGTGGGCAAGGCTTGGCGGTATGCGGATGGGGTGAATTGGATGCGCGTGGAGGCACCCCAGGACAAGCCCGGGTAGACGCGCGGATGTGCCGCGGGCGGGGAGGGGGCGCGGGCAAGCCGTTGCGGCGCGCTCGCGCGTGGCCGCGACATTCCGGACATACGCGCCCGATATACTCCCCTCACCTTTGAACGTCTTTCAGCCACGGGCGGTCATTCGGATCATGAAAGCAACGGACCTCGAACAACGCATCCTCAAGCAGTCGCTGCTTTGCACCGTGATGATCGCCGGACTCGGCATCGCGGTCGGGATTCTGAGCGGCTCGCTGGCGATCATCTTCGACGGCATGTTCTCCGCGCTCGACGCCGCGATGTGCAGCCTGTCGTTGCTCGTCACCCGCCTGCTTCAACAGGAGAGCAGTCGACGCTTCCAGCACGGCTTCTGGCACATCGAGCCGCTCGTGCTCGTGTTCAACGGCAGTCTGCTGGCGGTGCTGTGCTTTTACGCTTTCATCAACGCGGTCAAAGGCCTGCTCGACGGCGGCCGCGAACTCGAATTCGGCTGGGGGGTCTTCTACGCCGTGGTGGTCGCCGCGTTTTGCTTCTTCATGTTCTGGCGCGAACGGCGCGTGAATCGCGTGATCGACTCCGAACTGCTCGGCCTCGACATCAAGAGCTGGCTGATGTCGGCGTGCATCAGCTCGGCGCTGCTGCTGGCGTTTTCGATTGCATGGCTGCTCGAACGCATCGGGCAAGGCCACCTGACGCCGTACATCGACCCCGGCGTGCTGGCCCTGCTAACTCTCGTGCTGATCCCGATGCCGATCGGAACCGTGATCGGCGCGGTCAAGGAAGTGTTGCTGATCACGCCGCCGGATCTGGAGCGCGAGTTGCGCGACCTGATGCAACAACTGACCGCCGACTATGGCTTCGTCAAGCACTCGCACTACGCGACACGCGTCGGCCGAGGCCTGTTCGTCGAGGTGCATATCGTGTTGCCCGAGGCGATGGAGCACGCCGGCGTGCGCCAGCTCGATCATATCCGCGAAAGAATCTCGCGCGCGATCGGTGAGTCGGGCCCGGACCGCTGGTTGACCGTCGCGTTTACGCGCGACCCGCGCTGGTTGTAACGACGCGTTGCGGGCGTGCGTTGCCATTCCCGTTTCCAACATGCGCAGGCGATCAATAACGAACAGGGAATCGGTGTGTGTCGCGGCTAGTCACCGAACGGATTGCCGGTGTCCTCGACTTCGGTACTGAGGTTGTATTCCGCACGCATGGCCTTCAGTACACCCTCGATGTCGCGCTCGAAGCCAATCGCATTGCCGAAGTGGGTCATGTTCCAGTTGCAGCCAGTCTTGTCAGCCTCTTGCAGTTGCGGCCGCGGCACGCGAATCTTCACGCCATCATCGACGATTTCCGGCAGTCGATGAATTCTCCGATTGACCTCCTGCTGAAGCTGCGAGGCATTAAGCGTCTTGCGTATCATCCTGGGTCTCCTTCCGGTTGCTCGAGCCAGTCTAGCGCAAGCGAGGCGGTTCGCGACCCGGGCGCTGAAATGCAAGAAGCGCCGACGCGCGCGCGAGTCTGGCGGCTTTAGACGACGCTAGTTGTGCGCCGCACCACAAATCCGTCTATTTTCGCTGTCGCCCGCCTGAATTGTTTCCCCGATAGCCAGACATGCGGATTCCGAGGAACATAGTCGTGCGCTAAAAGTTGCACACGTGTAAAACCGGTGGGGGTAAGCATGGGACAACTCGACTTCAGCACCTTCGAACATGAAGGTTGGGAGCGGGTCGCGCAGGCCTATCATGAGTATTTCGGTGATTTGACCGCGCAGTCGAACCAGGCCATTCTCGAGACCCTCTGCATTCGTCGGGGTGCGCGTTTTCTCGACGTCGCATGCGGCCCCGGCTACCTCGCGGCGGCCGCCGCACTGTGCGGCGCGGATGTCGCTGGCGTGGATTTCTCGGTCGCGATGGTCGACAAGGCGAGACGCGTCTTTCCGGCACTTGAGTTCCGCGTCGGCGACGCGGAGGATTTGCCATTTCCCGACGAAAGCTTCTCGGCTGTGGGGATCAGCTTCGGAATGCTGCACTTCGCGCACCCCGAGCGCGCACTCGCGGAGGCGTTTCGTGTACTGCGACCCGATGGCAGAATTGCCTTCACGGAATGGGCGACGCCGAACAAGGCGGTGGGCTTCGACATGGTGTTGAAGGCAATCGAGCAGCACGGGACGACCGATGTGCCCCTGCCGCCGGGACCAGCCCTCTTCCGGTTCAGCGATTGGCAGGAATCGAAGCGCACGTTGCTCGATGCCGGGTTCGTCCAACCCGAAATGCGGGAGTTGGACCTCACGCTCGTGCTTCATGCTCCCAATACCCCTTTTCATGCACTCCTGCGCGGCGGCGTGCGGTTTTCCGCGTTGCTACACGCGCAAACGCCGGCCGCGCTGGCGTCTATCGAACGGGCCGTCGCACGCGACGCCGAGGCGTATCGCAGCGATAACGGGGACCTGCGGCTTCCGATGAGCTGCGTTCTGGCCTCCGCGGTCAAGCCTTAGGGCGCTCGAAGAATCAGTGTTCATGTCCGGCGGCTTGGACTGTGTAGCGTGACCCGAACTAGACCGTCGCGGCCAGCTTGAATTCATCGAACCTGGCTACCGGTGGCGACAGTTCCTTGATTTCCAGGCGGTCCACCAGCGCTCCATGCGCACCGTCAACCAGCCAGTCGCAAATTCGCTCGAGGTCTTCAGCGCGCCCTTGCAACACAGCTTCGACCGATCCATCCATCCGGTTGCGCACCCAACCCGTGATCCGTCGAGCCGTGGCCTCCTCGATGCAAGACTGCCGGTAACCTACCCCCTGCACACGACCGTAGACTCTCACCAGTCTGGTCCGCAAATCGGTATCGAACTGTGGTGTCATGGTGCACGCAACTCCAGGCTGAATAAAAGGCAGCGCAGTTGCCTCAACCTCCGCGCATCTCGTCGCTTTCGCCTGCGGAGTCAGTCGCCTCCCAATCCGCCTGGGTCGTTGCTGGTGGCGTCGCCGGCTGGACACGTGTCCACCACGCGGTATTTGCCGGTGCATGAAAGCGGAACTGCGTGCTCCATGTGGCCCAAAACTCCTGCTGCGCGGTCTGGGACGTCGGAAGAACAAAACCTAACTGCTCGGCGAGTGCCGGCAGATAAAGGTCAAACGCCGATTTGACAACGTCGCCCCAGCTTCTTGCCTCAAGAATCGCCAGCCGATACGCGATTACCGCAATAGCGGCCGCAATCGCGGCATTCTGCAAAAGATCGGCTAACACGTAATTGCCGCCCAGCCCGTCCGCAAGCCAGATGTCAAGCGCTCGCACGAACGTAAAGATGGACGTAAATGAACCCAGAACGACGAGTCCGACCAGAAAGTCAACTGGAGCTCTCGCGTCCGCAATGATTGCCTGATAGTCCTTTGGGATCACGGCTAGAAGACGCGGCCAGACGAATATGCTGTCGACCTTGTAGACTTCGCTCGAGTAACCCTCGAATGCACGCAACGTGTTCCCAAAGGCCGTAGAAAGAACGAGGTTTTCATAGCGAGGGAAATCACGCGCGTTGCGCTCCTGAGTGCGATACAGCCTCGCCCTTACGGTGGCTCTGTTCAATTCGGCTTTTCTGTATTCCGACGATTCCTTTGAGGCTTTGAGCCGCTCGATCGTACTGTTCTCAGTATCGAGTTCGGTACGGAGGCGTTCTATAAGGCCCAGCTGACGATTGCGGCGGTCGCGCTCATCGCGCTTCCAGGCCTCTCGATTGAATGGCCATTTGTATCCTTCGAGGACCTGATAAAACCAGTTGTTCAGCACCATCAAGAGCAGCGATAGAACCCATACGATTATGAGGAAAGTAAACAAGCCGCCGACCTTTTCGCTGTCCGAGGTCGCTTTGTTCAGCAAATCGCCAAACAGCGGGATGTCCGCATTAGCTGCGAGAAAACCTGTAAAGCCAAGCAGGGCTGGCAAAAAGAAGCCGAGGATAAATGCTTTGTCCAGTAGTTTAGATAGGCCCGAGAGCATCGGCGGTTATCCTTGGCAAGTTCAGCGACGCACTGGCGGCGGGTTGTCGTCATCGGGGTCTTGTTGCGACTGTCCCGGAAGACCTCCGAATTGAAGAGCCCTGTGAACGGCATTCAAATCAATGCTTGCCAGTTTGCTCGGTGGCGTTGCTGAGCCTGAGTCGTCTACCAGATGTTGATAAAGGAAATCGACTACCGCTTTGAGGGCATTGAGGGCGCTCGCGTAGTCTTGTGCGGTCGCCAGGTCATGGACTTCTACGGCCCGCCTCATCACCAGTTCGCGTAGCGGTTCCGGTGCCGATTCATATTGGCGAGCAAACGCCGCGTTGCGCTTGATCTCTTCGAGCTGGTCGATCGCTATCGACGCACTCCTGCGGGTCTGCCCCCTGGGGACATGCATGGCGGCCCGCCCGGCTACTTTGGTCAGCAGTTCGACGATATCCCGAGACGAGTTTTGTTTCATCTTGGTCCTCCAGGAGGAGGCAATTTGCCTCCCGGCCCCGCCCGGTCGTCAGTGCTCGAACCGTTACTCGATGTTAGTACAGCTGTTCGGTAGGAGGAAACAGTAAATCGTGTGCGCATGCCGCAGAGGCGTCGCGTCGGACTTCGCAATAAATGAACTATCGCGAGGCTTACACACTGCCGTCCTTCCCTGTCACAGGATGTTGCATGCGTCGCCGTCAAGGTCGAAGCGCCCGATTCTCCGCGGGAACGTGTTGGTTTCGAACCGTCTCGGCCCGCTCAAACTGTCTTGTGAATCCCACCATCGAATCCACGTTGCCGCTGTCGCGCGAGCAGCCAACGCGTATGCAGCCTTCCAGCGGCACGCTTGCCTGGCATCCCGATGCGTCGGCACAGCCTTTGCTTGCAGAAGCTGCGTCAATCGGAGATAGCCATCATGCGATGTTTTGCGGACTTCGTTCCCAGGCAAGCGGTGCGCGGCAGCGTGGCCGTACTGGCTGCCGCCCTACTCATAGCGGCATGCGGAATCGGCATTGCGGCATTCGTTGGACTGCTCCCGAAATCCGACGGGGTAGCGACTGCAGTGACTGCTACGCCGCTGGTCGAATTGCAGACCACGATGATGAATCTCATCGAATCCGGTTTCGAGGACGCTTCCGCCGCTCCTGATTGATGTTGGACAAGGTTCGGCTCCGACTCTGCCGCCATTGGCTATGCTTCTGTCTGTGTCTTGCGCCTACCGCGTACTGCACGAACATGGGAGCGAAACGTGGCAAGTATCGACTTCGAAAACCTCCAGCAGTTGTTTCCAGTCACCGACGATATTCCAGAGACCGCCCGCCTGGCGGAGCCCATTCATCAGCGCGTCTCGCTCGTCGATGGAGAACTGAAGGCATGGGATGGAAACTGCAAGACCGTGCTATCTCCGGTCTGCGTGCGACAAGCCTCCGGCGACGCTGAACAGGTCGTAATCGGCAGTTATCCCGTCATGGGCGAAGTCGAGAGCGATGCCGCGCTCGACGCCGCCGTGCGAGCCTACGACCACGGCCGCGGTGAGTGGCCGACGATGACGGTCGCGCAGCGCATCGGTTGCATGCAGGACTTCATTCGTCTGATGGCGGCCAGGCGCGATGAGATTGTGAATCTGATCATGTGGGAAATCGGCAAGAGCCTTGCCGATTCACAGAAGGAGTTCGACCGCACCATCAGCTATATGCAAGACACGATCTCGGCGCTAAAGGAGCTGGACAATAGCAACTCGCGCTTTGTCATCGCCGAGGGCACCATCGGCCAGATTCGCCGCACACCGCTTGGCGTCGTACTGTGCATGGGGCCTTACAACTATCCGCTGAACGAGACGTTCGCGACGCTCATTCCGGCATTGCTGATGGGCAACACCGTCGTATTCAAGCCGCCCCAATATGGCACGCTGCTGTTCTTCCCGCTGCTCGAGGCATTCCGCTCCGCTTTTCCGAAGGGCGTCATCAACACGATTTATGCACCGGGCGCGGTGGTCGTGCCACACATGCTCGCCTCGGGAAAGATCGACGTGCTTGCCCTGATCGGCTCGAGCAAGGTTGCAGACCATCTGAAAAAGCAGCACCCGAAGTCGCATCGGCTCCGCGCCGTTCTCGGCCTTGACGCCAAAAACGCCGCGATCGTGCTGGCTGATGCCGACATCGACCTCGCCGTAAAAGAATGTCTGCTCGGTACGTTGTCGTTCAATGGTCAACGGTGCACAGCGCTCAAGATCCTGATGGTGCACCGCTCGATCGTCGATACGTTTCTAGAACGCTTCAACGCAGCGCTCAAGAATCTCAAGGTTGGCATGCCGTGGGAAAAGGGTGTGTCCATTACACCGCTGCCCGGCATGCATCGTACAGCCTACATGACCCAGGCGATTGACGATGCGAAAGCGAAAGGCGCGGCGGTCGTGAATGAAGGTGGTGGCGTGTTCTGCAAAACGCTTTTCTATCCGGCCGTGGTGTACCCCGTCAAGGAAGGGATGATGCTCTACCGTGAAGAGCAATTCGGACCGATTATCCCAGTCGTGCCGTTCGATCACATCGATACACCGCTCGAATATGTCATCACTTCGGACCACGGTCAGCAGGTCAGCATTTTCGGCACCGACGCCGCCCAGATTGGCTCGCTGGTCGACCCGCTCGTCAACCAGGTGTGCCGTGTCAATCTCAACAGCCAGTGCCAGCGAGGTCCAGACGTCTTTCCGTTTGCCGGCCGCAAGGATTCCGCGGAAGGCACGCTATCGGTCACCGATGCGTTGCGCGCGTTCTCGATCCGGTCCATGGTCGCAGCCAAGGAGACCGACTCGAACAAGACGCTGCTCGACGCGATGGTCACGAATCATCACTCGAAGTTCGTGAACACCGGTTTTATCTTTTAGCGGCCAAGTGCGGCTTTTGGAGGTTTGACGGTTTCAGTGTCGGCGAGAATGCGCACAAATTCCCGCCGGCACCGCACGCATAAATAGTGCTTTTTTCTTGGTTCGGGATGCGCAAAGCGGTTCACTGCGGCTCCGGATGAGCCAGGCCCGCTTCCTCGATAACCTGCTCGTATTGTTCCACGCCGACTACGGCTCGGTACTCCTGCATCAGCCGGATGAGCGCCTGCGACGTCTTGGAGATCACGCCGTAGACTTCCAGCTGCTCAGCATGCACCAGCGCCTGCCCCAAAGTTATGGCCACGTCAGTCTCCTTATTGCAGTTGAACAGCGAGCAAGTCGTTGGCGAACGCGGGCCGGGCGGAGGCGAACTCCATCAGGTCGACGAAGCCTTTGCTGACCGCGAACTCATGCAGCGCATCATTGCCACTGTCAGCCTTGATGCGACCGTAGCTTTCGACCATTTTCAGGTCGGTAATCAAGTACATCATCTCAACCTCTTTCTGCCGGGAATGCCCCGAGTTGTTACGTGCGTAGTACCTATGTAGCGCGGCGGAAAGGTGCACTCAGTCGCGCCGTTTTCCTCTCCTGCTACGTTCAAAGCGTAGGTCGCGTCGCTTAATTCAAGCTTAAACAATGCCAGCGGTAGGAACGGCTCGCCGGGACAGCGATTCAGAACCGCTCGCTGCGACGACGAATGCCGAAATCATGTGGTGATTCCGCGCACAGCTCGCCGCCCACACTCCGTGTCGACCTCGAATGTTGCTGCATCGCACTAAGCGACATCCCGGTTGAAACCGACCTTATCGTTAATCAGGTATTGAATATGGTTCGGCGCCGACTTTGTCGTAATCCATTAGCAGCGGGAAGATCTGCCTTGTGTTGCATACCAGCCGGTAAAGTTAACCTACACTCAAGGCGCCTCAGCACCGCGGCCTTGTCCCCCGGTGCGTCTGCCGACCTCGCGCGACGCGTGCAACCGATGAGGACCCGTCGCGGCCCGCACAGGAGAAGAACATGCGCGCGCTCGACATCATGACTTCTTCGGTCATTACCGCCACACCGGATATGACCATCCACGACGCAGCGAAGCTATTCGTCGATCACCACATCAGCGGCATGCCGGTGCTCGGCGCCAATGGGCAGGTGATAGGCATCGTCAGCCAGGGCGATCTGCTGCATCGTGTGGAAAACGGCACCGGGCACGGCAAACGTCGATGGTGGCTCGAACTGCTGTCGTCGTCGGCGCGCGAGCAGGCCGCGAGGTATATCAAGGAGCATGGGCATGTGGTCGGCGACGTGATGTGCGAGAACGTCATTTCGATTCCCGAAGACATGCCGCTGCACCAGATCGCCGACCTGATGGAACGCCGGCATCTGAAACGCGTGCCAGTGCTGAAGGATGGGCAGCTCGTCGGCATCGTCAGCCGCTCTAACCTGATCCGCGCGCTCGCTTCCGCCGAGCCGATAATCGACACGGGCTCGCACGACGATGCGAGCCTGCGCGACGCAATCGTGCGCGAGATGCACGGACAGCGCTGGGGGCTCGCGAAGCAAGGTGTATTCGTCAAGGACGGCGTCGCGCATCTGTGGGGCATCATCGAATCCGAAGAGGAGAAGCGCGCGATCCGCATCGCCGCGGAAAACGTGCCCGGCATCAAGCGGGTGGAGAGCCATCTGGAATCGCCGAGTGTGATTCCGACAATGTAGCCGGTGCGCCCGTCAAAGTGCCGAACCTTCCCTGAGTGAGTGCGAGCGGCGCGGTTTCGGACCGCGCCGGGCTCGCCCATTTGCTGAATGACGCAGCACGCGACTGGTATTGAATGTCAGTCGGGAATCTCCGGCTCGACCAGCTTCGCAAGCTGCGCGAGCGACTCCTGCCAGCCGAGGTAACACATCTCGACCGGAATCATCTCGGGGATGCCCTCCTGCACGATGTTCAGTTCGGTTCCGCACGACACCTGCCGCAACGAAACGGTCGTATGCATCTGACCGGGCAGATTCGGATCGTCGAAATAGTCCGAGTAGCGGATCTTTTCGAACGGCACCAATTCGAGGTATTCGCCGCCGAACGAGTGGCCCTTGCCCGAGCCGAAGTTATGAAACGACATCCTGTAGGTGCCACCGACGCGCGCATCCATCTGATGCACGTCGCAGGTGAAACCATACGGCGGCAGCCATTTCGCCATCGCGGCGGGTTCGAGGAACGCTCGATAGATACGCTCGGGCGTCGTGCGCAAAACACGGTGAAATTTGACGGTTCCGGTAGCCATGATGAGTGTGCCTTTCACTGGAGGGGTTGAACATACTGTCACGACGGGCCGCCGCTGCGGGAATCGACACGCGCGAGACCAGGCAAAACCCTGGACGGCTCTCAGCACCTGCGGCTCCTCGTTCATTACGAGCCTTGTACACTCCGCCGCGATGCTAGCAACGCGTGCTTTCTCTTCGCCTAAGATGGATTGTTCCCGGCATACCCGCAAAGGACGACCATGGGCATCGACTCTACCAGCCAAACCACCATCAAAGCATTCGTGTTCGATGTCTTCGGAACCGTGGTTGACTGGCGAAGCGGCGTCGCGCGTGAAGCGCAACCGTTTCTGCAGCGGTACGCACCGAATCTCGACGCATCCGATTTCGCGGACGCGTGGCGACGCGAGTATTCGCCTGCGATGGAAGAAGTGCGTAGCGGAGGCAGACCGTATGTAAGACTCGACGTGCTGCACCGGGAAAACCTCGTCAAAGTGCTGACGCGTTTCGGCATCGTCGACGTTACCGAGCCCGAGATCGATGAGTTGAACCTGGCCTGGCATCGGCTGGACCCGTGGCCCGATTCCGTCGATGCATTGCAGCGCCTGAAGGGACGCTTCATCATCGCGCCGTTATCGAATGGCAACATTCGCCTGATGGTGGACATCGCAAAGCGTGCCGGTCTGCCCTGGGATGCCATTCTCGGCGCCGAAGTCGTCCGCGCTTACAAGCCCTCGCCGCAGGTCTATAGCGAAACGGCGGAAATTCTCGGCATCGCACCGCGCGAGCTATGCCTCGTTGCCGCACATAACAACGATCTCGCCGCCGCCCGGCGCGTCGGTCTGAGCACCGCGTTCGTGCTGCGGCCCACCGAGCATGGCCCTCAGCAGACGAGCGATCTTAAGGCGAACGAGGCATGGGACTTCGTTGTCGGCGATCTGCACGAACTCGCGACGCAACTAGGCTGCCCGCGCTGACGCAAACCCACGTAAAGCGACGTACTGCAACAGCATGATCGTCTTGCCGTCGACGATTTCCCCTGCCTCGACCGCTCGCAACGCGGCTTGCAACGGCATTTCGATCACCTCGACATCTTCCCCTTCATCTTCGACGCCGCCGCCATCGTGGACGCGCATCGACGCCTCGTACTCGCCGACATAGAAGTGGAGCTTTTCGGTCACGGACCCCGGGCTCATGTAGGCCTCGAAAATCTTGTGGACCGCGCCGACGCGATACCCCGTTTCCTCCTCGACTTCGAGCCGGATGCGCTCTTCCGGCGAAGCGTCGTCGAGCAATCCGCCCGGCGCTTCGATCATCATGCCGTCGTGACCGTTCACGAACGCGGGCATGCGGAATTGTCGCGTGAGCATCACGTTGCCGGTGCGCGGACTGTGCAGCAGGATCGTCGCGCCGTTGCCGCGATCGTAGGTCTCGCGGTTCTGGCGCTGCCATGTGCCGTCGCGGCGCAGGAAGTCGAACGTCACCTTTTTCAGCGTGTACCAGTCGTCCGACAGCAAGGTCGTGGCGACGATGCGAACCCGGTCTTTCGTTGCAGTCATGTTGCCCTCCTGTCGATCATCGACAACGATTCATGTTATCGTGCAACTTCGTGCAATTTCAAGTGATTTCGTGCAAACCAATGTTGACCACCCAACGCAAGAAAGCGATCCTCGACGAGCTCGCGCGCAACGGGCAGGTGCTCGCAGGCGAGCTGAGCGTGGCATTTGGCGTGTCGGAAGATACGATCCGCCGCGATCTGCGCGAACTGGCCGCTGAGGGGCGCTTGCAGCGGGTCCACGGCGGCGCGTTGCCGGCGTCTGCCGCGCTCGCGTCATTCGAGCAGCGTCAGGACATCGAGACGCTCGCCAAGCGGCGCATCGCGCGGCGAGCGGTCGAGCTGATCGCGCCGGGGCAAACCGTGATCGTCGACGGCGGCACCACCTCAGCGCTACTGGTCCGGGAACTGCCGGCCGATCTGCACGCGACCATCGTCACGCATAGCCCGAGCGTCGCGACGGCGCTGGCCGCGCATCCTTGCGTCGAAGTGATCCTGATTGGCGGGCGGCTCTACAAGCATTCGATCGTGGCCGTCGGCGCCGCGGCAATGGAAGGCATTTCGCGCATCCATGCCGACCTGTACTTCATGGGCGTGACCGGCGTGCATCCGAGCGCAGGGCTCACCACCGGCGACTTCGAGGAAGCCGCGATCAAGCGCGCGCTCGCCGCGCGCGCGGCGGAGACGGTCGTGCTCGCGTCGTCGTCGAAACTGAACGCCGCGTCGCGCTTCGTGATCGGCGATATCACGCTCGCGCAGACCATCGTGGTCGAGAAAAAGACCAGCGCGGAATTGACGAAGCCGATTGAAGCGGCCGGGGTGACCGTGGTGAGGGCGTAGGGTGTCTTCACGAATTGACTGATTGGCATCATCGTGGGCTCGAAGCGTTGCTCCACCGCCTCGGAACAAAGATAAAACAGACGACTTTTGGAGTGCTAGGATGACGCCGCACCCCGACATGATCCACGAAACGACACAGTCGAGTGTGAACACGATGATGAAATCGTTGCGTTGTGCAGCCTGATACTCAAGTACAGAGGAGACACTCAATGAAACTTTCGAAGCTGCTGATTAACGCGCTGGCCATCTCCGCCTTCAGTTTTACCGCAATAGCGGCTCATGCCGAAGATCTGCTCGACTCGGTCAAACGGGCTGGAGTCCTGAAGATCGGTCTCGAAGGCACCTATCCGCCGTTCGACTCGCGCAACAAGGACGGTCAACTGGAAGGCTTCGACGTCGATGTCGCAAAAGCCGTGGCGGCGAAGCTCGGGGTAAAACCGGAGTTCATTCCGACCGAGTGGAGCGGCATTATCGCGGCGCTGCAAAGTGGCAAATTCGACGTGATCATCAACCAGGTCACCATTACCCCGCAACGCAAACAGGTTCTTGATTTCAGCCAGCCATACACGTACTCGGCCGCGCAGCTGATTCAACGCGCGGACGACAAGCGTGAGTTCAAATCGCTCGACGAATTCAAGGGCGACAAGAAGATCGGCGTGACGCTCGGCACGAACTACGACCAGATGGCGCGCGCAGTACCCGGCATCAACGTGCAGACTTATCCGGGCGCACCCGAGAAGCTGCGCGATCTCGCGGCCAAGCGTATCGACGCGACCATCGACGACCGGCTGATGCTGCCTTACATCATCAAGAACTCGCAATTGCCGCTGCGAACGGGCGCGGTGCTGAAAGGCGCCGACCAGGAAATGGGCATCCCGTTCCGCAAGGACAATCCGAAGTTCGCAAAAGCACTCGACGATGCGCTGACCCAAATGAAGCAGGACGGCACGCTCAAGAAGATCTCGATGCACTGGTTCGGTACGGACGTGACGCAGCCTCTCGCGCAGTAAATTTCTCGTTGTTCTCCCATACCCGCGCCGGCCGGCAAAATGGTCGACACGGGTACGTCGCTTGCTGCGCGAGCGGTTTTTCTCGCGGAATCGCTCGCGCTCATCGCTTCCATTGCTTCGAATTACGAAGCACGCGCAAATACGCGATTGCGCGCATCTTCCCCTTCGTTCATCACGTTTCGATCTTCATGCTGAGTGCATACAGGATGTGCTGCGCCGCAGTTGCCTGATGCTTCGAAAGCGTGCGATGCTTTCGGGGCCATTGATCCGGCCACCTCGTGCTGGACTCGCATGTCGTCGGGAGACGACGTCGAATGGCGTGCGAAGAGACCAGTGACATGCCCACAACCTTGGAGGCATCATGAGCACTCAATCACTGTCTCGCAGCAGCACCGCATCCAACGCGCATCTCTTTCCCAGCTTAAATGACCACTTCGTGCCGCGACGTTCGCCGATCACGCTCGGCATCTCGTGCATCGCCACGCTCGTCTTCGCATCCGCGAGCTGTCTGGCCGATACCCAGGTGGGCGCCGCGCTGCCGCCCGCGCCCGACATCCTGTACGGCGATCTGTTCGTCGCCGTGCAAACCGCGCAGATCTTCAACGACCAGAAGACGTTCGTCGACTCGACGCCGAATGGCAGTCCCGCCGCGATCGTGCAGTTATACGAAACGCGGAAGAACCAGCCCGGCTTTTCGCTGCAGAAATTCGTCAGCCAGTACTTCACTCCGCCGCCCGATCAGAGCATCACGCCGCCGCCCAATCAGAGTCTGCGCGAGCACATCGACTGGCTCTGGAGCGGCCTCACGCGCACGACGACGAGCGCGCCCGACTACAGCTCGCTGATCCCGATGCCCAAACCGTACGTCGTGCCGGGCGGCCGCTTTCGCGAGGGCTACTACTGGGATACCTATTTCACGATGCTGGGGCTGCAGGAGTCCGGACGTGAAGATCTCGTCGACGATATGCTCGACAACTTCGCGTACATGATCGACACGTTCGGCCATATCCCGAACGGCAATCGGACGTACTATCTGAGCCGCTCGCAGCCGCCGTTCTACTCGTATATGGTCGAGCTCGCGGCGCAGAAGGAAGGCAATAAGGTTTATCAGAAGTACCTGCCCGAGCTGCGCAAGGAGTACGCGTACTGGATGCAGGGTTCGGCCAGCACGCCCCGCGGCGGCGCGACGCGCAATGTCGTCGTGCTCAACGATGGCACCGTGCTGAACCGCTACTGGGACGAGCTGGACACGCCGCGCGACGAGTCCTATCTCGAGGACGTGCAGACCGCGCAGGCGAGCGGCCGGCCGGCCAACCAGGTCTACCGCGATCTGCGCGCGACCGCCGAAAGCGGCTGGGATTTCAGCTCACGCTGGTTCGGCGACAACCAGACGCTCGCCACGGTGCGCACGACATCGATCATCCCAGTCGATCTGAACAGCCTGTTATTCCATCTCGAGACGACGATCGCGCGCGGCTGCTCGGCGACACGCGACTTCCATTGCGTCGCGCAGTTCATCGGCTACGCGGCACGTCGCGCGGAAGGCATCAACCGTTATCTGTGGAATAGCAACGGCTACTACGGCGACTACGACTGGCAACTCCGCAAGTCACGCGACAACCAGACACCGGCGATGCTGTATCCGCTGATGGCCGGCGTGGCGTGGCCCGAGCGCGCGTGGAAGACTGCGCAGACCGTGCAGAACGTGCTGTTGAAGCAAGGCGGCCTCGCGACCTCGATCTATAACACCACGCAGCAATGGGACGCACCGAACGGCTGGGCGCCGTTGCACTGGATCGCGATTCAGGGCCTCAAGCGCTACGGGCGCACCGATCTCGCTCAGTCGATCGGCACGCGCTTTCTCGCGGACGTCCAGAACGTCTACAACACGCAGCAGAAGCTCGTCGAGAAGTACATCGTCGAAGGTGCGGGGGAAGGCGGCGGCGGGGGTGGCGAGTATCCGCTGCAGGACGGCTTCGGGTGGACCAATGGTGTGACGTTGATGCTGCTCGATCTGTATGGCAATGGGCAGTGAGGCGCCGCGGCATGGTCGGGCGAGTGCACTGAGCTTGGCCTTATGATTCCAGACACATCCCGAGTGGAAGCAGAATGATCTGGCTCGCCAATGTTGTTCTCGTGCTGCACGCGCTGATCGTGGTGTTTATCGTCGGCGGACTACTCGCGATCTGGATCGCCCACGGTTTGCGACTCCCGTGGGCGCGCAATCGCGCGTTTCGTACGCTGCATGTTCTCGCCATCGGTATCGTCGCGACGCTCGCGGTGCTCGATGTGCCGTGCCCGTTGACCGTGCTGGAGGACTATCTGCGTACGGGCACGGCTGGTCCGCAAGGCTTCATACAGCGGTGGGTAAGCGCCTGGCTGTATTACGACTTTCCACCGTGGGTGTTCGTGGTCGCCTATGTCGCGTTTTTGCTGGCGGTGATTCTTACCTGGTATCGAATTCGGCCACGGGCGTGACTCGAATATCACCTTTTTAATTCGATGGAAGATACTTTTGCACCGGTTAAATTTACCATTTAATTCTATTTTTCAAACGCAATTAATTCCGACGACTTTCTCACGAAAATCCAATGCAATGCGGATAAATCCGGACAGCATTTTTCCGCGCCAAGCCGCCGAGACCGCACCGGTGCTCGCTAACAGACCATCTTTATCCCGAATAGCATAATCACCGCTCCATCCTTGACAAGACCTCATTTCGCATCTTATTTTCACTCTTGCTGTAAGCGCCGGAAAGATTCAATTTTAAATTTCTCTTGAAATGTCGAGATAAATCGACAGGAAATTCCTTTGCCCATTCAATCGATAACTCTGGAAAGCAAATAGAAATATCAACGCAAGCAATTTGAATTAATGAATTCGGAAAAGCTGTTCATGCAAGCGCTGGGTGCCTTCGAGTGCGGTGCGGGTTATTCGATCTCCCACGCGCGCGACCGGCGAAAAGCGGCCTTTGTGTAGCGGTATCACTCACCAGGGAACGAGATGAAACCAGACAGAAGGAGTACCGACGATGGTCGCGTCCGTCGTCATGGCCGGCTAGCCGCGCTAAGCGTGCTGACACTCGGAATCGTGATCGTCGCCGGATGCGGCGGCAGCGATGGAGGTTCGTCGGCGTCGGCGGTTCCGGGCAGCATGGCGCAGGTCGCCAATCAGGCGCAAGCCGCATCCGCGCCGCAGACGCCGTCCGCCAATCAGCCCTACACCGATCTCACCTCCTATTCGACGAGCGCGACGTCCGGCATTGCCTCGTCACTGGTCGCGGAGAAAGCGGCGATCATGCATTACCAATGGACGTCCGGCAGCACCACCATCAACTACACGACGACCACCGGCCATCTGACCGCAATGGATCTGACGAGCGGCGCACCCGAAGCGACGATGTCTTATGTCGCCTACACGGCGCCGAGCACGAATGGCAAACCGCGGCCCGTCACGTTCGTCTATAACGGCGGGCCGGGCTCTTCGTCGATCTGGCTGCGGCTCGGATCGTTCGCGCCGACGCGCGTCGCGACCACCGATCCGCTGCTGAACGGCACCAGCTGGCCGAACTACCCGCTCGTGAACAACACCGAGAGCCTGATCGACACGACCGATCTCGTGTTCATCGATCCGCCGGGCACGGGCCTCTCCGAGGCGATCCTGCCGAACACCAACCAGACCTATTGGAGCACCGATGCGGACGCGAACATCATGCGTGACTTCATCATTCGCTACCTGACGGTCAATTCGCGCAGCAGCTCGCCGATCTATCTGTACGGTGAATCGTACGGCACGCCTCGCACCGACATCCTCGCGCTCGCGCTCGAATCGGCCGGCGTGCACCTCACAGGGATCACGCTGCAGTCCTCGATCCTGAACTACTTCGCGGATGCGATCGAGGCGGTGGCGATCACGGGTTCGCCCAATCAGCTCGCGCTCGAAACCGATACGTTGAGCGGCTACATGCCGGGCTATGCCCAGGTCGCGGCGTACTACAACCAGGTGTCGCCCGCGCCAGTGAATCAGGCGACTTACGCGCTTCGCAGCGAGGCGTTCGTGACCGCCAACTACAACCTGTTCAAGAACTATTCGCTGTACTGGACGTTGAGCCAGCTCGGCGCGCCGACTTACGCGGGACCGCCGAACTTCCCGCCGACGTGGCTCGAGAAGTTCTGGGACGCCGAATCCGGCCTCACGTTGCAGGCGATGCAGGGTTACTTCAACATCAATCCGTTCAACATCACGCTGGTGCCGGGCTCGACGATCGGCCGCTACGATGGTCGCGTGTCGTTGCCCAACTCGGACCCGCGCCTGCAAAGCGACGGCGACCCGTCGGACATCCTGATCTCGCTGCCGTTCACCAATGCGTTGGCCACGCAGATGCCGGATTACCTCGGCTACACCGCACCGAACGCCGCGTATATGCCGCTGAACGACGCGGTCATCCAGGCATGGAATTTCTCGCACGGCGGTCAGCCGCTGCCCGACACGATCCCCGATCTGCTCGGCGCACTGAAGCTGAATCCGCAACTGAAGGTGCTGGCGGAAAACGGCTACCACGATCTGGCCACGCCATTCTTCAATACCGAGAAGCAGCTCGCGCGACTAAAGACGGTGCAGGGCCTCGAGCCGAATCTGCAGGTCAACTTCTTCCAGGGCGGGCATATGATTTATCTGGATGACGTGGCGCGCCCGCAGATGAAGGCGGATCTGGCGGCCTTCTATGACGGCACTCCGATAGCGGGCGCACTCACGCTCGCGACGCTGCCGCAGCCGTGGGCCGACGAAGCGCCCGCCGCCACGCCGACGAGCGAGGCGGTCGCCGCGGCCGCGCCCTGATCGATGGTGTTTCGCTTCGCGCGAGACCCTCCAACTACTTTTTATGGCGAGTGATCATGTCTTCAATCGATATCTTGCGACGTACGCTGGCGTTGATCGTCCTCGGCGTGGTCGTCGGTAGTGCGCACGCGCTGCCGCCTCAGCCGGTCGCGCCCGTGACGCTACCCCACGGCGGACACGGCGTCGACGGTCCGTTCTTTCCTCATGACCGTGCTAGCGCGGTCGCGCCGACCACCGGCTCGACATTGCAGCAGCAGGCTCAGCAGCGCATGGAGAGCAGGCTGGGCGCGAATTCGGTGCTCAGCAACGGCTCGTCGATCACCAAGGCTCAGGCGCAAAGCAATGGGCTCGGCTATATCGCCAGGCATTTTGACGAGATCGATAGCGCGCATTCGGGTCGGGTGACGTTGAACGACGTGCGGCAGTATCTGCAGCAGCATCAGCAGTGATACCCGGTTAGGCAAACGGTCCCGTAGGTGGGACGGCCGGCGAACGCGTCGCGATCGTGCGACTTGGCGCCGGCCGTTTGTGACTACGCGCCGCGCGGATTGCTTACGCTCACTTCTCCGCCGCCGCCTGGATCATCTTCCATCCATTGCCCGCCGGATCGCGAAAGCCCGCATCGACGCTGCCGAAACGATCCACCGGCTCCTGCGTGAATTCCACGCCGCGCGCCTTCAACTGCGCGTAGCTCGCGCGACAGTCGGCAACGGACAGCACCAACGGCGGCATCGCTCCCTTCGCGACCATCGCGCGCAGCGTTTGCGCGGTCGCTTCATCGTGGATCGGCGGCCCCGGCGCGAACAGGCCCAACTGGAAAGTCGGCTGCTGCGGGTGCTGGACCGTGAGCCAGCGGTAAGTGCCGTTGCGCACGTCCGTGTGGACGCGAAAGCCGAGCTTGTCGACGTAGAACGAAAGCGCCGCGTCCTGATCGTCGACGTACAAACCGACCACATCGATACCCTGATTCATGACTCCTCCCTCGGTGGTTGAGGGCTCGACTGTATCGCTGAGCACCGGGCGGCGCTTCTCCAAAACTGCGCTCGGCTCGCGCGCCGGTTCAATGCAATTCGTTGAACTCGAGGCGCCCGCCCTTCATCACCAGCGGGATACGCTCGCCCTGGTCCGTCAGACAACTCAGATCGCGCCTGCCGATGATCTCGGCGGGGGTCAGCACTTGCGCGCGGATCGAAAACTCATCGCTTTGCATCCGGTGGCCCGGGCCGAGCAGATCGGAACCGAAGCCCATGTTGACCCCGGCGCGCTTGAAAATCTCCAGCGACTTCAAACCGGCTTCACGCACGATGTCGATTTTGGCCGCGCTCTCGGCCGACAGGCCATAGCGCACGCCCTCGATATGCAAGGCCTCGCTATACGCGCGGGAATCGTCGACATAGCTTCCTTCCAGAAAGGGCGGCGCCGTGGCACCGGGCTTGGTCGAACGAGTATAGGAAGTCGAAATGAGCGGGTCTTGGTTGGAAACCGCATCGAATATGCGGATTCCGGCATCAAGGCGCGGCGGGCGCGAGCACTGCCCGATTCATGTTTTCTCGCTGGCAGGAGGCTCGGCAGCGTCGCCGTTCGCGCGGCGGCGCTTTTCCAGAACCGCGGTCGTCAGGTCCGGACGTTGCGCGGCCTTCAGCACACAGGCGGGCACGCGATCGAGTTCGGTCTGATTGGCGCGTGCCTGCACGCGCATCTCGCTCGGGCTCAGGCCGGTGATGTCGCGAAACACGCGGCCGAACGTGCCGAGGCTTTCCCAGCCGGTCGCGAACGCGATGTCCGTGATGCCGAGGTCGGTGTCACGCAGCAGCGTGGTGGCTTGCTCGATACGCCGCGTCAACAGATAGCGGTGCGGCGGCACGCCGAAGGCCCGCTTGAACGAACGCGCGAAGTGCGCTTCCGACACGCCGCTTACTTCAGCCAGGCGCCGCACCGGCCAGGCTTCGTGCGACGCGGCATCGATGCGGTCTTTCGCGCGCAGCAGGCGGCGCAACAGCGCCGGGTCTTCGAGCGCTTCGGCGCTGCCCGGGATGGGAAGGGGCTGGAGTTCAGGGTCGTGTGAGCGGGACATGAGTTCGCATTGGAACGGCTCGTCGAAGAACGCGCGGGTGAAAGGGCCGCCGCGGCGACCGCTTCAAGCGGTCTGCTCGGTCTTGCCGTAAGTGAGCCGGCCGTTTTTCGACAGCAGCACCGCGACCGGCCGCGTCATTTCGAACTCGGAGAAAATGATCGTCATGCTGGCGGTGATCGGCACCGCGAGAAAGGCGCCCGGCACGCCCCACAACGCCGACCACACCGCCATGCTCGCGACAATCGCGAACGGGCTCAGGTTCAGCGAATTGCCCGTCAGATACGGATCGAGAATATTGCCGATCACGAAGTGAATCGCGGACAGCGAAACCAGCACGATCAGGACCGAATTCACGTCGCCGAACTGCAGTACCGACATCAGCACCGGGAACGCAACCGCGAGCACCGAGCCGATATATGGCACATAGTTCAGCAGCGCGGTCAGTATCGCCCACAGCCCGGCGAACTCGAGGCCGACGCTGCGCATCGCGAGCCAGCAGAGCCCGCCGAGCAGCACGCCGAGAAACGTCTTCAGCGCGAGATACGCGCCAATGCGCCGGTTGATGTCGATGACCACGCCCCGGATGCGCGCCGCGTTGGTCGAATTGGCGGTCATGTTCGCCAGCTTGTCGCCGAACGTGCGGCGCTCGAACAGCAGAAAACTCGCATACAGCACGATCACGAACAGGTCGATGATCATCGACGAGAGCGACGCCAGCAGGCCCGTCACCATCGCCTGAATGTTAAGTTGCGTGAGTATGTTCCGCCGCAGTGACTCCCAGGTCGGCTCGCTTTCGAGGTGCAGCAGCGTCGAGATCTTGTGGATCATCAGCAAGACCGAGTCCTGGTAGCGCGGCGCGAGCGCGACGAGCGCGTCATAGTTGGCGACCAGCATGTCGACCGCGAAGAATATCGCGGCGCAGATCAGGAACATCGACAGCCCATAGCGCAACTGCACGGGCAGCCGCGGGCCGATCAGCGGAATGCGTTGCAGCAGCCGCGTGAGGTCGACCACCAGGTACACCGCGATCGCTCCGAACACGATCGGCACGAAAACCGCACGCCCGATATACAGCAACCAGCCCACAATCAGCAGCAGCAGCACTACGTATACGGACGCTTGCAATCTGTCGGTCATTGGTCAGTGCTCCATGAATCCGCACAGAACTGATCTTCGCACAGAACGATGACAGCTCACATAAAAAGCGCGCCAGATCGTTCCGTCCGCAAACTCCAGGCCGATACCTCGAAATGCGCCAGCAGAATGTCGCGAAACGTTGTGATGAGCCGCATTCGCTCGTGAAACCATCTGTTACGCTGTTTTAATCGGTTTCAATCACCTGACGTGATCCGACGCGAGCGCCTGCGCCACGCGGTGGTAGCGCTTGGTCAAATCCACGCAGTGAAGCCCGCGCCGCGCGTCGCGGTGCGATGTCCGCACTAGGTCTGTGCGCGATGTCCGCTGCACGCATCCCTCTCAATTCACGGCATGGAGAACGAGATGCTGCAACGGCTGGGGTCGCGATTCGTCGCATTGGGTCTGATCTGGACATTGTCCGCTTGTGGCGGCGGAGGTGGCGGCAGCGGCGCGGAGCCGGGCGGCACCGGCTCGAACGGCGCGGCCGGAGCGACCACCCCCGCATCGAGTCCCGCGCCCGCGTCGAGTCCGACACCGGCATCAAGTCCAACTCCGGCGTCGAGCCCGTCGGGCGCATCGGACGCGAGCGCGACGACGCCCAAGCTCGCCGCCGCGACGCCGATCATCGACGGCACGACACTCGGCGCCGCCATCTGGCCCGCGGGCGCCACGTCAGCGGGCGGAACCGGTCAGCCCGTCGGCGGACTGAACTGCGCGTTGCGCAGCACCGCGTACACGTATGCACACGTCTCGATCTACCAGAACGGGCAACTCCTGACGCTGCCGCCCAACATCGGCATGGTCGAGCCGACCACCGCCGCGCCGACTGGCTGCGCGTATCCGGTGCACACGGTCGATTCGAGCGGCAAGATCCATATGGACGCGACGACCGGCGCGACTTATACGCTCGGCCAGTTCTTCTCGATCTGGGGCGAGCCGCTGAGTGCGTCGAACGTGGCGGGTCTGACCGCCTCGCCGATCGCGATCTACGTGAACGACGGCGGCACGCTCACGCAATACACAGGCGACCCCGCGAGCCTCGTGCTGAAGCCGCACGACGAAATCACGATCATGGTCGGCACGCCTGTCACACAAGTGCCCACCTATACGTGGACCGATCCGCCGCCGTTCGACCCGAACCCGATCACGCTCGTCTTCGGAGGCGTGGTCGGCTCGTCGTTCTGGCCGAACGGCACGACGTCGACGGGCGGCAACGGCTCACCGGTCGACGGCCTCACCTGCGCGCCGAACATGAGTGTGCTGTACCACGTGCACGCGCACCTCGCGATCATCAAGGACGGGCAATGGCTCGCGTTGCCGGCGAACGTCGGCATCCTGTCGCAATGCACGTATGAAATGCACACGCACGACAACACCGGCATCATCCATATCGAAACGCCGGACGCAAAAACCTATACGCTCGGCGACTTCTTCGATATCTGGGGCGAGCCGCTGACGAGCACGAACGTCGCGGGCATCATGGGCAACGTGGTCGCGTATATCAACGACAACGGCGATTCGCGCCGCTATATGGGCGACTTGCGCAATATCGAACTGACATCGTTGCGCGACATCACGCTGCAGATCGGCACGCCGCCGGTGAGCAAGTTGGCGACGTATTCGTGGTACGAGCCGCAGTAACATCGGCCGCAGGCCGCGTCACTTCGCCGTGACGCGGCTTCAACGCGGCGTACCCGAATGCCCGATGCCGCCCGGCCGGCCCGGCATGATGCGCGCGACGGAGCGCGGCGCCGCGTTCGCGACCAGAATCATCGACGCGCCGGCAAGACCGCTCGACACATGCTTCAACGCATGGCCGGCGATCACGTGATGCGTGAGCTCCCATATCTGCCAATCGAGGCTTTCGAAAATCTTCGCGACCCCGTAGAAGACGATCACGAGCGTCCATGCGATCACGCCGTCCACCTTGCGCGTGAGCGTCATGCCGACGATCACCATGAGGCCGCCGAACTGCAGAATCGCGTAAGGCCACAGGCTGTTGAATACCAGCCAGTAGCCGACGGTGGCGGGCGAAACGACCACCATGATCAGCATCTGCGCCCAGCCGACGCGCTGTCCGCTCCACGACGTCCATAGCATCGCGAGGATGCCGGCGAACACGATCGTCATCGGCAGGCGATCCCAGACGAGCGTCGCGTCGTTCGGCGCGATGTGGTAGTAAGCCGAACCGAATGCGGTGAACAGCAGCCCGATCGCGGCGACGACCATGCCGGGGAATTGCGCCGGCTGGTTCGACGCATGCCGCGTGACCCAGCGCAGACAGAGCACGCCGGCGATCAGAATGACGACGTTCGAGAGCACGTCCGCCGCATTGTGCAGCGGCCCCAGCGAGCGCTGATCGGCGAAGTGGTGATACGAGGCCGGCTGCGCGAGCGGCCATATCATCTGCAGCACGGTGCCCGCCACGAAAAGCAGCACGCTAGCCAGCAGCAAGCGGGAGATCTTCACGTTGCTCGACTCCACAGTGGGGCGAAACGCTCGAAGGCGCCGTGAACCGGACCTTTTACGCTCCTGGCGACCCTTTACGCTGACGCGAAGCGGATCACGCTCGCTCGCACGGAAACCGTGCGGCCGATGCGCAGCCGGGTTGGCCCCCGTTCGAATTCGCGCAGCCTGCTCGTATCATCGGACAAAGCGCCTGGCGCAACAAGAGCGTCGGGCGGCGCACCGATGGGCATGCGCTCATAGTATTCTTCTCAACCAATGCAAGCTGCGTGCAAGAACGCGCGACCCAAAGGAAGACCCGGACTCCATGCAAGCGCAGATACACCACCCGTCGTTCCCGCATCGCCGATGGAAGGGCGCGCTGTGCGCGCTGCTGTGCGCAAGCCTGCTCGCCGGCTGCGCGCGGTTACCGTCGCTCGAGGACCGCAAGGAGTCGCATGCGTTGTCGCCCGCGGTGGCGGCCACCACGGATCTCGGTCGCGCGGTCGCCCCCGAGTTGGCCGCGCACGCGGGGCTGGCGGGCATTTATCCGCTGGCGGATGCGCATGTCGCGTTTGCCGCGCGCATGGACCTGATCCGTTCCGCGCAACGCACGCTCGACATCCAGTACTACATCTGGCGCGACGATCTGACCGGCACGCTGCTGCTCGAACAGATCCACGAAGCGGCGGACCGGGGCGTGCGGGTGCGCCTGCTGCTCGACGATCTCGGCATCGCGTCCGCGCTCGACCCGACACTCTCGGCGCTCAACTCGCATCCGAACATCGAGGTACGCCTGTTCAACCCGTTCGTCGTGCGCAGCCCGAAATTCCTCGGCTTTGTAACCGACTTCTCACGCGCCAATCGGCGCATGCACAACAAGTCACTGACCGCCGACGCCACCGCGACGATCCTCGGCGGCCGCAACATCGGCGACGAGTATTTCGATGCCACCGACGGCGTCGTCTTCGCCGACCTCGATGTCCTCGCGATCGGACCGGCCGCGGCCGACGTGTCGCGCGATTTCGACCGCTACTGGGCCAGCGCGTCGGCGTATCCGGTCGACAAGATCCTGCCGCACGAGAGCGTCGATGAACTGGCCACGCTCGAGCGTGATGCGCAGGCGATCGAACAGGACCCCGCCGCCGCGGAGTACAAGGGAGCGCTGCGCGGTCCGCGCGTCGTGCAGAACCTGCTCGACCACAAACTGCCGCTCGATTGGGCCAAAACGAAGATGATCAGCGACGACCCTGCGAAAGGCTTGAACGACGCGCCGCCGGAAGCGCTGATTCCGCACCAGCTACGCGAAGTGATGGGCCAGCCGACGAAGTCGCTCGACCTCGTCTCGCCCTACTTCGTGCCGGCGAACACGGGCACGCAGTTTCTGAGCGGCCTCGCCGCCCAGGGCGTCGATGTGCGCGTGTTGACGAACGCGCTCGAAGCGACCGATGTCACCGCCGTGCACTCGGGCTATATCAGGCGGCGCGTCGAGTTGCTGCATAACGGCGTGCACCTGTATGAATTGCGGCGCGTGGCGGGCGTCACCCAGAAGAAAGAACAGTCGCCGGGGCCATTCGGCAGCTCGGGTTCGAGCTTGCATGCGAAAACTTTCATCGCCGATTCCCAGCGGGTTTTCGTCGGTTCGTTCAACTTCGATCCGCGCTCCGCGCATCTGAATACCGAGCTTGGCCTCGTGATCGACAGCCCCGATCTCGCGACGCGGGTCGATCGAAAATTTCTCGCTTTGCTGCCGACAGTCGCGTACGCGGTGCATCTCGACGCAAACGGCAAGCTGTACTGGATCGAAACCAACGACGGCGTCGAAACCCGCCTCGATACCGAACCGAATGCGACGTGGTACGCGCGGCTCGGTGTATGGATGCTGTCGATTATGCCAATTGAGTCGTTGCTATAGCTTGCGGTTCAGAACCGTCGCAAATCGCGATCCCGCAATGGATCGGGCGAGCGCTGCGTCGCGCGCAACACGCCGTTGGTGTCGAACGCAAAATTGAACAGCATGTGGTTGATGTTGTTTTCGATGTAACGGTACGACCAGACTTCGCGTTGCGAGAGCCGGAAAAACTGCGTCTGCACGGGGCGGCCGAAATTGGTCAGCACATCCTCGCGCGTCCATTTGCCGATTTCCGCGCGATTGAATTCGCTCAACTGCAACACTTGACGCACGCTCACGATCTTGCCTGAAGCGTCGATGTCGGCGGCGACGGTGGTCGAACCCATCGGCTGGGTCGGCCACATCAGCCTGCGGCCGCCTCCGGGCAGGTCATAGGTTTCGCGCGGCGGACCCATCCGGGCGATGATCGCCGCTTGATCCTGGCCAGCCTGGAATTGCTGCCACGGTTGCGCGCAAGCCGCGAGCATCAACGCCGTCACGCACGTGAGCGCGGCGCGACGCAAACCCAGCGGCGCCCGTGCCGTTCGCGCAACAGCGTTTCGAACGTGGGCGACTCGGGCAAGCATGGGTTCCTCCCGTTACGTTCGATCGCGCGTCGATCGGGAAACCCTCACCGCGAAAAAGCCACGGCGACACGGGCAATGCGCCCGCTCGCCGATGGCTGCACTGAGGTAACCGACGCTCACTGCACGAGCTTCGCGCGCAGACGCGAGTGCTCGTCCGCAGAAATGGAACCGGACGCTTTCAACCTGTCGAGCTTTTCGATTTCATCGGCGACACTGAAGCCCACCACATTGCGCAAATCTTCGCGCATCTGCTTGGCCCGCGCCTGATCGCGTTCCGCCATGCCGCGATGCTGCGTGAGCAGATACGCGAAGATGCCGATATACGGCAGGATGATCAGGAAAATCACCCACAGAACCTTGCCCCATCCCGACACGTCATGGCGGCGGAACAGGTCACTCGACACCGTGATCAACAGCCAGAACCACAGAATAAAGATGAAGATGGAAAAAACGTCGGCCAGAAAATTCGGGAATGTGAAACCATCATTAAAGAAGAGCATTGTTGTTCTCCAGTCATTCCGGTTGCAATTGAAAGGCGTAACGGATTTCGACCTATGGTTGCCTGCTATGGATGGCGCATACGATTAGCATGGCAGCGCTGAAAATCGACCATGACCGCATGTCGATTGGGCACGTGCATTCATACTGTATGAAAGACATGCGCATGATGCGGAACTTTTTGTCTTTATAGACTATTCCGTTCAAGGAACGCGAGCAATTTTTAAGGATTCCCTTCGATTGGCCATTTCTGACGATCTGGCGATCATGCCGCTGGCATTGGACATGCATCATGTGAAAACGATGTCAAATGCGAGCGCCATTGCTATGCAAAAAAAATGCCAAAAAGAGTGCTCGCGAGATGCAGCGATTGAATGGCAGCCTTCGTTCATTTTCGTAAACAAACCTGAATAAATTCGGAGCATGCATCAGCAGCTAGCCCAGACCACGAGCGCATCCGCAGGTGCCGCAGCCGGATCGGTCACCTCAATTGTCATATGCGTGAGCGCGCTGTTCGCTGCAAACGCATCGAGCCACTGCCGTGCGAGGCGCGGCAGCACGTGCTGTTCGATAAAGCCGATCAAAAGACGCGCCCCGGTCTCCTGCACGAGGCAGCGCCCGACGATGTAGTCGACCACCTCCGACGCATAGCTCAGCGCGATGCCGTTGTTATCCGCCATGCGCCGAACGACGCGATCGAGATGCAAACGCACGATCCGCGCGAGCGAATCCGAGCCCAGCGGACGATATGGCACCAGCGTCACACGCCCGAGGAAGGCGGCCGGAAACGCCTTCAGCAATTCCGTCGCAAGCGCGGAACGCAGACCGTCAAAATCCGGTGCAAGCATTTCGTCCGCGCATAGGCTCGCGCTCAGATCGGCGCCGACATTGCTGGTCATCAGGATGGTCGTATTGCGGAAATCGATATAGCGACCATCGCCGTCTTCCATGTAGCCCTTGTCCAGCACCTGATAGAACATTTCATGCACGTCGCCGTGCGCCTTTTCAATTTCGTCGAGCAGCACGACCGAGTACGGACGTCGGCGCACCGCTTCGGTCAGCACACCGCCCTCGCCGTAACCGACGTAGCCAGGCGGCGCGCCCTTGAGTCCCGAGACCGTATGCGCCTCCTGGTATTCGCTCATGTTGATCGTGATGAGATTCTGTTCGCCGCCGTAGAGCGCCTCCGCCAACGCGAGCGCGGTTTCCGTCTTGCCGACGCCGGACGGTCCCGCGAGAAGGAAGACGCCGAGTGGCTTGCGCGGGTCCGCGAGCCCGGCGCGCGCCGTCTGCACGCGCTCGCCGATCTGTTGCAACGCGTCGTGCTGGCCGATCACGCGCGCCGCCAGCGTGGCGGGCAGCATCTGCACGGCGCTTACCTCGTCGGTGATCATGCGTCCGACTGGAATACCGGTCCAGTCAGAGACGATGTCGGCGACGATCGCTTCGCCGACTTCCGGAAACACGAATGGCGTAGCCGCCTGCAGGTTCGATAACGTGCGCTCCAGCTCGCGCAACGTCTGCAGCTCGCTCGCCGCGCTATCGCGCGCGTCGGTCTCAGGTCCGCCTGCTGCGGCGCGCGCGCTCACGGCCTCGCGCGCGCCCGCCAGCGCCTTCGCCGCCTCGGACTGGGTCTGCCAGGCGGTTTCGACAACACGATCCTCGAACTCGAGGGTTGCGATGGTCGCGTTGACGTCGGCCAGCGCGGCCTCGCTGCCAAGCCCGATACGCACCTCGTTCCCGAGCAGCTCGGCTTCGACGCGCGCCGCTTGCAAGCGCTCGCGAATCCGCTGCAATTCGCGCGGCGGCGCATGCTGCGATAGCGCGACGCGCGCGCAGGCGGTGTCGAGCAGGCTGATCGCCTTGTCCGGCAACTGACGCGACGGAATATAGCGATGCGACAGTGTCACGGCTGCGCGAATCGCTTCGTCGAGAACCACGACGCCATGATGGCTCGCGAGCGTGCGCGCGAGTCCGCGGACCATGTCGATCGCGGACGGCTCCTCGGGCTCGGCGATCTGCAGCACCTGAAAGCGCCGCGTGAGCGCCGGGTCTTTCTCGATGTGCCTCTTGTACTCGGCCCACGTCGTCGCGCCGATCGTGCGCAACGTGCCGCGGGCGAGCGCCGGTTTCAGCAGGTTTGCCGCGTCGCCGGTGCCGGCCTGACCACCGGCGCCGATCAGCGTATGAATCTCGTCGACGAACAGCACGACCGGAGCCGCCGACTTCGCCGCCTCCTCGAGTACCGACTTCAGCCTGGCCTCGAATTCGCCCTTCATGCTCGCGCCCGCAAGCAGCGCACCGACGTCGAGGCTCAACAGCCGCACGTCGGCAAGTTTCGGCGGGACTTCGCCGGCCGCGATCGCGCGCGCGAGACCTTCGACGACCGCCGTCTTGCCAACCCCGGCGTCGCCGGTCAGAAGCGGATTATTTTGGCGCCGCCGCAACAGCACGTCGATCATCGTGCGAATCTCGACTTCGCGGCCAACCACCGGATCGATTTCACCGGCGCGCGCACGTGCGGTCAGATCTGCGCAAAACTGCGCAAGTGCCGCCGCGCCCTTCGCCGAGGCTGCGAGCGCACCGGACGCCTCGCCCGGCACCGCGGACGAAAAGTCGCTCTGGTCGTACGGGGTGTCCTTCTCTTCGGGGGAACCGACGATCCAGGCCGGCAACGCATCGTGAAGGCCGTCGACGGCAATCTTGCCGAACTCCGGCGAAATGGCCAGCAGCAAGCGCCGCAAATCCGGCGTCTCGACAAGCGCCGCCATCAGCCATGCACCGCGAATCCGCGCGTCGCCGAATGCCAGCGTCGCGACGACCCACGCGCGCTCGATTGCCGTCTCGACATAATGCGAAAAATCCGTGAGCGCGCTCGCCCCGGACGGCAGCGCGGCAAGTGCCCTCTGCAGGTCCCGCTCGAGCAGCTCGCGGCTGATGCCGCAGTGTCTGACGATGCGGTGCAGGTCGCTATCGGACTGCGCGAGCAGCTGGTGCAGCCAGTGCACCAGCTCGATATACGGGTTGCCGCGCAGCTTGGAAAACGCCGTAGCGGATTCGATGCTCCTGAAGAGCGTCGCGCCGAGCTTGCCGAACAACGCGTGGCGTGAAATGGACATGATGACGTTGCAGGTGAAGATGTTTGTTGCGAAAAAGCGCGGCTCTGCCGTGGCATCCGGCACACCGCGCGCAGGTATCCGAAAAAGCGTGCTGGCCACACTGATCGAGCGACAAGGATAGCCGGTCGATCGCTGCGTGTATTTGGGCCGTCGCCCATATTCCGCTCGAGATGCGCGAAGTAGCATTCACATCTGCCAGACGCCAACCCGCATTTTTAGTTGGTGATCCTTTTATTTCTGCGTCGGGAGAGTCTTTTACCAATGCGCGCTTTACAGGCAGATCTGATTCGCCACTGCATACCGGCCAAGCCATGACTGGATATCACGCTCGCTGGGACCATTCGCCTTTCGAGGCAGGTGCGCTCAGGACGTTCGCACGAACCATCCAGTCTCTCGGGCTCGTTCGTACCGCTTCGCGCAACGGTCGCGCCGGCGTGGCGTGTTCGTCCGACGCTGCTCCGAGCGCGCATCCCGACCTTCAGCTTATGCCCGATTTGTTACTGAACCCGCCTCTCGAAAAAGCGAACGCGCCTGAAGAATCCGTCCCGACACCACCGTCGAGCGTGAATCCGCCCGCGGACCGGATCGAGCCCGTGCTCACGAAGCCGGATGACTTCAGCGACCTGATCGCACTAGCCGACGATGACGATGACGATCCGCTGCAGTTGCGGCGCGAACCGCATTCAGCGCAACGCGGCGGACACGACGGCATGGCAAAGCTTCTGGCAGCCGACATCGATGAAGCGGACCCGCTCGCCGCGCTCACGCTCGAATACCGTGACGCGCTGCTGAACCGGAAGAGCGAGAACGGGCCCGAGCCCAAGGCGTCGGCCGAAGCTCAGAGCGAGTCGCTCATCGGGTCACCTCCCGATCCGTTCGCGGAACTTGTCGATCCGTCGCAGACGGAAGCGTCCGTGTTCGACCTGCTGACGCAGGGGAAGAACATCGACACCCTGCTCGATGGTCTTGACTCGTTCGGTGCCGAGCAGATTTTCGAGGCGGACCGAACGCACGAGATCCTCGCGCTGCTCGCGCCGCGCGGAATTCCCGCACACCGTGCGAGCAGGACCGCGCTGCTCGCACGCGAAGAACATCACCTGGTCAGCATGGACAGCCACATCGCCATGCCTGAATCGATCGAATACGAAGAGCCTGCATTTTCAGATGAACATAACCGCTGACCTGCCCAAGTCGGACCCTCCAATCCTTAGCAGCCTGCTCGACGCGCAGACCTACCGCGAACTGAAGGAGCAAACCATCGACAAAGTGCGCAAGCATCCGTCGAACGTGCGCGAACGCTGGCTGCTGTTCGAGCTGTTGTGCCTGGACGGCGAATGGAACCGCGCGCTACAGCAGTTGCAGACGTGGGCCACGCTCGAGCCGGAAGGCACATCGCGCGCCCAGATGTATCGCGGGCTGATCCGCAGCGAGATGTTCCGCGCCGAGGTGTTCGCGGGTCAGCGCACGCCGGGCGAGATCGAACCGCTGCCCGAATGGGTGAAAACACTGCTGCAAGCCAACCTCGAACTCGGCGAGGGCAATCTCGCCGCCGCCGACGAACTGCGCGGCGCCGCGTTGGACGCCGCGCCGGCCACGCGCGGCGAAAGCACGCAGATCGGCGAATTCGAGTGGCTGACCGATAGCGACAGCCGGCTGGGTCCGGTGTGTGAGCTGACCGTCGCGGGCGGTTATCGCTGGGTGCCGTTCGACTCGATGAAATCGCTGACACTCGGTCCGGTCACCGCGTTGACCGACCTCGTCTGGCGCTCGGCCGTCGTGGGCCTACGCGACGCGACTGTCCTGCGCGGCTATCTGCCGGTGCGCTATCCCGGCTCGGAAACTGGCTCCGCCGCCACCCGGCTCGCGCGCGAAACCACCTGGAAAGACGTTGGAGAAACGGGCGTGATTGCGCTCGGCCAGAAAACCTGGAGCACCGACAAGGGCGACGTCGGCCTGCTCGACATCGCCGAATGCCGGTTCAATCACGACGCGCGCGTATGACCAGGTCCGACGCGCGGCACCGGCAAGCCTATATGCCGTCGCTGATCGACCGCCTGCTCGACGACGCACCCGCGCGGCGCAGCGAGCGGCCCGACGCCTATGCGCCGAACAGCGAAGGCATGCGCCGCATCATCCAGCGTGATCTGAGCCTGCTGCTCAACACGACGAACCTGGACGACGAAATGGACATCGCGCGCTACCCGATGCTAGCCGAATCGGTCGTCAATTACGGCATCCCCGCGTTGTCCGGCAGCTACCTCGCCAGTCGCAACTGGGAGACCGTCGAGAAGATGGTACGCAACGCAATCGTGCGCTTCGAGCCGCGTCTGATTCCCGAGTCGCTGCGCATCCGGCCGCTCAATAGCGAGAACCCCGTACGCTACAACCAGCTCGTGTTCGAGATTCACGGCCTCATGCGCTGGTCGCCCTATCCACTGGAATTTCGCATCCAGAGCGCATTCGACATCGAAACGAATCACGTCACGTTCGACGCGGATACCGGCAGGGGAAATTGACATGGACCCGCAATTTCTCGACTACTACAGCCGCGAACTGACGTACATGCGGGAAATGGCCGGCGAGTTTGCCGCGCAGCACCCGAAAATCGCGCGCCGCCTTGGCATGGAGGGCATCGACGTGGCAGACCCCTACGTGGAGCGGCTCATCGAGGCATTCTGCTTCATGTCGGCGCGCACGCAGATCAAACTCGATGCCGAGTTTCCGCGCTTTACGCAGCGCCTGCTCGAAGTGGTCTATCCGAATTACGTCGCGCCGACGCCGGCGATCGCGGTCGCGCAGTTGCGTCCGAGCCTGCGTGAAGGCGATTTCACGAAAGGGCTGAAAGTGCCCCGGGATAGCATGCTGCGCTCGGTCATCCCGCCCGGCGAGCAAACCGCGTGCGAATTCCGCAGCAGCCAGGACGTCACGCTATGGCCTATCGAGATCGTTGAAGCCCGGCTTACCGCCGTGCCGCCGGATATCCCCGACACCGATCGCCATCTGCTGCCGCACGTGCAATTGCGCGGCGCTTTGCGGCTGCGCCTGCGCACAACCGGCGAAGTGAAGTTCAGCCAGATGACGAACTTCGACCGGCTGCCCATCTACATCGGTGGCGACGAACGGATTGCTTCGCATCTGTTCGAGCTGATCCATGCCGGTAGCGTCGCTTCGGTCGTGCGCGCGTATGGTGCATCGCGAGACGAAGGGCACGTGGTCGCGAAAACGCCGGTCGCATTCGAAGGTCTGCGAGCGGAGCAGTGCCTGCTGCCGCTTGCCTGGAATACGTTTCACGGCCACAACCTGCTGCAGGAATACTTCGCATGCCGCCAGCGCTTCTATTTCTTCGCGCTGACCCAGCTCGCGGCCGGTCTCGCGCGCGTGGACAGCAAGGAAGCGGAGATCGTGCTGCTGCTCGACCGTCTGCCGGAAGAGCTTGCCACGCACGTCGACGCAGCGCGTTTTCTGCTGTTCTGTACACCGGTCATCAACCTGTTTCGCAAACGCACCGATCGCGTCGAAATCAATCGAGCGCAAACCGATTTTCATCTGCTCGCCGACCGCACCCGGCCGCTCGACTATGAGATTTTTTCGGTGTCCCGCGTATTCGGTCAACGGGCGCAGACTTCGCTCGAAGTCGAATTCAATCCGCTTTATCAGACACTGCATAGCGACGTGGGCAACCACGGCCGCTATTTTTCGGTGCGTCGCGAGCAGCGCGCGCTGTCGGCCAATGCGCGCAGGTACGGCACCCGCACGCCGTATATCGGCACCGAGGTCTACGTGTCGCTCGTCGATCAGGCGGAGGCGCCGTACGCCGACGACATCCGCTACCTGTCGGTCGAGGCGTGGGTCACGAACCGTGACCTGCCGCGCCTGATTCCGCGTAACGGCAAAACCGACCTCACGATGTCCGACTCCGTGCCGATCGAAGGCGTGCGCCTCGTGCATGCACCGAGCGCGCCGCGCGCGCCGTACGCGAGCGGTGAAACGGCGTGGCGTCTGATCCGGCAGCTGAGCTTCAACTACATGCCGCTCGCCGAACTCGACCACGGCGACGGCGGCCAGGCGCTGCGCAACATGCTCGGCCTCTTCATCGCGCCGGGCGAGCGCGAACAGGCACGGCAAATCGAGGCACTGGTCGGCGCACGCACCGAACCGGTGGTGCGGCGTTTGCCGGGCGACGGACTCCTCGTCTATGGGCGTGGCGTGCGCTGCGAACTGACGGTCGATGAAACCGGCTTCTCGGGCATCAGCCCGTATCTGTTCGGCGTGGTGCTCGAGCACTACCTCGCGCGCCACGTTTCGATCAACGTGTTCACGGAAACCGAACTTCGTTCGATGCAACGTGGCCTGATTACCCAATGGCGGCCGCGCATGGGCGGACGCGGAGCGGTATGAGCATGGCTGGGACATTTGCGAGCGCCGTTGCGCCGACGCGATCATCGCTCAATCCGCAATCGCTCGACGCCTGGTTCGATCCCGACACGCCGTGGCAGTCCGGCTTTCTGAGCCTGCTGCGCGCGATCGCCGCGCGCGACCCGCTGATGCCGTTGCCGGGCACCGCGAGCCTGCCGCAAGAAGAGCCGTTCCGGATCGGTCAGCAGCCCACACTGGCCTTTGCGCCGCGCGAAATCGCGTCGCTCGGCACGCGAGACGGCCGCCTCGACGTGCGGCTGTTCGGGCTCGGCCTGTGGGGGCCGCAAGGGCCGCTGCCGCTGCATATGACGGAGCTGGCGCACAGTCGTGTGGAAAGCCACCAGGATCATGCGCTCGTCGGGCTCGTCGATCTGTTCCATCACCGCGCACTGTCGCAGTTTTATCGCGCGTGGGCTTCAGGGCAAGCCACCGCGTCGCTCGACCGTGCCGGCGACGAAACGTTTTCGTTCTACGTCGCCAGTCTGATCGGCGTCGATCCGGCCGAGGCGGGGCAGTCCTGTCTGCCCACGCACTCGCGTTACAGCGCGGCGGCGCACCTCGTGCGCGAGGCGCGAACGCCGTACGGCATCGAGGCGACGCTCTCGCATTACTTCGGTGTTCCGATGACCATCGAGGAGTTCGTGCCGCACTGGATCCACCTGTGCGCATCGGAACATACGAGGCTCGGGGTGCCGGGGCCCGCGGCGATCATCGGTGAATGCGCGCAGCTCGGCGAGGCCATTCCCGACCGGCAACACAAGTTCCGGCTCGTCGTCGGTCCGCTCGACCTCGATCAGTATCTGCGCCTCACGCCGCACGGCGAGGACTTGCCGACGTTCGTCGAATGGGTGCGAGCCTTCGTCGGCCATGAATACGCGTGGGAGGTCAAGCTGCTCGTCAACCCGCGCGCGGCGCCACCCGCCTGCATCGGCACGTCTCAGAGACTCGGCTACTCGACGTGGCTTGGTGATTCCGTCGACGACCTTCCGATCGTCGGCATGGTTTTCGAACCTGAACAGTACAACGACCGACCCCGGAGTTCCTTCGCATGAACGCCAACACTCCCGCCGTCGTGCTGCGCCACGCCGATCTGCTCGAACCGGTGTCGGCGCACGCGCCTTGCGGTCCCGATCTCGAATACGATCCGGCTTTCGTGATGCTGCAGGCGGCCGCGGCCCCACGCGCCGAAGCGCAGTACGGCGACTTCGTCGACGTGCCGCCAACGGCCAACTGGGCCGACATCGAACGCGATTGCCGCGCGCTGCTGCTGCGGACGAAAGACATCCGCCTCGCGGTGATCCTGCTGCGTTGTCGAACCCGGCTCGACGGCGCGGCCGGCCTGCGCGACGGACTGGCTGTGCTGCTGGCGATGTTCGAATGCTATGGCGAAGCGCTCCACCCGCTGCCAGTGTTCGAAGGCGAACCGGACCCGGCGATGTTCGCCAACGCAATCGGCGGACTCGTCGAACCGGATGGCATGCTGGCCGATGCGCGCGACATCCCGATGCCGCGGGCGGCCGGGCTGCAACTGCATTTGCGCGATATCGAAAAATCATTCGCGACGCCGCGCCAGAAGGACGCGCTCGCCCCTGAATCCGTTGCCCGCTTGCTAAAGGAATGGTGGGGCCGACGCGACGCGGCGATTGCCGCATTGGTCGAAGCGCAGGGTCTGACGCAGCGCATCGCTGCCTGGTGCGATGAGACGCTCGGCGTCGATGCGCCCGATCTCGGCGCGTTGTCCCGAGCGCTGCAGCCATTCGCGCAGCATCGGGTGGACGGCGGCGGCGCGTCCGCGCCGGCGCCAGCGGCCGCCCGAGCCGCCAACGAGCAGGACAACGATATCGTGGGTGGACCGGCGCCGGCTAGCGTCGCTACGGCAACCCTCGCGCAGTCCGACGCGCCGGCCGATCCGCCAATCACCGCGCCGTGTCCAACGGATCGCTGGAGCGCGCTCGCAGCCATTCAGGAAACACGCATGTGGTTCGAGCAAAACGAACCGAGCAGTCCCGTCATTGTTTTGCTGCGCCAGTCGGAACGAATGGTCGGCAAACGGTTTTCAGAACTCGCCCATATCATTCCCGCCGATTTACTCGCTAAATGGGACGAGTTCGACGGTTGAGGCAATGTGCGCGCATCTGCGTACTTTCTCCGCTGTCGGCCCCTACAGTCCGCCGGTCAACCAACAAGCTCCAATGAAAAGACTCGTTCAATTTTTTATCCTGATTTGCTTCGCGATACCCCATCTCGCGTTCGCCACCTGCACCCAGTTGAAGCCTGCACAAATCTCCGAACTGCTGTCTCAAGGCTACATCGCGGGGTATCCAATAGCGGTCAACATACCGTTTCAGGAAAGCTCGGTATCGATCGATCCGGGCTTACCGGTCGGCTCGGTGATCGCCACGGGCTTGTCGCCGGCGTACGCTACCTATGGGAACTTCGCGGACTGCACCAACGGGGGCACGGTCACATTCGGCTATTTCAACGCAACGCCGTCCACGATGTCAGGGGTCTATAACACCAACGTTCCCGGAATCGGCTTTCGTGTGACCTACCTTCGCGCGAGCGGCACGAATTCGCCACTTCCGTTTACGCCATCCTTTCCCGCCGGCGAGCCCAATCAGGTGATCTACGGTCGCTTCGGCATTGGCTCGCAGTTCCTGATCGAACTGGTCAAAACCGGCGACATCGCGAGCAACGTCGACGTGGTGTTCAACACCTTGGGAACCGGCATTGCCGATGGTGACGGCAGTCGGGTCGTGACGATCACAGGCGGCAGCATCAACGTCAAGGTTCTTCCGAGTTGCTCGGTCAATACCAGCGCACTGAACATCGATTTCGGCACGTTCGGCCCAAGCGATGTGTCGACCACGAGCGGGCCGACCCAGCCAGTCGACTTTACGGTGCTCTGCACCGGTCCCACGCCACCGGCTTCGATCACCGCTGCACTTTCCGGAACCCCCGATACCGAAGATAGCAGTATGTTGAAGAACACCGGCGCGACGCATCTTGCGATTCGTTTGCGGGACGTTTCAAGCAAAACCGTTTTCCGGCCCAACGATCCGTCGAGCACCCTCGTCCACGCACCGCGGGGCGCGATGCAATCGCCGTTCGCACTCGAGGCGACCGTGCTGCGCGTCGGCACAGCGACGCCAACCGCCGGCAAGATCCAGGCAACCGCAACAGTCACGATGACCATTCTTTAAACCGACTATCAACGGCGAACGTCTACCAGAAGCAACTAGCATGACCGAGATACCCGTCGCACCACCGAACTCGATCTTCGTGCAAATCGCGAGTTATCGCGACCCGCAGTTGGTCCCCACCCTGCTGGATTTGATCGACAAAGCTGGAAGGCCAGATCTGTTGCGGATCATCGTCTGCTGGCAGCATGCGCACGACGAAACGGTGATCCAGTTCTGGCAGCAGGGCTTTGGCGATTGGCGAGCCGAACAGGCCGACAACTGGACCGTTCACCATCTCGGTCATCGTGAAGCGAAGATCGAATTGATCGACGTCCCCCACATGATGACGCAGGGCGCATGCTGGGCCCGCAATCTGGTCCAGCAGCGATACAGCGGTGAGCGCTACACGCTGCAACTCGACTCGCACCACCGCTTCGTCGACGGATGGGACACGCTCGCAATCGAGATGCTGGAGTCGCTACGCGATGAAAGCCCGAAACCGGTTCTGACCGCTTACCTTCCGATGTACGACCCCGAAAACGACGATGCTCGATCGAGCGACGAGCCGAGGATATTGGCCTATGCGAAGTTTTCCAGGGAAGGAGTCGTCCTGTTCCGCTCGAAGACACTTTCCGACTGGAGAACCCGGGCTCGCCCGGTCCGTTCGCGCTTCTTCAGCGCACACTTCGCATTTGCCGACGGTCACTTTGCCAAAGTGGTCCAGCACGATCCCGACTATTTCTTTCACGGCGAAGAAATTTCGCTTGCCGTCCGTGCGTTCACCCACGGCTATGACCTGTACAGTCCGCACAGGCTGATCGGGTGGCACGAATACCTGCGTTCCTACCGCGTCAAGATGTGGAACGACCACAGTCACGAGGCCAAGGAACGGGGCGAAATCGACGAGCCTTGGCACGAGCGCAACGAGCGCTCATTGCAGCGCAATCGTGCGCTGCTCGGTATCGACGGACAAACGCTGGCTGACGCCGAGTTCGGCGAGTATGGACTCGGGGCTGAACGCACGCTCGCCGATTACGAGGCCTACGCGGGCATCAGCTTCAAGTGGCGCGGAGTTCAGCAGTCGGTATTGAATGACGATCCGCCCGTCCCGGGCTCTCAACGTCCCGACGAAGCGACATGGAAGGCCTCTCTGCTACGCGCAAACGACGTCCGTGTGTGCATACATCGGAATGGATTCGACAGGCATGTGGTCACGCCCGGCGTCGAGCACGCGTTGCCGGCCGCAACGTCGGTAGCCGTGGTGATCTACGACAACGGCGAGACGCAGCTGCGCCGGGAAACCGTCAACGCCAGCGGTCTTTCCCGATACCGGAAAAACGACTGGCTCGACTTCCATGTGACTTTCGAATCAGAACTTGGCCGGGTCCCAGCTAGTTACGTCGTGGAGTTGTTCGACGACGCCGGCAACGTATTGAGCCGGGTCCGACGCGTCATCGATGCATGACGCGTCCGCGACGACGACGCACGAAGACGCTCCCGGCGTCGCGCGGCCAAGAGGATTGCACCACGTCAGCGGATTCGGCGCGTAGCGGTATGGACTGGCTCCGGCTTCGCCGTTGCGATCGGGGCTGATGTAGCGGCCCGCGTGAGGATCATAAAAACGCGCGCCGTTGTAATACAGCGTGGTTTCATCGTCGGCGTATTGGCCGGCATAGCGAAGCGGCTGCGCAAACGCGTCGCTGCTTTGCCACTCCGGCGTCACGAGACCGCCCCACGCACGATAACGCCCACGCCATACCACCCCGCCCGTCTCGTCCGTGAGCGCGACGGCCGTACCGGCCACGTCAGTGTGATAGTGATAGACCTGCGTGCTCTTGATCGCGCCATCATCGGCGAGGGTCTGGTCCACGCGAGCGAGCGGCGCGAAGCCGGTTGAGCCGTCGGGCTCGGGTTGATACAGGTAGGTGCGCAGTTCCATCGCGCGGTGCTGCTGGATCAGTCTGTGCCCTTGCCACAAAAAGCGCGTGAGCTCGTCGCGCTCCGGCATCGATAGCTGCTGCGTGCGCCGCGACGCAGTGGATTCGACACGCCTCGCGATACGCCGACCGATTGCGTCGTACTGGTAGCGCACGGTATAGCCGTTGCGATGCGCGGCGATGATGCGCCCCTCCGCATCCCAATCAAGCGATAGCGTATCGTCGCGGCCGCTTCTACGCACCAATTGTCCCCACACATCGTAGTCGTAACGATGTCCCCGGCATTCCCGCAACCGGTGGTCCGGATACACGGCCGGGAACCAGCTGCCGCCAGGCGTATCGAGCAGATTGCCAGCGGCGTCCCACGTGAAATACTCGATGTCCCCGTTCTCCGACACCGATCGCAACAGACACCCACGCCGGTCGTAGTCGTACCACATCTGACCGTCGCTCTCTCCGCCTGTCCTGACGATCAGGTCAGCGAGACTGTAATCGGCTTCGCGCCACAATTCGGTGACAGATTCTGTCGCGGAGCCCGGCGTATCCACGTCGCGCCCCGTCACCGAGCGCCACCACACCGGCAAGCCGAGCGGCGAAAAGCCCGTATGCGTGCGCAAGCGACCTTGCGTGCGCGCAACCGGACGCCTCATCGCGTCATACCAGAAGCGCGCAATCTGCCGTTCGCCCAGTTCGATGAACGCGATGTCGCCGGTTTCGAAGCGGCGCGTACGCAGCTCCTGCCCCTGCGGCAGCTGAGTCGCGACAACGCGTCCAGCGGCGTCGTACGTGTAACGCAGTGTGCCGTTTGCGCCGTGCTCGGCGATCAGACGGCCACCGGCGTCGTGTTCGAAGCGGATCTCATCCGCTCCGATACCGAGTAGCTCGCCTTCCGGTGTCGGCTCGCGGATCACGCCGTCGAGCAATCCGCCCGGCCCGTAGTGATAGATATAGCGGCTATGCGCGGTTTCTCGCTGGGTGAGACGGCCCGCACGGTCGTAGTCGAACGTTTCGCAACGCTGTTGCTCGCCCGCCTTCCACGTGAGACAACGGACCTGCCCGCTAGCCGCATAGTCGAAGCTGCGTTCCACGCCATCGGCGTCCGAGATCGACAGGCAACTGCTCGCATTCCACCGAAGCACCTGCACCGCGCCGTTCGCGCCTTCGATTCGAACCGGACGCCCATGTGCATCGTACCGACGCACGATCACGTGACCCTCTTCGTCGACCGCACGTAGGACATTGCCGCGCCGGTCTCGATACCAGTGCCGGCTTCGGCCACTCGGGCCAACGAACGACGTGCGCTGGCCAGCCGCATTCCACCCATGACGCTCGGCCTGTCCGTCCGGGCGCGTGATGGTCAACGGCCGGCCGAGGCCATCGCGCTCGATTCGCGTGACGGCGCCGAGCGCGTCGGTCACGCTCACGACGTAACCATTGACGTCATACTCGTAGCGCGTCGTCCTCCCGCCGACTTCCGTGCGACGCGTCACCTGCCCCCACGCGTTATGCGCGAAGGTCGTGACGGTCCCCAGCGCATCCGTCGAGCGTACGACATCACCAGCCTCGCCATATTCGAAACGCGTGAATTCTCCCGACGGGGTCTGATAGTGCAATGGCTGTAGGCGATCGTTGCGTGCCCACATCCACGCACGGCCATCGCTCAACGCGACCGACACGGGCTCGCGTGACGCAAACGCATACTGTGTCGAGCGGGTGGCGCCCTGCGGGTCCGTCTCGCACGCGACGCGTCCGAGCGCATCGTATTCGATGCGAACCTCCCGCTCGCCGGGCAGTTGCAGTGTGACCGGCGCGACGGCGGCGTCGTAGCCGAACCGGTAGCGTCGGCCGTCGAAGTCCGTGTGCGACTGCACGCGGCCCTGCTCGTCGTATTGCCAATGCGCCGCGTTGCCGAAGACATCGCTGACCTCACTGGTCTGGCTATCGAAGTCGTAAGCGAAGCGATCACGCGCGCCTTCCGACGTGACTCGTCGAACCACGCGCGCGGCGCCGCCGATCGTCTGCCATTCGTAGCGTGTCGCCATGCCGAGCGCGTCTGCTTCTTCGACGATCCGCCCATCGCGGTATGCAAAGCGACGCACGATTTCGCCGACCCGGTTGCGCACCTCGGTGAGTTCGCCATGCTGGCTGTAGCCGTACTGGACCAGCGCGCCGGTTGGACCGCCGTCGACACACTCGACAGCGCTCAGACGCGGTCCCATCCGCGCTTCATAGTGCATGCGCAGCTCGTGGCCGCAGGTCCCGCGCATGCGCAGCAAGCGCCCGTCGGGGTCCCAGATCAGGCCGATCCGCTGCTGACGCAGATCCTCGACGTATTTGAGCCGTGCGATTCCGTTGGCGTCGAATTCCCCGAACACGCGGTAATGCGGCGTCAGATCCGCAACGACGAGGCGTCCGTCGCTCCGATGCGCGATGTGCAATTGCGCAGCCGACGCAATTACCTGTGTCCCCCGCTCGGGAAACGGCACGCTGAGCGTGCTGCCGTATTCGTCGGTATAGAGCAGTTGATCGTCCCGCTTATGCAGCGTGACTTCCCAGTTCGTGCGCCAGCCAACCCCGAGCAGTCCGAGCGCATGCTGCGCGCTCGAATAACAACGCGACCATGCAAGCGGAAGACGGCCGCGCAGCCTGAAGTCGGTTTCGTCGGCAGGCAGGCAGATTTTGCTGCCGCTGATCACATCGACCGAGCCGCCGCACAGAATGCCAGACAGCGCACGACGCATTCGAAAGCGGTCGACCAGGTCGCCGAGGCGCTCACAGCGATCGACCAACGGTCCGACACAGGCGACGGGCAATACGACGCCGGGCAGTCTGACCAGCTCGCCGCCGATTCCCGCGAGTCCCGTCGTCACGCGGCCACCATCGTCATCATGAACCGATGCGCACGTCTGGCGAGCCAGCGGAACACGCGGCGCCACATGAAACCTGGCCGCCAACCAATGCCGCCGGCACGTTGTTGATCAATACCGTGCCCGAACCCGCGACCACAGCTTGCGAGCCGGGGTGCAGCGTGCAAACGGCAGAGCTCATACCGACGAGCGCAGCAGGCATTTGATTGATGAAGACCGTCGGGGAACCCCCAGCGATCGAACCGCCATGTCCGATCGCATCGCCTTTCCGAGCCGCTGGAAACATGATCGATTTTCTCCTAATGAAAATTGAAAGACCGTGCAGGGCGATGCGCGAAGGCATTCGCCGGCTGCACGGTATTGCGAAATACGCTGTTACGCGTCGTTGCCGGTTGCCGGCGGTGTTTCAATCGGCGGCGGCGGTTCTTCCGACGGTGGCGGCTCCTCCGATGGCGGTGGCTCTTCCGATGGCGGCGGCTCCTCCGATGGCGGTGGCTCCTCCGATGGCGGTGGCTCCTCCGATGGCGGCGGCTCCTCCGACGGCGGTGGCTCCTCCGATGGCGGCGGCTCCTCCGACGGTGGCGGCTCCTCCGATGGCGGCGGCTCCTCGGATGGCGGCGGCTCCTCCGACGGTGGCGGTTCTTCCGACGGTGGCGGCTCCTCCGATGGCGGTGGCTCTTCCGACGGCGGGGGCTCCTCCGACGGTGGCGGTTCTTCCGACGGTGGCGGCTCCTCCGATGGCGGTGGCTCTTCCGACGGCGGGGGCTCCTCCGATGGCGGTGGCTCCTCCGAAGGCGGCGGCTCCTCCGATGGCGGCGGCTCCTCCGACGGCGGCGGCTCCTCCGATGGCGGCGGCTCCTCCGAA